>JBBSTI010000227.1:0-1743 GCA_038236005.1 Mycobacteriales bacterium | reverse complement strand
GGTCTACCGGGTAATCAGTCGGGCCCGCGTCACCTCCCCGGCCGTGCCGGTGAACGCGACGCTCGACTGATCAGCCGGCCGGTCGGCGTCCCGTATCCCCGACCCCTGCGGGACGCCGCGACCGACGCCGCCCACGACCTGATGAGTCCGCTCCGGCGCACCGGTCGTCGTTCGGTTGTGGGGCAGCTGGGCCGCGAACCTGGTGACGGCGGGCTCCTGCCCAATACGGTACGACTTGCCCGCGGTCGAGCGGGCTCGTGCGCTGCTGGCACGCCGGAAGATGTTTTGACGCGGTCTAAAGGATGTGAGAACCTCGCCAACCGGCTATCCCCCGCTCGCAAAAATGGTAATCGATGAAGGGTCTCCTGACAAGGGTTCTGATTGCTGCCGGGGCGGGTGCATTGTTGGCAGCCTGCGGTCAGACTAGTCTTGCCGATTGGCCGCCGGTCGCAGAAGAAGCGTTCGGTAATCCTTTCGCTGAGTTTGCTTGTGGGCCGACTGAAATAACGGCCTGGAATGCTGACTACGTGGACTCGGCAGTCGGATCGCCCACCCCCTCCGCCGCCCTCGCCGCTGCCCTCGCCGAACGCCCTTTCTCGGCTCTTCACAGACGAGGGTGTAGAGGTCGAGCGTGGCGTTGCGGGGTTGAGGGTCGAGGTCCTTCGAGGATGGGAGTTCTGACGCTTCCAACTGAAGGACCTCGACGATGCCGGACGCTACCTTCGCCTGCCCTGATCTGAGCGCGTTCTGCCGCCTCGGCGAGCTCGGTCTGGAGGTGCTCGGGCAGCGCCTTGAGCCGGGCCGGGCGGTGCTGGCGTGTCGGGTGGTCGAGGCCGAGCAAGAGCGCTGGTGCCGACGGTGCGGCTGCGCCGGGGTGCCGCGCGACAGCGTGACCCGGGAGCTGGCGCACGAGCCGCTCGGGTGGCGCCCGACGACGCTGCTGGTCACGGTCCGGCGCTTCGGCTGCACCGGCTGCGGCCACGTGTGGCGCCAAGACACCGGCGCGGCGGCCGAGCCCCGCGCGACGCTGTCCCGGGGCGCGTTGCGCTGGGCGCTGATCGCGATCGTCTGTCAGCACCTCACCGTCGCCCGGGTCGCCGAAGGCCTCGGCGTGGCCTGGAACACCGCCAACGACGCTGTGCTGGCCGAGGGTCGGCGGGTGCTGATCGCCGACCCGGCCCGCCTGCACGGTGTCGCCGTGCTGGGTGTGGACGAGCACGTCTGGCGGCACACCAGAGCAGGCGACAAGTACGTCACGGTGCTGATCGACCTGACCCCGATACGTGACCGGACCGGCCCGGCAAGGCTGCTGGACATGGTCGAAGGCCGGTCCAAGCAGGCCTTCAAGACCTGGCTCGCGCAGCGGCCGCAGGCCTGGCGCGACGCCGTCGAGGTGGTCGCGATGGACGGCTTCACCGGCTTCAAGACCGCCACCGCCGAGGAGCTCCCGCAGGCGGTCGCGGTCATGGACCCTTTCCATGTCGTGCGTCTAGCCGGCGACGCGCTGGACCAGTGCCGGCGGCGGGTGCAGCAGGACCTGCACGGTCACCGCGGCCGCTCCGGGGACCCGCTGTTCGGGGCCCGCCGGGTGCTGCACACCGGCGCCGAGCTGCTCACCGACCGCCAGCACGCCCGCCTGAACGCGCTGTTCGCCGCGGACGAGCACGTCCAGGTCGAGGCGAGCTGGCGGATCTACCAGCAGCTCGTCGCGGCCTACCGACACCCCGACCGCAAGAAGGGCCG
>JBBSTI010000226.1:0-1788 GCA_038236005.1 Mycobacteriales bacterium | reverse complement strand
TCGGTCTGGCCCTGGTCAGCGCGGTCAGCGTGCTGGGCGCCTCGGCCAAGACCAGCGTCGTGAGCATCGTCAAGAACGGGCTCGCCGCCGACCTGATCGTCAGTCCGCAGGGCCAGACCGGGGTGCCGACGTCGGTCTCGGACGACCTGAGGAAGCTGCCCGAGGTCGCTTCGGTCGACGCGATCCGGTTCGGCAGGGCAACGGTCGGGACGACGACCGCGTCCATCACCACCCTCACGAACGGTGGGCTCGGGCGCAGTCTCAAGCCGGCTAGCCGCGCGGGCGACCTGTCCCTGCTCGGTCCGGGCACGTTCGTGATGGACGAGAAGACAGCCGCGGACCGTGGCCTGTCGGTGGGCCAGCAGGTGCCCGTCACCTTCGAGCGCGGGTCGCCGACCACGGTGCGCCTGGTCGGGACGTACGCCCGGAACTCGCTGCTCGGCGACTACCTGTTCGACGCCAGCGCGGACGCAGACCTCGCCTCCCCTCAGGACGGGATCGTGTTCGTCGACGGGGCCCCCGGCACGTCGGCGAAGAACCTGCGCACGGCGGTGGACGGGGTGGTGGACGCGCTGCCGACCATCCAGGTGCAGACCCAGGACGAGCTGACCGCGCAGGCGGCCAGCCAGATCGACACGATCACCGCGATCGTCAACGTGCTGCTCGCGCTCTCGGTGCTGATCGCCGTGCTCGGCATCGTCAACACGCTGGCGCTGGCCGTCTTCGAACGCACCCGCGAGATCGGGCTTCTGCGTGCGGTCGGGCTCGGACGGCGCGGGACCCGGTCGATGATCCGCGTCGAGGCGGTGGCGGTCGCGGTGTTCGGGGCGCTGCTCGGCATCGCGGTCGGGACCGCGTTCGGCGTGGCGGCGCAGCGGGCCCTGGTCGATCAGGGGATCACCGAGCTGGCGTTCCCGTACGTCAGGATCGTGGTCTTCGTGGTCCTCGCCGCGATCGCCGGGGTGGTCGCGGCGGCTCTCCCGGCCCGGCGCGCCGCCCGGCTCGACGTCCTGCAGGCCATCTCCGCCACCTGAGGCGTGCGAGGATCCCCCCCACCAATGTCACCCGGGGGCCCGATGGAGCAGTCGACCGACACCTTGCAGAAGGCGCTGCGGGTCAACCTGGACCCACGCTGGTACGGCACGGTCGCCGAGATCGGCGCGGGACAGGAGGTCGCCCGGTGGTTCTTCCGGGCCGGCGGCGCCGCAGGGACGATCGCGAAGTCCATGTCCGCGTACGACATGGCCGTGAGCGACGCGGTCTACGGCAAGGCTGACCGCTACGTCTCCAAGGGCCGGCTGCAGGCCATGCTCGACCGTGAGCTCGACCTCAACGTCGAGCGGCTGGGACAGAGCCGCGGCGACTCGACCGCGTTCTTCGCCTTCGCCGACACCGTCGTGGCCCGCAGCTATTCCGGCGGCAACGAGTGCCACGGGTGGATGGGTGTCCGCTTCCAGGCGCACCCGGCCGACGAGCCCAGCCAGATCGTCCTGCACGTGCGCATGCTTGACGAAGATGCCCGGCTGCAGCAGGAGGCGCTGGGCGTCGTCGGCGTGAACCTGCTGCACGGCGCCTTCTTCGAGCGGCACGAGCCGGACGAGCTGGTGGCGAGCCTGCTGGACCAGCTGACCGTCGGCCGGGTCGAGATCGACATGATCCAGTTCGGCGGCATCGAGTTCCGGCACGTCGACAACCGGCTGATGGCGCTGCGCCTGGTGCAGCTCGGGCTGTCCGGGGTCGCCATGTTCGGTCCGGACGGCAAGGTCCTGCAGCCCAGCCAGGTGCTGC
>JBBSTI010000225.1:0-2019 GCA_038236005.1 Mycobacteriales bacterium | reverse complement strand
TACGCCCGTCTCGCCACGGTCTGCCGCAAGTCGAAGCGCATCTGCCCGCTCCATGACCAGCGCGACGTCCTCGGCGCGATCGTCGACCAGGTGGGTGCGACGCTGGTCACGACCCTCGACGAGGTCAAGGACCTGGCGCCCAAGGCGCGCGTGCTGCTGGTGAGCTACCCCAAGCTGCTGCCGTCACGGGGCGACTGCCCCCGGCTGCCCCGGATGCGCCCACAGGACCGCGCCACCTTCCGCGACATCATCCTGCGTCTGCGCGAGCAGATGAGGTCGGCCGCCGACGAGGCCGGCGTGGAGTTCGTCGACTTCTACGCCGCGTCGATCGGTCACGACGTCTGCGCGCGCAACCCCTGGATCCAGGGGCGCGTCGGCAACCGTCAGGGGGCGGCGCTGCACCCGTTGGCCGCGGGGCAGGCAGCGGTGGCGCGCGAGATCGAGCAGGTGCTGCGCACCGCTCCCGCGAAGCCTGCGGGGGACGGGTAGCCCGGTTGGTGCGTACGCCGGAGGTGCTCGCAGCCCAGGTCGACTCGCGACGAGACCCTCCACCCACAGGCCCTGCCCACTAGGTTGACCTCCGTGACCTCCGCCCTCGACCGATCCTCCGGTGCACCGACCGGTGCGGCTCTCCCCCGAGGGGTCCGGGCGGGCTACGGGCTCGGCTCCGTCGCCACCGGGACGTTCGGCACGGTGCCCGGCCTGATGCTGCTGCCCTACCTGACCGACACCCTCGGGATCGCTGCTGCCCTGGCCGGCCTCATCGTGTTCCTTCCCAAGGCGTGGGACGTGGTCCTGAACCCGATCGCGGGACGGATCAGCGACCGCTCGACCGACCCGCGCGGACCGCGCCGGCCGTTCCTGCTCAAGGGTGGGCTGTTGCTCGCGTTGTGCTTCGCGCTGCTCTTCGCCGCCCCCGACCTCGGCTCCTCGGTGTTCGACGCCGGCTGGGTGCTGGTGATGTTCGTGGCATGCGCGACGGCGTACGCCTTCTTCCAGGTGCCCTACGTCGCCATGCCCGCCGAGATGACCGACTCCTACGACGAGCGCACCCGCCTGATGACCTGGCGGGTCGCGATCCTGGCCTTCGCCATCATGCTCAGCGGCGCCACCGCCCCGGCCATCCGGGACGCGTTCGGCGGTCGCGCCGGCTATCGGGTGATGGGCCTGGCCGTCGCCGTGCTCCTGGTGATCGGGGTCGTGGGGGCGTACGTCGGGACCCGGTCCGCGCCGATCGGCCGGGTCTCCTCCACTCCCGGGACGTTGCGCGACCAGCTGCGCATCGTCGGCCGGGCCCGCGACTTCCGGCTGCTGCTGACCACGTTCGTGGCGCAGGCCCTCGCGACCGGCGCGATGCTTGCCGGCGTCGCCTACGTCTCGCGCTGGGTGCTCGTCGACAAGGGCGCGGCCACGATCCTGTTCGTCTGCTTCGTGGGCCCGGCCCTGTTGCTGACCCCGGCCTGGAGCTCGCTGGGGCAGCGGATCGGCAAGAAGAAGGGTTACGTCGCCTCCTCGCTGGTCCTCGCCCTCGCCGCCGTCCTGCTCCTGTGGGCCCGCTCGGCCCCGCACTGGTGGACCTACGCCGCGACCGCGCTCGTGGGGGTCGGCTACGCCGGCGCCCAGGTCTTCCCGATGGCGATGTTGCCCGACGCGGCCGCCGTGGACGCCAGCCGCACGGGTGAGAACCGGACCGGCGTGTACACCGGGGTCTGGACGGCCGGCGAGACCCTCGGGCTCGCCCTCGGGCCGGCGGTCTACGCACTCGTCCTGACGCTCGGCGACTACCGCTCCTCCGACCTCAACGCCGACTGGACCGAGCAGTTCCAGCCCGGCTCGGCGCTCACGGCCATCGTGCTGGGCTTCTCCCTGATTCCGGCTGTGCTGATCCTGCTCAGCCTCGTCCCCCTGTCCCGCTACCGGCTGGACGCCTCGGAGGTATCCGCATGAACGACGTCCTGGCCCGCCTGCGCGAGATGCAGGCCACCGACGTACCCGTCACCGGCGGCCGCACCCTCGCCT
>JBBSTI010000224.1:0-2051 GCA_038236005.1 Mycobacteriales bacterium | reverse complement strand
GGAAGATCCCGACGACGTCGGTGCGCCTGCGGATCTCCCGGTTGAGGCGCTCCTGCGGGTTGTTGCTCCACAGCTGGCGCCAGATCTCCTTGGGAAAGGTGGTGAACGCGAGCACGTCGGCGCGGGCGGCGTCCAGGTGCGCGGCGACGGCCGGCAGCTTCTCGCCCAGGGCGTCCAGGATGCGGTCGTACTGGGCGTTCACCGAGGCGGCGTCGGGCTGGTCGTAGACGCTGTGCAGCAGCGTTTTGACCCACGGCCAGGACGCTTTGGGCGTGGCGGACATGAGGTTCGCGGCGTAGTGCGTGCGGCAGCGCTGCCAGGCCGCGCCGGGCAGGGTCGCGCCGACCGCGGCGACCAGGCCGGCGTGCGCGTCGGACGTGACCAGCTTGACGCCGGTCAGGCCGCGGGCGGTGAGGTCGCGGAAGAACGCCAGCCAGCCGGCGCCGTCCTCGCCCGAGGTGACCTGAAGGCCGAGGATCTCGCGGTGGCCGTCGGCGTTGATGCCGCAGGCCAGCAGGGCGTGCACGTTCACCACCCGGCCGCCCTCGCGGACCTTCAGGACCAGCGCGTCGGCGGCCAGGAACGTGTACGGCCCGGCGTCCAGCGGCCGGGACCGGAAGGACGCGACCTGCTCGTCGAGCTCGGCGGCCATCACCGACACCTGGCTCTTGGAAAGGCTGGTGATCCCCAGGGTCTGGACGAGTTTTTCCATCCGGCGCGTCGAGACCCCGAGCAGGTAGCAGGTCGCGACCACCGTGGTCAGGGCCCGCTCGGCGCGGCGGCGCCGTTCCAGCAGCCAGTCCGGGAAGTAGCTGCCCGAGCGGAGCTTGGGGATCGCGAGCTCCATCGTCCCGGCTCGGGTGTCCCACCCCCGAGCCCGGTAGCCGTTACGGCTGTTGACCCGATCCTCGGTGCGGACGCCATAGGGGGCGCCGCAGACCGCGTCGGCCTCCGCGCCCATCAGCGCCTGCACGAACGTGGTGAGCATCGACCGGAGCAGGTCCGGCTCGGCGCGCTCGAGGTGCTCGCTCAGGAAGCGAGCCGGGTAAATACTGGGGTTGGCGGTCATCGTCGTGGTTCTCCTTCAGTCGCTCTTTCGCAGGACTTCTGAAGGATCACGCGGTGACCGCCGTCTACGTCCTCACGACACGCCAAGCGCCGTCGAGGTCGTACACCACGTCCCTGGACTCAACTCCGGCGCAGCCCTCAGCCTGATCGGCCCGCCCGGATGTGCCGGTCGTCGTTCCCCTGTGGGACGCGTCGCCAGCGGTCGTGTGAGGACTCCCCGGGCTCGAGGCGGTCAGTTGAGTCCGGGTGGCTGGAACCGTTGAGCCGTCCGATGTCTCTATATAGGTATGGGCAACTCTCGGGGCGGTGATGGCGTGGACGACCTGACGGCGTTCGTCACGGCCGCCTGGCCGTCGCTGCTGCGTACGGGCTTCCTGTTGACCGGCTCCCGATCCACCGCGGAGGACCTCGTGCAGGAGAGCCTGTTGCGCTGCCTGGGCCCGTGGCGTCAGAGCGGGCCGCCCAGGCACGCGCTGACGTACGTCCGCACGGGCATGGTCCGCCAAGCCCTGCGCTGGCGGAAGGCCCGGCGCGCGTACGGCGCAGACGAGCCCATTGGCCCGGAGCCCACTTCACCGGACGGCAGCGACTACTACGCGCAGGCCGACGCCGTCCGTCGGGCGCTGCGGACCCTGCCGATGGACCAGCGGGCGGTGCTGGTGCTGCGGTTCTACGACGGGCTGTCCGTCACCGAGATTGCCGAGGCGCTACAGATCGCGCCCGGGACCGTCAAGAGCCGGACCAGCCGGGCGCTCGCCTCGCTGCGATCCGGCGGGCTTCTGACCCCAGACACCCACGACACGTACGACACCCACGACCTGGAGGCCCCCCATGGCCGAGCATGACATGCCGGACCGCGAGGTACACCGGCTGCTGTCGCTGACCGCCGACCGGGTCGGCCCCAGCACACCGCCCGACCCGGCTGGCCTGGTCCGCCGGGCTGCCCGACGGGACCGGGCTCGGCGCGGACGCTGAGCACCAGT
>JBBSTI010000223.1:0-2279 GCA_038236005.1 Mycobacteriales bacterium | reverse complement strand
CGACCGCCCGCCCGGCCCGCCGAGGGCGTCCCCCGCCTCGGAGGACGTGCGGCTGCCCCCCGGCCCGCCGATCGACACCACCCGATCGTCCAGGCTGACCTGGTCCCCCGGGACCACCCCGAGCCGGTCGGCGAGGGCGACCGTCAGCGCGGTCTCGTCAGCAGCTCGAGGCGCCCGGCCCGTCGCTTGCAGGTAGATCCCACGGGCCATCGGGTCGCTGTACGCCAGCTCCCGGCCCTGCACGGACACGGTCCGGTCACCGCTCCGCACGGTCGTCGCTGCCGTCCGGTCGGTCAGCGTGCGGCTGCCGGCGGGCAGACCTGCGGCGAGGTCGACCTGACGGCCCTGGTCGTAGGAGATGCCGTCCT
The DNA here is from genome assembly GCA_038236005.1 of Mycobacteriales bacterium. GTDB lineage: Bacteria > Actinomycetota > Actinomycetes > Mycobacteriales > SCTD01 > CANKBT01. The sequence goes on along the minus strand of JBBSTI010000223.1, from coordinate 1,911 downwards.
TGACGTCGTAGTAGCCGCTGCTGTTCTGCGTGATCGACGGATAACCGGAGTCCGACAGCGCGGCATCGGCCCGGCCGATCGAACGCTCAGCCTTCTGCTGGTCAGCGAGCTGGTAGGTGCGGGCCGTCACGTCGATCGCGGTGACGCCGAGCACCGGCAGCCCGATCATCGCGATCACCAACGCGCTGCGGCCCTTGTGGCGCAGCGCGCCCCGGCGGGCGATGCGCAGGGTGGCCGCGAACGCGCTCACTGCGGCGACTCCTGCAGGGCCGCTTCCGGTGAGACGTACACCGACTCGTCGACCACGTGACCGTCCCGCAGGAAGACGATCCGGTCGGCCCACGCGGCGTGCCGGGCGTCGTGCGTGACGAGCATCCCGGCCGCGCCGGCGTCGCACCGAGCGCGCAGCAGGCCCATGACGGACTCGCCGGTGGTCGAGTCGAGGGCGCCGGTGGGTTCGTCGGCCAGCACCAGGCGCCGCTCGCCCACCAGGGCGCGGGCGATCGCGACCCGTTGCTGCTGCCCGCCGCTCATGTCGTCGGGGAACCGGTCGGCCAGCTCATCGATGCCGACCTCCGCCAGGGAAGCGAGAGCCTCCTTGCGGGCCGTACGGGCGCGCACGCCGTCCAGCTCGCGCGGCAGCGCCACGTTCTCTGCGGCCGTGAGCGCCGGCACCAGGTTGAGGTCCTGGAAGACGTAGCCGATGCTGCGACGCCGAAGCTGCGCCAGCGCCTTGCGGGAGAGCCCGCCGAGCGCGGTGCCCTCGACGAGCACCTCGCCCGCGGTCGGGGTGTCGAGCCCGCCGGCCAGGAAGAGCAAGGTCGACTTGCCGGAGCCGCTCGGACCCATCACGGCCACCAGCTCGCCCGCCCGGACAGCCATCGACACGGTGGCGAGCGCCTGGACGGCCGTCGACCCGGAGCCGTGGGAGCGCGAGACGCCCCGCAGCTCGAGGACGGCGGTCACGACCGGACCTGCCGCCGGGCCGGGGTGACCGAGGGGGTCGGGGCAGCGGCGTGGCGGGCGCGCACGAGCCGGGCCTCGCAGTGGTCCAGCCACCGCACCTCGGCCTCGGTCTGGAACATCATCAGGTCCAGCACCAGCAGCCACGCGAGGTCGCCGGACTCGTCGGCCCGCTGGCGTAGGCGGGTGTAGTCCTGCAACGCCCGCAGGCTGTCCGAGCGCTGGGTCTGCAGCACCTGCGGGACGTCGACGTCGGGGGCGTCGACCGCGAGCGCCAGCTTGATCGCCAGCTCGTCGCGAGGCCGGTCCTCCCGACGGACCGGCGTCGAGAACCAGCGCCGCAGCTCTTCGAGCCCCTCGATCGTGATCGCGTGCACGCTGCGGCCGTGCTCGTCCGGCTCCCCTGCGACGACCGCGCCGTCACGCTCGAGCCGGGCCAGCGTCGTGTAGACCTGCCCGACGTTGAGGGTGGCACCGGTACGCCGCTCGAACTCGCTCTTCAGCTCGTAGCCGTGGCGCGGTGCCTCGGCGAGCAGTGCCAGCAACCCATGACGTACGGACATCGCAAACCCCTTACTCGGTAGGTGTTCTGAGTATGCATACCGAGTATCACCAGGTCAAGAAGAACGGCGCCCCTCCCGTCAGGAGAGACGCCGCGCTCGTACGGGCCGGTCGTGCGGTCCAGCCGTGCAGGGCTAGCTGAAGGCGGGGGCGTGCAGAGTGCTCAGATCGTCCTCGACCGTGACCGACGCGGCGAGCTGCTCGTGCGCCAGCGTCAGGTCCGACTCGAGCTGCACGACGCGCGACCGCAGACGACGCACCTCAGCGACGAGACGAAGGTCGGCGCCGTTGCCGACGTGTCCGAGAAGTGCCTTGGCCATGAGGTCGTTCCTCCGCGCTGAGGAGGCGCAGCGAAGGCTGCGCCAGGACTGGATGCTGAAAAGAGAT
>JBBSTI010000222.1:0-2301 GCA_038236005.1 Mycobacteriales bacterium | reverse complement strand
GGCGATGCGGGACGGGTCGCGGACCACATAGCCGCTGACCCAGATGCGTCCGGATTCGGGGTCCTCGGCGTTGACCCCGGTGTTGCCGATGTGTGGCGTCGTCATCACGACGACCTGGCGGTGGTAGCTCGGGTCGGTCAGGGTCTCCTGGTAGCCGGTCATCCCGGTGTTGAAGACGGCTTCGCCGCAGGTCTCGCCGACCGCACCGTAGGAGTCACCGCGGAAAGTCCGACCGTCCTCGAGAACCAGCAGGGCGGGGATCACGGTGCCTCCAAGGGGTGCGCCAGCCGGGCGGAGATCGTCTCGGCAAGCGTCCGGTGGGCGGCATGGTCGTCGGCCCGGAAGCCGCTGGTGAGCAGCCGGCTGCCGAGCCGCCAGTCGATGAGCAGCAGCCCATCCCGCCCGACGACCTTGCCGGCGAGCGCATCACCGAGAAACGCCCGGTCGACGCTCTGGAAAGGCAGGTAGAGATCGGGCAGGCCCTCCCGCTCGACGTGGACGCCATCGGTGGCCACCACCAACCAGCCGGACGCGCGGTGCGCGAGGTCGTGCACGGCGACCCGGTCGAGCCAGTCGTCGGAGAAGGTGGTCCCGACGAACAACCCCGCCGTGGCCGGACCGATCGGGTTCCCGCGCAGCCCGGGCGGCCGCGGTGGTGCCGGGAGGTCGACCTGGCGTCGCTGTCGCGAGCGCCAGCCCCTCAGCATCAGCAGGTAGAGCAGGCCGACGAGGACGAACATGGCGCCGGTCAGCAGGATGCGTTCGGCGCTCATGCGGTGGCTGGTCTGCCGTCGAGCACGGTGGGCCGGCCGCGCAGGAACGTCGCGATCACCCGGACGGGCAGCGTCCGGCCGGCGAACGGGGTGTTGCGGCTGCGACTGGCCGAGTCCCGCGGGTCGACGGTCCACGGTGCGGCGGCATCCACCAGGCACAGGTTCGCCGGCTCTCCCACGGCGATCGGCCGCCCGTGCGGTTCCGGACCGTCGGACAGCCGGCCGATGCGGGCGGGCGCCGAGGACATCCGCTCGGCGACCTCTCGCCAGCTGAGCCGGCCGGACTCGACCATCACCAGGGCGACCACCCCGAGGGCGGTCTCCAGCCCGGTCATGCCGGGCAGCGCCGCACCCCACTCGGCCTCCTTGTCCTCCAAGGCATGGGGCGCGTGGTCGGTCGCGACGCAGTCGATCGTGCCGTCGGCGAGTGCCTCGCGCAGCGCGTCGACGTCGGCCTGGCTGCGCAGCGGCGGGTTGACCTTGAAGACCGGGTCATAGCCCCGGGCCAGGTCGTCGGTCAGCATCAGGTGATGCGGCGTCACCTCGGCGGTGACGTCCCAGCCCTTGCTCTTGGCCCAGCGCAGCAGGTCCACACTGCCGGCGGTACTGACGTGGCAGATGTGCAGGCGGCTGCCGACGTGACCGGCCAGCAGGCAGTCGCGGGCGATGATGGCCTCCTCGGCGACGGCCGGCCAGCCGGTGAGCCCGAGCAGGCTGGAGATGACCCCCTCGTTCATCTGTGCGCCGACGGTGAGGCGCGGCTCCTGCGCATGCTGGGCGACGACACCGTCGAAGGCTTTGACGTACTCCAGCGCGCGGCGCATGAGGCTGGCATCACTGACGCAGCGCCCGTCATCGGAGAACACGCGTACCCGGGCGGCGCTGTCCGCCATGGTTCCCAACTCGGCCATGTCTGTCCCGCCCAGACCCACCGTGACCGCTCCGACGGGGGCGACATCGCAGTGGCCGGCCTGGCGGCCGAGCCGCCACACCTGTTCGACCACTCCCGCGGTGTCGGCGACCGGATCGGTGTTGGCCATGGCGTGCACGGCCGTGAAGCCGCCGAGCGCGGCAGCGAGGGTGCCGGTCTGCACCGTCTCGGCATCCTCGCGGCCGGGCTCACGAAGGTGGGTGTGCAGGTCCACCAGCCCGGGCAGCAGCACCGCGCCGCCGCCGGCATAGACGCTGCTGTCGCCCTCGGGCAGGTCGACTCCCAGTTCGGCGATCCGGCCGTCGACCAGGCGCACGTCGAGGCTGTGCTCACCGTAGGGGCGCACCTCGCGCAGCAGGAAGGACCTCACGCCGCGCCCTGCTGTCCGGGCGCCGGGGCGGCAGACGCCCCGATCGCCGATGTCGACCCGCCGAGCAGCAGGTAGAGCACCGCCAGCCGTACGCTCACGCCGTTCGCCACCTGCTCCATGATCGTGGAACGCGAACCGTCGGCGACCTCGGGGGCGATCTCCATGCCGCGGACCATCGGGCCGGGGTGCATGACGATCGCGGTGTCGGCCAAAGTCTTCGCCCGCCG
>JBBSTI010000221.1:0-2442 GCA_038236005.1 Mycobacteriales bacterium | reverse complement strand
TGGACGTCATGAACGAGGCGATCGACGAGCCCGACGAGATGGCCCCGACCGCGCCGCGCGTGCTGTCGGTCAAGATCCCGGTCGACAAGATCGGCGAGGTCATCGGCCCGAAGGGCAAGATGATCAACCAGATCCAGGCCGACACCGGTGCGGACATCACCGTCGAGGACGACGGCACCATCTACATCGGTGCGGTCGACGGTCCCTCGGCGGAGGCGGCGCTGGCGACGATCAACATGATCGCCAACCCGACGATGCCCAAGATCGGCGAGCGGTTCCTCGGCACGGTCGTCAAGACCGCCGCCTTCGGCGCCTTCGTGTCGCTCATGCCCGGCAAGGACGGGCTGGTGCACATCTCCAAGCTCGGTAGCGGCAAGCGTGTCGGCAAGGTCGAGGACGTCGTGAACGTCGGTGACAAGCTGCAGGTCGAGATCACCGAGATCGACCAGCGCGGCAAGATCAGCCTCACGCCGGTCGAGAACGCCGACGCTGCTGCGCCGGCCGACGCCTGATCCGCTGAACGAGCGCGTGCGCCCCTCGGACGGCACCGTCCTGTCACGGACGGTGCTGCCCGGGGGGCTTCGTGTTGTCAGCGAGTCGATCCCCGGCGCCCGGTCGGTCGCTTTCGGTATCTGGGTCGGCGTCGGGTCCCGGGACGAGAGCCCGCAGCTGGCCGGCAGCTCGCACTACCTGGAGCACCTGCTGTTCAAGGGGACGCAGAAGCGGTCGGCGCTCGAGATCGCCAGCTCGATCGAGGCGGTCGGCGGGGAGAGCAACGCCTTCACCGACAAGGAATACACCTGCTTCTACGCCCGGGTGCTGTCCGGTGACCTGCCGCTCGCGGTCGACGTCACCTGCGACATGCTCACCGGCTCGCTGCTGCGTGCCAAGGACGTGGAGTCCGAGCGCGAGGTGGTTCTCGAGGAGATCGCGATGCGCGACGACGACCCGGGTGACGTCGTGCACGAGCTGTTCGCCGAAGCGCTCTACGGCTCCCACCCGCTCGGCCGACCGATCATCGGGTCGGTCCAGAGCGTGGAGGGTCTGACCCGGGACGGCATCCACGGGTTCTGGCGCGACCGCTACACCCCGGCCTCGATGGTCGTCTCCGCGGCCGGTGGGCTCGACCACGAGACGCTCGTGCGTCAGGTGCAGGCCGCCTTCGGCACCTTGGCCCCCGGGGCGGTGCCGACCCCTCGGCGCCGGGCGGACGACGGACCGGACGGTCTCTCGCAGGTCGTGGCCCAGCAGCGCAAGAACGAGCAGGCGCACGTCGTGCTGGGCACCACCGGCCTGGCCCGCGACGACGAGCGGCGCTGGGCGTTGGCCGTGCTCAACAACGGGCTGGGTGGCGGGATGAGCAGCCGGCTGTTCCAGACCATCCGCGAGGAGCGAGGGCTCGCCTACAGCGTGTTCTCCTACGCCTCCTCGGGCGCGGACACCGGCCAGCTGGGCGTCTACGCGGGCTGCGCCCCGAAAAAGCTCGGGCAGGTGCTGGAGCTGGTGCGCGCGGAGATGTCGCTGGCCGCGGAGAGGGGCCTGTCCGACGACGAGGTGGCCCGCGCCAAGGGACAGCTGCGCGGCGAGACCGTGCTGGGGCTGGAGGACACCGGGTCCAGGATGAGCCGGGTCGGCAAGGCCGAGCTGGTCTCGCGCGACCTGCTGACCGTCGACGAGGTGCTGGCCCGGATAGACGCCGTCACCCCCGACGACGTGCGCGACGTCGCTGCCGAGGTGCTCACCCGGCCGCTCGCGCTCGGCGCCGTCGGGCCGCTCGGCAAGACCGACCTGCAGGCCGCGATCGTCTGACGCTCCGAAAGCTCCTGGTCGCCGGTGCTGGCAGCATGGACCGCATGACGCGTGTGGCGGTGCTGGGGGCCCGGGGAAGGATGGGCAGCGAGGTGGTCAAGGCTGTCGAGGCGGCGGGGGACCTGGAGGTGGTGGCGGCGCTGGACGACGGCGACAAGTACGACCTGGCTGGCGCCGAGGTGGTGGTCGACTTCACCCATCCTGACGCTGTGATGGGCAACCTGCGGGCATGCATCGAGGCGGGCGTGCACGCGGTGGTCGGCACGACCGGCTTCGACGAGGAGCGCCTCTCGACGCTGCGGCGGTGGCTGGGGGAGCAACCCGGCACGGGCGTGCTGGTCGCCCCCAACTTCGGCATCGCCGCCGTGCTCATGATGCGTTTCTCCGCTCAGGCCGCCCGGTTCTTCGACTCCGTCGAGATCGTGGAGCTGCACCACCCGGGCAAGGCGGACGCACCCTCGGGGACAGCACGGCGGACGGCCGAGCTGGTCGCGCAGGCACGTCGTCAGGCGGGCGTCGGTCCGATGCCGGACGCGACGACGCAAGCGTTGGACGGCGCGAGGGGCGCGGACGTCGACGGCGTACGGGTCCACGCTGTCCGCCTCGCCGGCCTCGTCGCGCACCAGGAGGTGC
>JBBSTI010000220.1:0-2456 GCA_038236005.1 Mycobacteriales bacterium | reverse complement strand
TGCGAAGGGGGCGGGGGAGTTCAGCGTGCTGAACACGCGGACCTTGTACGGCTCGCCGATGCCGGCCGAGTTGATCGGAGCGTTCGCCAACCAGAACGCGTCCCACGCCGGCGGCGCGAGGAACTGGAAAACGCCGTATCCACCCAGCACGAGACACCCCACCAGCGCGGTGCGACGCACCACGGCCAGCAGCTCGGACTGGTCCTGCGGACCTCCGGTCGCGACGTAGAGCCCGAGCGCCAGGGGCGGCAGCCAAGCGAGCGCCGCCGCCAGAGGGGCACCGAGGCCGATCGTGAGCACGCCTACCACCAAGCCGTAGCCGACGGCAGCCAGACTGACGACCAGAGCCGCGCCCATCGAGCTGTCGACGCGTCTGCGGCCCGCCAGCGCAGGGACGAGGCACAGCAGCGTGGCAACCGGTGCCGCCGTCATGATGGGGCTGACCGGCGTGTATCCGACCGCGAGGTCGACGATGCGACGCAGCCCCGGCGCCAGCAGCCACAACCAGACGATGAATTCGACGTACTGCGCGCCGCGGCGGGTCACCAGCAGCCACACGCCGGCGCCAACCGCGGCCAGCGGGAAGCCGAGCTGGACCAGACTGCCAGCACCGACGAACGACCCAGCAGCCCCGCCGAGGACGAGAGTCAGCGCGGCGAGCAGGCCGACCGGTCGAACCCGTCGGGTCGACCTACCAGAAGCGGGCCCGACCGGGCCCTGCTTCACACCGACCGCCACGACGCCGACGGCTGCTCGAGTGCCTCCGTCTCATGTTCCGTCGTGGGAGGCTCGGGCGCCGCGGGCATCATGGGCGGCTCGGGCACCACCGGCACCACCGGCGCCGCGGGCGCCGTAGACGTGGGGGGCGTGGCGGGCGGCGGGGAAGCGGTAGCGCGGACGGCCGGCTTGCCTCGGCCGCGCGAGGCCGAGGACTTGCGCGGCGCCTGGTCCGTCTCGTAGTAGCCGGCTGCGAGGCCGCCCTGCACCTCGGCCCGGTTGAGCACGACGCCCAGCACCCGTGCGTCGGTCAGTCGGGTGATCTCCATCATGCGCTCGACGCTGCGCCGACGCGACGTGCCGGCCGACGTCACGAGCAGGACGTGGCCAACCTTGCTGGCCAGAGCCGCGGCGTCGGTGACCGGCACCAACGGCGTCGCGTCCAGGACGACGACGTCAAAGGCCTCGTCGAGCTCGCGAAGGACCTGGTCCATCCGCGGAGAGCCGAGCAGCTCCGCCGGGTTGGGAGGGGCGATCCCCGCAGGCAGGACCATCAGGTTGGGCATGTCGGTCTGGACCATGGCGCTGCGCAGGGAGACCCACAGGGCGGCCGGGTCGTCATCTTCGCTCGTGTGCCGGCCCGGGTCCAGCGCCCCGCCCGCCAGCACGGTGCTGAGGCCCTGTGCCGGACGGCCGAGCTGCAGCATGCCCTCGAGCCGGGGGCGACGAAGGTCGGCCGAGACCAGCAGGGTGCGGCTGCCGGCCTGAGCGAACGCCGCCGCCAGGTTTACGGCGACGACGGTCTTTCCCTCGCCGGAGACGGCGCTGCTGACCATGACCCGACGGATCGGCTCCTCGACGCCGAGGAAGCCGATGCTCGTGCGCAGGGCCCGGGTCGCCTCGGCGAACGGCCCGAGCGGATCGTCCCGCATGGCCAGGCGGTGCGGCTGCCGCGCCATCAGGCGGTCGACAGGGAGATCGGCCAGAGCGGGGTGACCGATGAGCTCCTCGACCTCGCTGCGCCCGCGCACACGGTCATCCAGGTGGTCACGGAGGAAGGCGACCGCAAGGCCGAGCATCAGCGCGAGGAAGCCTCCCAGCAGGGTGGAGACCGGCAGCGACACTCCCTGCGGCACGGTCGGCAGGATGGCGGCCGACACGATCTTCGCGCCGCCCTCCTTCAGGCTGCTGTCGATGAGCAGGTCCTGCTGTCGCGAGAACAGGGTCGTGTACTGGATGTTGGCCGCCTGCAGCGCAGCGTCCCCGCCCTGGACGAGCGGGTCGCGGCGCAGGGTCGCGATCTGCGCCGTCAGCGCCGTCAGCTCCTTCGCGATCCCTTGCGCAGCCCGCTGCAGCCCGGCGACGTCCGTGGCCTTACGGTCCGCGATGTAGGCCTCCGCGACAGCGTTGGCAGCGGCGCTCGCCTGAGACGGCACCGTGTTCAGCGCGGTGATGACCACCACGCCGCTGCTGTCCCCGATGCCTGCGGTGATCTGACCCTCGAGATCGTCCCGGGGGACGCCCAACGTGGCGGCAGCCCGCTGTATGACCTGCTGGCCGGTGATCAGGACGACCTGGTCGGCGGCGTAACGGTCCGGGTCCACGGCGCCGCCCGGGTCTGCGGTCACCCGCTCCGCGGGGTTGTTGGGCTGCAAGAGCAGGCTCGTCGTCGCCTGGTAGACCGGTGTGCTCAAGAGGCTGATGAGAGCCCCGATGAGCATGCCCATCACGACCGCGTA
>JBBSTI010000219.1:0-2539 GCA_038236005.1 Mycobacteriales bacterium | reverse complement strand
GTTGACGGCGTCCTTGCCCATCTCGAGCTGTCCGGCCATCTCCAGCAGCCCGCTGAAGTTGCCGTTGTCGAGCATCGTGCCCTTCGGCAGCCCGGTGGTCCCGGAGGTGTAGAGCTGCAATGCGATGTCGTTCTCGGACACTCGGACCGGCTCGGTCACCGGGGTGGCGGCCGACAGCCACTGCTCGTAAGGGAGGTGCGTCCCGTCCGGCGTCCCCACGAGCACGATCCGCTTCACCGTGGTCAACGCGTCGGCGAAAGCATCCAGCTGCGGCAGGAAGTCGCTGTGCACCACCAGGACGCTCGCGCCGGAGTCGTTGATGATGAAGGCCATCTCCGGAGGAGCGAGCCGCCAGTTCACGGCGACGTCGACCGCACCGAGCATCGCAGCCCCGAACAGCACCTCGAAGTAGGTCACGCCGTTCTTGTCGAGGAACGCGACCCGGTCGCCGAAGCCGACCCCCTCGGCCGCGAGCGCTCCGGCGACCGACTGCGACCGCTCCTGCAGCACGCGCCAGGACAAGGTCTGCGCGTCCAGGGTGAGGGCCGGGGCGTCAGGAGTCTCGGCCGCCCAGCGGGTGAGGATGCCGGCCAGGCTGAAGCTCATCCGACGATCGTAGTGGACCGCTGTGACCTCGGTCACGGGCTCGAGCCGACGCCAGGCCGTAGCCGATCGCGGTGAGCAGATAGCCGCCGCCGATCAGGGCGATCACCAGCACGGACCGCCCGTCGTCCGGCAGCAGGAAGGCCGCCGCGGCCCCGGCGCTGACGAAGGTGACGTTGAAAGCGGTGTCGTAGAAGGAGAAGACCCGGCCCCGGAAGTCGTCGTCGACCTGCAGCTGGAGCAGCGTGTCGACGGTGATCTTGGCGCCCTGGGCGGCGAGCCCGAGCACGAAGGCAGCGATCACGAGCGGCAGGTGGGAGAAGGTCAGCCCGAGCACGGTCTGCACCGCCGCAGCCACGACGAACAGGCCGACGATCCACGGCGCCGGCCCGACCCGACGCACCACGCCGGGGGTCAGGCCGGCCGCGACGAGCCCGCCGGCCCCGGTCGCGACGATGATCGCAGCGAGCCCCCTCACACCACGCCCGACGTCCCCCTCGGGGGTGTAGAGCAGCAGCGTCGTCACGAACGACAGCCCGAAGAAGAACCGGTGCGCGCCGATCGCGCAGAGCCCCCGGAACGCCTCGCCCCGTTGCCGCACGTGGCGTGCTCCGGCCAGGACCCCCCGCAGCACCTCGTCGAGCGCGTGCCGCAACGCCATCGCCGGCGGGTGGTCCGGCCCGAGCAGTGCGTACGGCATCCGCGACGCGAGCAGGCCCGCCGCGACATACAGACCCGCGCCGGCCACTGCGATGCCGGCCGACCCGGCTCCCCCGACCAGGGGCCCCACCCCGACCGCGAAGGCGCCCCCGACCAGGGTGGAGGCGCCGCCCAAGGTCGTGCTGACGCTGTTCCCGACGACCAGCCGGCTCTCTTCGACGACGTGCGGCTGGGCCGCCGACAGCCCGGACAGCAGGAAACGGCTGAGCGAGATCGTGATCAGCGCCAGGCCCTGCACGAGCGGGGAGGTGGCCGCCACCGTCCCGAGCGCACCGGCGAAGACCAGCACGAGCAGCGCGCGGGCGAGGTTGCCCAGCACCAGCACTCGCTGCCTGCTCCACCGGTCCAGCAGCACCCCGGCGAACGGGCCGAGCAGGCTGTAAGGCAGCAGCACCACGGCGAAGGCGGCGGCCGCCTGGGCCGCCGAGGTCGCGTCCTGAGGGTTGAAGAACACCGCGGCGAACAGGGTTGTCTGGAAGACCCCGTCCCCGGCCTGCCCGACCATGCGGACCCGCAGCAGCCGCCGAAAGTCGCGAACCGCAAGGACCTGGACCAGATCCGTACGGGTGCCCACCACGTGCTAATTCTACGGCCGATGGGTCCTGCCAGCACGAGAACAGCCCGACCCCCTGAGGGATCGGGCTGCTGACGGGTCGACCTAGTGCTCGCGGCGCTCGGTCTCGATGCTCGTGCCGTTGATCCAGGCCTCGAGCGCGTCCTTGCCGACGTCGTCGCGGACCTGCTCCGGCGGGCTCTTCATGAAGTAGGTCGAGGCCGCGTGGACCGGGCCGCCCTCGCCACGGTCAGCGGCGATCTTGGCGCAGCGCAGCGCGTCGATGATGACGCCGGCGGAGTTGGGGCTGTCCCAGACCTCGAGCTTGTACTCCAGGTTCAGCGGCACGTCGCCGAACGCACGACCCTCGAGGCGGACGTAGGCCCACTTGCGGTCGTCGAGCCACTGGACGTAGTCCGACGGGCCGATGTGGACGTTGCGGGCGCCCATGTCGTGCTCCATGTTGGAGGTCACGGCCTGGGTCTTGGAGATCTTCTTGGACTCGAGGCGGTCACGCTCGAGCATGTTCTTGAAGTCCATGTTGCCGCCGACGTTGAGCTGGTAGGTGCGGTCCAGCGTGACGCCGCGGTCCTCGAACAGCTTGGCCATGACGCGGTGCGTGATGGTCGCGCCGACCTGGCTCTTGATGTCGTCGCCGACGAT
>JBBSTI010000218.1:0-2798 GCA_038236005.1 Mycobacteriales bacterium | reverse complement strand
GGGTCGATCACGATCCGTTCCGGATCGAGCAACGCCTCGTTGGCCTCGGCCGGAACCACATCGTGCCTCTTGACGATGTAGTCGCCGCGATGAGACCAGTCGGCGTCGTCGTACACGACATCAACGTACTACATTGCAATACAGTCGGGCAAGGCCGGCAGCTTCAGCGCTCGGGCTCCCACGGCGCACATGGGACGCCCGGTCATGCTGCGGGTCGCAATCTTGCTCCCAGCAGCGCGCGGGATCGTGGCGTTCGCTCATGCCGCTGGGCGAGCACGCCGGGGCGGGTGCAAGCACCTCCTAGCCGCTACTGGCGCGTGTTCGCGGACCCTGGGTAATCGGCATTAGCGTCCGGGCCGGTTCGCGGCCTGTCGTGGCTGGCTCGGCGGCCCTGGCCGCCCGGTCGGAGCCGCAGGAACCCGCGAGCGCCGCGATCCGTTCACCGCAGCATGACGACGCGCTCCGATGGAACGCTCCCAACGAAGTTCGACGAGGGCAAGACCTACCTCGTATCCCGCCTCCACGTGTTCGACGTCGAGGGAAACCCGCAAGTAGTGCAGGACGCCGCTGTGGTGTTCACACCTGGCTGGCTGTTCGTGCAGGAGGCGAGCAGTGACGGCTACGTGCTGCCGCGAGAGCGGGTACTGCGAGTCGAGGGCATCAGGAGCCCCCGCTGACCCTGCTGGGTCGCAGACGGTCCTTGCGGTTCGTCGGCTCCGAGGCTGCCGTCAGCCGAACGTCACAGAGGTGCCAGTAGCGAACGTCGAGGAGTGGCCGCTAGTTCAGGTCGTCTGTGTAGCGGGCGCCGCGGAACGTCGTGTAGCTGACAACTGAGGGAACCGGAACGTTCAGCATGCCGGCGTCCTCCGTGAGGAGCGTCTCGCTGCCGAGGACCTGGCCGTCGTCGGGGTCGACGATGAGAATACGGCGCTCAGGCAGCCCGCTCATCGTCGTGTCGATGTACACGGCAACACCCCGCCTCCCGGCGCGATCCGCGACGATGCCGGCTACCGCCAGCCCGGGCGTGCGTGCCAGATAGCGCAGGACCGCCGCTCTGACCGGCGGCGCCAGGGGCTGCTCGGCAGCCAGGTCGGTGATCGCCACGAGGCGTTCTGCTGGGCCGTTCCCTACGGGGTGGCCCAGCTCCAGCTGCCGGGCGAGCTCGGCGTCGTTGGACGAGAGCGAGCCGAGGGCCCACATGAAGGACCGCTCGCCGCGGGGCAGGTCCCTGTCTGTGGTGCTGGTGTCTGTGCCCGGGCCGTCGCGGCGGCTGACGACGCGACCTGAGCCGTCGCGGGCCGCCCAGACGGTCGAGCGCTGCGGCACGACCTCGCTGGCAACCTGGTCGCCCTCGACACGGGTCCACAGGGCCCAGCCCTCGCTCTCCATCCGGGCGTACCTGCCATTGCCGATGTCGTCGGGCAGCGCGGCGGCGCGCGCAGCGATCGCGTTGAGCACAGATGCTGCATCAGCCTCGGCGGGCAACCCGGCGTCGGAGACCGGCGCCAGGACGGTGAGCTGGTCGGGCGTGGCCGCGTAGGCGGGGCTGCCAGCGGGCAGCAGCCCGGGGCGGCCGAAGGCGACGCCCGCGAGGGATACCGCGACGACGGCCGCCGCGGCCGCGGCCAGGAGCCGGGACCTGGGGCGGCGGGGCTGCGTCCCCGGGGCGGGACCGGCGGTGGCCGAAGCGAGGATGCGCCGGAGGTCGGCTTCGGCGCGCCCGTCGAGACCGGTGGCATCGGAGGCGGGATCGGCGGCGCGCAGCATGGCCGCGGCCCCGCGGGTCGTGAGCGTCATGCTGGCTCCTCTAGGCAGGGGACGGAATGAAGCGGCGCCGCGGGAGCGGCGCCGGACGGTCGGGCGTCGAGCAGCACGGCGAGGCGCCTACGGGCGCGGTGCAGCCGCACCCTTAATGCGGCCCGTGAGCAGCCAAGGACTGCGGCGGCCGTTGCGGTGTCGAGGTCGTCCCATGAAGTGAGCTTGAGCAACTCCCTGTCCTGCTCCGACATCCCGTCTAGCGCCGCCAGCACCCGGGCCCTGTCCGCGACAGCGTCCGCGTGGTCCGGCACGGCGACCGGCGGATCAACCGCCGCGACCTTCGCGGCCAGACGTGCCGCTCGGTTCGCGCTACGCCCGTCGCCCTTGATTGTCAGGCTCGCCGTCCTGATCAGCCACGGCAGCGCAGGATCGGGGACATCCGCAAAGCGCCGCCAGGCGATGAGAAACACGTCTGCCGCGGCATCGCGCGCCGTGTCCGCCGGCAGCCGACGCTGGCAGTAACGCAGCACGACGGGGTACGTCAGCCGGTACATCGCCTCGTACCGCTGCCCGGCGTCAATGCTGTCCACGTCCCCTCATGGCCGGTCAGCGTCCCAGCGTTACAGCAAGCCGGACGTCTGCAGTGTCGCGGACGTGCGCACCGTACGACGGCCCCCGCCGCACCTAGCCCGAGACGCATGGAGTGCAGGGCGCACGTCGCACTGGTGGGATTAGTTGGCGACACCCCCGGGCCGGCAGGTCGCTCGCGGGGCGGGTGCAAGCACCTCCTAGCCGCCACTAGCGGACGAAATCCCTCACCTCGTCTGGGAACTGGGCCAGACAGGCCTTCTGGCTGCCGTACTCGTTGGCGATGGTCCTGCCCTCGTCCCCGCGCTGCTCTGAGACCAGGACGACCGCCCGCATCAGGAGAAGCGCCGCCGCAACCAGCAGCGCTTAGAACGAGCGGAGCGGCTTCCCGCTAAGAGCCGAGTTGGCTCGCTCGGGCTTCTGGACGCCCGCGACCGGCTTCCCGTGGTGCT
>JBBSTI010000217.1:0-2845 GCA_038236005.1 Mycobacteriales bacterium | reverse complement strand
TTTGCGACGTTATCGTTAACGAGATGATCGTCGCCTTCCTCGGCCCGCTTCCCCTGCCTCGACATCCGGAGTCGAGACCTGTCACCCCCTTCACGCCCCACAGTGGGACTGGGCCAAGGGTACGGGACGTCTGCTGAGGACGGCAGTCCACCGTCCTCGCAGCCGTGGATCTTCCGCAAAGAGGGTGCAGACCGGACAATCCGCGACCGTAAGGGGAAGATCGTCGACGTGGGGCGAGCCCTACAGGTAGCGCAGCGGGTCGAAGTCCTCCAGGTCGATGATCCGCACCCGCGGCAGCGGCGAGGTGAAGGCGCGGACGTCTTCCTCCAGGTCGTGCAGGGTGAGCCCCTGCTCGACCAGGGGCTGATAGCCACCGGACAGGAACTCGGTGAACCCGAGCACCCCGACCTTGCGCGAGCCGTCGAGCAGCTCACCGATCTGGGGCAGGAAGTCGCCGTCGTGCGAGACGAGCAGGACGTCGCCGGGCAGGTCCTTGAGCGCGGTCAGGGTGCGCTGGATGCCGACGTCGACAACCTTGACCCCCGGCTCGTCGGACGACAGCGGGATCGGGCGATAGCTCATCGCGAGCAGCGCAGAGACGAACGTCATCGGCATCGTGCCACTGGAGGCGTTGAGGAAGAACAGCCCGGACACGTCGTCGCCGGAGCGGTCGGCAGCCCAGGTCAGCAACCGGTCCCAGCGGGGCCGCTCGTCCGAGCTGGGACGCCGGCCGCCGAGCACGTTGTTGCCGAGGGTGGCGTCGATGTTCTCGCCGTCGACGAGCAGGTAGGTCGTCATGCGGGGTCCTTCAGGTCGAGGGCGAGCAGCCGGGCGGCGTTGTCGTGCAGCACCCCGCGCACCCAGTCGTCGCCGAGGTCGAGAGCGACGATCGACGTGAGCTGGTGCACGTAGGAGTGCGGGATGTTCGGGAAGTCGGTGCCGAGCAGGACCCGGTCGCCGAGGTCGGTGAGCCGGGGCAGCAGCTCGGTCGGGAACGGCATGCGTTCGTCGGCGAACGACGTGAAGGCCATCGTCGTGTCGAGGTGGACCCGGTCGAAACGCTCGGCGAGACCGAGGAAGTCGGCGTAGCGAGGCATCCCCAGGTGCGCGATCACCGCGGTCAGGCTCGGATGACGCTCCATCACCTCGGTGAACGGACCGACCCCGGTGAACTCACCGGGCTCGGGCCCGTCGCCGCAGTGGACCACCACCGGCACGCCGGCGTCGGCGAGCATCCCCCAGACCGGGTCCAGCATCGGGTCGCGCGGGTCGTACGCCCCGACCTGGACGTGGCTCTTGAAGATCCGCGCACCGGCGGACAAAGCCTGCGCGACGTACGCCGCCGCCGAGGGTTCCGGGTAGAACGTGCCCGTGTGCACGACGTCTGCGTGCTCCTGCGCAAACTCACGCGCCCAGTCGTTGAGCCAGGCAGCCATGGCGGGCTTGTGCGGGTAGAGCAGCGAGGGAAACGCCTTCACCCCGTACGCGCGAAGCCGTCCGAGCCGCTCCTCGTCGTCCCCGCGGTAGCGGACCGGCCAGGCCCCCGGACCGAGGTCGTCGAAGAATTTCTGCACCTTCGCGAGAACCTGGGCGGGCATGAAGTGCACGTGCACGTCGATCAGCCCGGGCAGGCCCAGCGGCTCCCAGACAGCACGGACGCGGGCGGCCTCGGTCGCCACCTCGTCAGCAGGGCCGGCGTCAGGAACGTCGACCACGACCGGACCGGATCTCCGCGCGCATCCCCTTGGCATTGCGGCCCATCGCGTTGCGGATCTCCTTCTGCGCGTCCCGCTCGGCCAGCACCTGACGCTTGTCGTGCGCCTTGCGGCCACGGGCCAGCGCCAGCTCGACCTTGGCGCGACCGTCCTTGAAGTAGAGGCTGAGCGGGACCAGAGCGGTACCGGTCTCCTTGGTCTTGCCGATCAGGTGCTCGATCTCGCCGCGGTGCAGCAGCAGCTTGCGGACGCGGCGGGGGGCGTGGTTGTTCCAGGTGCCCTCGGTGTATTCCGGGATGTGGACGCCGAGCAGCCAGGCCTCGCCGTCTCGGATGTCGGCGTAGCCGTCGACCAGCGAGGCCCGTCCCTTGCGCAGGGACTTGACCTCGGTGCCGGTCAGGACGAGCCCTGCCTCGAAGGTGTCGTCGATCGAGTAGTCGTGACGGGCCTTCTTGTTCTGTGCGACGACCTTGGTCTTGGCGGCGCCCTTGTCGCCGTCGGCAGGTCCTCGTTGCATCGCTCCAGCCTACGGGGGGGCTGACCCAGTCCAGCGGGTCGATCGGAGATCCGTCGAGCCGCATCTCGAAGTGCAGGTGGGGGCCGGTGGAGTTGCCGGTGCTGCCGACCCGGCCGATCTGCTCGCCGCGGCTCACCCGCTGCCCGGCGCTGACCAGCAGCGCGCTCTGGTGGGCGTAGAACGAGACCACGTCCCTGCCGTCGACGGTGCCGTGACTGACGGCGATCGCGTTCCCATAACCGGACTGGGTCCCGGCGAACACGACGACCCCGTCGTCGGCAGCCCGGACCGGCGCCCCCTCCGGGGAACCAATGTCGATGCCCGTATGGAGGCGCACGGTCCCGAAGATCGGGTGCACCCGGTTGCCGAAACGGCTCGTGAGCCGACCATCTGCGGGCCAGGCCATCCGACCCTGCGCCGCGGTCCTCGGCGGGTCCACCTTCCGGGGCGGTGCTGCCGGTCGGCGGGCCGCGGCGTCGGCAGCTGCCTGCGCCTGGTCGGCGGCCTCCTGACGTGCCCGTTCCGCAGCCTCCTGGCGGGCGCGCTCGACGGCCTCCGCACGAAGCCGCTCGGCGAGCGCGGCCGAGTCTGCCTGCGCCTGCGCGTAGGCGGC
>JBBSTI010000216.1:0-3064 GCA_038236005.1 Mycobacteriales bacterium | reverse complement strand
TCGTTGGGCACGTTCGGGTCGCGCCGCTTGTGGATGATCGCCAGGCCGGCGCCGAGCCGATCGGTCCAGCGCTCGGCGACCCTGACCCGACCCGCATCGGGCGACACGACCACCAGGTCACGGTCGCCCCAGTGCTGTGCCACGTAGTCCGCCAGCAGCGGCATGGCGAACAGGTGGTCGACCGGCCCGTCGAAGAAACCCTGGATCTGCGCAGTGTGCAGGTCCACGGTCATCAGCCGGTCCGCGCCAGCGACCTGGAACATGTCGGCTACCAGTCGTGCGCTGATCGGCTCACGGCCGCGGTGCTTCTTGTCCTGCCGGGCGTACGGGTAGAACGGCATCACCACGGTGATCCGCGTGGCCGACGCCCGCTTCAGCGCGTCGACCATGAGCAGCATCTCCATCAGCCAGGTGTTGACCGGCTTGGTGATGCTCTGAACGACGAAGGCGTCACAACCGCGTACGGACTCCTCGAAGCGCACGAAGATCTCACCGTTGGCGAAGTCGTAGGCGCTGGTCGGGACCGGGAGCACACCCAGGTCCTTGCCGATGTCGTCGGCCAACTCGGGAAAGGCCCGACCGGAGAACAGCATGAGGTTCTTGCTGCTGGAGATCGTGATGCCGCTCATGACTTCCCCTGCCCGGCGGGGCGCTTGCGGGCGACCCAGCCCTCGATGGTGCGTTGTCGCGCCCGCCCCACGCCGAGTGCGCCGGCGGGTACGTCGTCGGTGATGACCGAACCGGCTGCGGTGTAGGCGCCGTCGCCGATGTCGACCGGGGCCACGAGCATCGTGTCGCTGCCGATCCGCACGTCGTCGCCGATCGTGGTGCGGTGCTTGTCGCGACCGTCGTAGTTGACGACCACGGTCGCCGCCCCGATGTTGCTGCGCTCGCCGATGACCGCGTCGCCGACGTAGGACAGGTGCGGCACCTTGCTGCCGTCGCCGACCGTGCTGGCCTTGATCTCGACGAAGGCACCGGCTTTGCTCTTTCGCCCGAGGCAGGTGCCGGGACGCAGGTAGCTGTAAGGACCGACGTCGGCGTCCGGTCCGATCGAGGCGCCGACGCAGTGGGACTTGACGACGCGGGCACCGACGCCGACCTCGGTGTCGATCAGGGTGGTGTCGGGACCGAGCACCGCACCGGCCTGCACCGTGGTGGCTCCACGCAACTGGGAGCCCGGATGGATCGTCACGTCCGGCTCGATGGTCACGACGACGTCGATCCAGGTCGAGGACGGGTCGACGACGGTGACTCCGGCGCGCTGATGATGCGCCACGAGCCGATCCCGCAGCAGGCGGCCCGCTTCGGACAGCTGGATCCGGTCGTTCACCCCCATCGTCTCGCCGGCGTCGGGCGCAACATGAGCCGCGACGACCAGGCCGGCCCGCTTATGCAGGCCGACGACATCGGTGAGGTACTGCTCGCCCTGGGCGTTGTCGGTGGTCAGCTGCCGCAGGGCGTCACGCAACTGCGCGGCGTCGAAGGCGTAGACGCTGGTGGCCACCTCGGTGATCGCGCGGGTCGCGTCGTCGGCGTCCTTGTGCTCGACGACAGCGGCGACCGAACCGCCCTCCCGGACGACCCGGCCATAGCCGGTCGGGTCGGCCAGCTCGGCGGTCAACAGCGTCGTGGCGGCGCTGGTCAGCCGGTGGGTAGTGAGCAGCTCGGTCAGGGTGGTCGCGGTCAGCAGGGGCGCGTCACCCGGCACGACGAGGACCGTTCCGGTGAGCTCGGGCAGCGTGTCGAGGGCGACCCGGACGGCGGAGCCGGTGCCGTCCTGCTGCTCCTGGACGACGGCCCGGGCCTGCGGGTCGAGCTCGGCCAGGTGGGCTGCCACCAGCTCGCGGGCATGGCCGACGACGACCAGCAGATGCTCGGGCTGCAGGTCGCGGGAGGTGGCGACCACGTGGCCCAGCATCGTGCGTCCGCACAACTCGTGCAGGACCTTCGGCGTGATCTCGCTGTGCATCCGGGTGCCCTCGCCCGCAGCCAGGACGACGACGGCCGCGAGGCGCGCGTCGGTCACGAAGAGCTCCTCGCGGTTGGGCTGGCCTGCCGGACCCGGCGCGGGCGACTCTACCGGTGACTGTCGTCACTCAATGTGCTTCTATCGTTACGCTCCGCCCCCAGGATTCGAACCTGGACCGGACTCGACCAAAACGAGCCGTGCTGCCAGTTACACCAAGGCGGATGGGACATGTCTGCCCCCATGGAGATCGGGGGAGGACATCCAGGTCATCGTGCCACTGCTCGATGTCGCGCCGCCCGGTCGCCAGACCTTCGATGAGTCCGTCCAGCACCCGGTACAGTTCACGGCCCGGCCGCACGCAGACGCAGAGACATCCGCGGTAGCCCTCCCCCCTGTTCTGTCGCACCGTCTTCGGGTTGTGCCGCTTGATCGTGCTCCGACCAAAGCGGCCGAGGGGCACGCCGGTGTGATCGGACCACCACTGCTTCGCCGCCGCTCGTTCGCCGTCTCGTGGATGTGCAGGCGCATGGACAGACGCTCACGCCGGACGCCCAGCAGATCGAGTCCTGCCAAGAACAGACTCACCAAGACGGGGTCGCGCCCGCGGCTTCCAGACCACCCTCGCCGGGCTCTACTCCCAGGCGCGGGTCGGACAGGTTGCGCTCGTCGGGCAGTGGTGGCTGGACAACCGCGATCCGGCCCGCGACGAGGTCGCCGCCCACCTGGTCAACCTCGCTTGGAACGGCCTGTCAGCACTGGAGACCGCGCCAGCCCTCGACACCGCTTCCCGCCCAACTGCCTCGCACGACCAGCAGAACTCGTCCCCGCCGTAGCAACCGCAGAAGTCACGTCCCTCGCGCAGCGCGGCGTGCAGCAATGCCCCGAAAGCGCGCAGCTCCTCGTCTCTGGCTCGCCCCCTTGTCGGCGAGCAGACCGATCCCCAGGAGCAGCGCGCCAGAGACCAGGTGCAGGTAGTGGTCGGCAGTGTTGAGACCGATGAGGTCGACCACGGTGCCATTGATGAACGGACCCAGCGCACCCAGCAGCAGGTACACCAGGCCGACGCCGATGTTGACACTGCGCGCCGTATTG
>JBBSTI010000215.1:0-3213 GCA_038236005.1 Mycobacteriales bacterium | reverse complement strand
GTTGAACGGGACCACCACCCGGTCGCCGGCCTTCAGGTGCGTGACACCGCTACCGACCTCCTCGACCACTCCCATCGCCTCGTGGCCCAGCACGTCGCCCTGCGACAGGAACGGGCCGAGCACCTCGTACAGGTGGAGGTCGGAGCCGCAGATCGCGGTCGAGGTGACCCGCACGATCGCGTCGGTCGGCTCCTGGATCGTCGGGTCGGGAACCGTCTCCACCGAGACGTCCCGCTTGCCCTGCCAGGTGAGTGCGCGCATGCGGCAGGCGTTTCCCCCTCGATCGCGGGCCAACCGCGCTCCCCTGGTTAGTCGCCGCGCATGTTCTTCGACACCGCCTCCGACCTCGTACGCCTGCTCGTCCTCGCCCCCTTGCTGTACCTCTGGCTGGTGCTCGTGCTGCGCCTGACCGGTAAGCGCACCTTGGCGCAGCTCAACGCCTTCGACCTGGTCGTCAGCGTGGCATTCGGCTCGACGTTCGCCTCCGCCATCCAGTCCAAAGACATCAGCTTGTCCGAGGGTGCCCTCGGACTGCTCGTGCTCTGCCTGCTTCAACTCGCGCTGGCCCTCCTCACGGTGCGCTTCGGCGCCGCGCAGAACCTGGTCACTTCCGAGCCCCGGCTGCTGCTGCGGGACGGCGCGCTGCTGCATGACGCCCTCGCCGACGAGCGCGTCACGGCCGACCTCGTCCGGCAGGTGGTCCGTTCCAGCGGTACGGGCGCGCTCGAGGACATCGCCGCGGTGGTGCTGGAGACCAACGGGACCTTCAGCGTGATCAGCAGGCCGCGCCTCGGAAGCGGTTCAGCACTCGTGGAGGTGATCCCGGGGATTCCTGGCGGCGGCACGTCGAACAGGCAGAAGCCCGACGCCTGAAGCACCATCGACGGCACCGCCACGACCGTACGGAGGCACCGTTGCTCGCCCTGACCCGTCCCGAGCTCGCCCGACCTGCCCACGACCACCTCGACCTCGCGCTCGACACCGGAGACCTCGACGGGATCGAGAGCCTCCGGCCATACGACCGGCACGACCGGTTCCGCACGCTGCTCGCCGTGTATGACCTGCACACCGCACCGCTGGACGCCCTCGGCGACCGGGTGCGGCACCAGGGACACCCCGCCGTCGCTGCCCTGAAGACCCGGCTGGAGG
Organism: Mycobacteriales bacterium; assembly: GCA_038236005.1. Classification (GTDB taxonomy): domain Bacteria; phylum Actinomycetota; class Actinomycetes; order Mycobacteriales; family SCTD01; genus CANKBT01. The sequence continues at coordinate 2,064 of JBBSTI010000215.1, read as the reverse complement.
CGGACTGGCTCGCCGAGCTGGAGCTCGCGTGGACCGAGGCCGGCGCCCTGTCGGAGGCCGAGACGACCGAGGACGTCGTACGGGCGATGCGCGCGATCGCCGCCCGCGACCGCCTGCCGGGCTCCTACCGCTGGCTCGCCGAGCAGGCCGACTGGTCGCAGCTGGTCGAGTTCCTCGCCCTGGAGGGCGGCCCGGACGGTGGTTTCGACGACCTGGTCGCGGTCTGCCAGGTGGGGCTGACCGGGAGCGCCAAGCTCGAGCTGGGCAAGAACTACTGGGACGAGATGGGCCAGGGCGAGGCCGGCGGGGTCCACACCACGCTGCACGAGCGGCTGGTCGAGGCCGTCGGGATGCGCGCTGTCCCCCGCGAACAGATGTCGGAGACCGGCCTGGAACGCGCGGCGCTCGGCGGGCTGCTCGCCACGAACCGCTGGCTGCAGCCGGAGATGGTCGGTGCGCTCGGTCTGCTCGAGCTGCAGGCCGGACCGCGATGCCGGATGGTTCTGAAGGCGTTCGACCGTCTCGACGCACCTCAGGCCGCTTATCCGTTCTACGTCGAGCACGCCGAGGTCGACCCGGTCCACGGCAAGGACTGGATGGACAAGGCGATCGTGCCGCTCACCGAGCAGCAGCCCGGATGGGGCGCCCGGATGGTCAAGGGCGCCTGGTGGCGCTCGACCATCAACGTGCGGTTCTTCGAAGACCTGCAGAAGCGGCTCATCGACTGACGTCCGTTCGAGCTGCCCGGCGCGTCGAAGGGACGCGCCACAACGGACGGCGTGTGCTGGCCGTCAAAGGCCCGGACCAGGCGCAGCTGCTTGACGACCGAGGGTTCGGCGTCGGCAGTGCGTGAGCTCGGTCGCTGAGCCGTACGTGATGGACCGTGGCCATGCCGGCCGGTTGTGGCCGGCTCAGGCTGCGGCCCGCGTCAGCCGGGTCTAGTCCCGGCCCGGGTGGGAACACCGCGCTGCACGCCGATGTCGATGGCGTGCCTCTCGACGCAGGAGCCCACTATGACCAGCAGCGACAAGACCCAGCCCGTGACGCCGGGCGTCCCAGCCAGCGAGCCGCCGTCTTACGACGAGCCCACCACCCCGACCGGCCCGCTACCCCCCAAGCCCGACCAGGGTGGTCCGGACCGGCTCACGCCGACCGGGGTGGACATGGCTCTGCCGCCGGAGAGCGTGGGTCAGCAAGGTGCGTTCCTGACGACGGCGCACGGCGCGCGGCTGGCCGACACCGACCACTCGCTGCGGGCAGGGCGCCGCGGGCCGACGCTGCTGCAGGACCATCATCTTCGGGAGAAGGTCAGCCACTTTGACCACGAACGCATCCCTGAGCGCGCCGTGCATGCCCGCGGCGCCGGCGCCCATGGGGTGTTCGTCGCCAACGGCGCCGCCGAGGGCATCTGCCAGGCAGCCTTCCTGCAGTCCGGCGTCGAGACGCCGGTTTTCGTACGGTTCTCGACCGTGCTCGGCTCCCGCGGCTCGGCCGACCTAGCCCGCGACACCCGCGGGTTCGCCACGCGCTTCTACACCGGCCAGGGCAACTACGACCTGGTCGGCAACAACATGCCGGTCTTCTTCATCCAGGACGGCATCAAGTTCCCTGACGTCGTCCACGCCGCGAAGCCGCACCCTGATCGGGAGATCCCGCAGGCGCAGAGCGCTCACGACACGTTCTGGGACTTCGCCTCGCTGCACACCGAGACTCAAGCGCACACGATGTGGAACATGAGCGACCGCGGCATCCCCCGGTCGTTCCGGACGATGGAAGGCTTCGGCGTCCACACCTGGCGCCTCGCCAACGCCGAGGGCGAGACCTGCCTGGTCAAATTTCACTGGAAGCCACGCCAAGGCGTGCACTCGGTGACATGGGAGGAAGCCCAGCTCAGCAACGGTTATGACCCTGACTTCCACCGCCGCGATCTGGCTGATGCCATCGAGGGCGGCGCGTTCCCGGAGTGGGACCTGGGCGTGCAGGTCATGCCCGACAGCGACGACGAGACGTTCGGCGGGATCGACCTGCTGGACCCGACGAAGTTCGTCCCCGAGGAGCTCGCAC
>JBBSTI010000214.1:0-3488 GCA_038236005.1 Mycobacteriales bacterium | reverse complement strand
CAGCGGCACGACCGGCAAGCCGAAGGGCGCCGAGATCACCCACCTCAACGTGATCATGAACGTCATGGTGTCGGCCCAGCACAGCTTCAACATCGACCAGACCGACGTGGTCCTCGGCTGCCTGCCGTTCTTCCACACCTTTGGTCAGACCTGCTGCCTCAACACGTCCTTCTACGTCGGGGCCTCGGTCGTCATGCTTCCCCGCTTCGACGGCGCTGCCGCACTCGAGCTGCTGGTCAAGGAGGAGTGCACGATCTTCATGGGCGTGCCGACGATGTACGTGGGGCTGGTCGCGGCCGGCAAGGCCGACGAGGGCAAGCGCCCCCAGCTGAAGTCCGCGCTGTCCGGCGGGGCAGCGCTGTCCGAGGCGGTGCTCGAGGAGTTCGAGGAGGTCTTCGGCACCAAGATCCTCGAGGGCTACGGCCTGACCGAGACCTCCCCGGTCGCCACCTTCAACCAGGTCGGTTTCGAGCCCAAGGCCGGCACGGTGGGCAAGACCATCTGGGGCGTCGAGGTCGAGGTGGCAAAGGCCGAGGTCGACGAGAAGATCGAGCTGCTGCCGACCGGTGAGCTCGGTGAGATCGTCGTACGCGGCCACAACGTCTTCAAGGGCTATCTCAACAAGCCCGAGGCGACCGCGGCGGCGATCATCGACGGCTGGTTTCGCACCGGCGACCTCGGCACCAAGGACGAAGAGGGCTACGTCCGCATCGTCGACCGCAAGAAGGACATGGTGCTGCGCGGCGGCTACAACGTCTACCCGCGCGACGTCGAGGACGTGCTCATCCGGCACGACGCGGTCGCTCAGGTCGCCGTCATCGCGATCCCGGACCCCAAGATGGGGGAGGAGGTCGCGGCGGTGGTCATCAAGGCAGAGGGCGCGCAGATCAGTGAGGAGGAGCTGATCGCGTGGAGCCGGGAGAAGCTCGCGTCCTACAAGTACCCCCGGCGCGTCTTCTTCGCCGACGCGTTCCCGCTGGGTCCGTCCGGCAAGATCCTCAAGCGTGAGCTGGTCGAGCAGTACGGCTCTTAGCCGAGTCCGGCTGGCGGCCGTTCTGCTCCTGCTCGCCGGGTGCAGCTCCGGCGCGTCGGAGCAGGACGTCGTCAACATCGATCCGTGCCTGGACGCCCCGGCTGGCAGCGCGCTGCCAGCCGGGTGCACCGGAGACCCGGACCCGTCTCTGTCCCCGCCCGTCGAGGGCTCCAGTGCGTACGAAGGTCTCAGGATCGACCCTGGTCCCGGGCTGCTGGTGGCCGGGGGCAACGATGCCTCGGCCGAGCGGACCACGCAGACCTTCACCGTGACTGTGCCCGCCGGGAAGCGGTTGCGCGTGCAGGCGGTCTGCCAGGGTCAGGCGCGCATGACGGTGACCGTGAACCCCGGTGTCGAGGCCGTGACCGAGTTCGCCTGCGGTGTGGACGATCCACGGCAGTCGACCGTCGAGGAGCCGGACCCGGTCGATCAGCCCACCGACTACGCAGTGACGGCGTCCTGCCCGGCACCCTCCCGCTGGTATGCGGCCGTGTCGGCGGTCTGAACGCCGGAAAGGCGGATCAGGGACCGGCGCAGGAGCCGGTGTAGAGGCTCGTGACGGTGGCGCCCGCCTCGGTGGAGGACAGGTCCCCGAAGACGTCGACCCCCGGCACCGCAAAGGTCGGTCCGTTGTCGGAGTTCGGCCCGAACCGCTCCAACCGCTCCCCGTAGACCCGCTTCAGGGTCGCCACGTCGGTCCCGACCGTGACCCCTGAGGGAGTCTCGAGACGGTCGTTGCTGATGGTCCAGCCGGACAGCTTCCCGTCCTTGCTGACGACGCGAAACTCGCCCCACTGAGTGGTGCGGTCCGAGCCGATGCAGAAGACCCGCTCGCTGGCGCAGCTGCCAGCGAGGTCCACCGCCGACGCGGCGACGCCGGCAAGGACTGCGGTGGGTCGCATCATGCCTCCCCCCGTGCCCTGATGCCGCCGCCTCGACACGGGCACCCCCGCCCGCCGCCCGCCCGTCCGGCGTGGGGTCGACGGGGCGCGCGGGCTATCTTCTCGGGCGTGGGCCTTGGACGTACGCGGTGATCGTGCTCGGGATCGACACGGCGAGCCCGGCGGTGTCGGTCGCCGCAGTTGAGCTGATGCCCGGGACCGAAAGTCCCACCTGGGGCCGTTCGGCGACCTGGCGGGTGGTCGGTGGCCAGCATGCCGAGCTGCTCGCCACCGGGATCGCGTCCGTCCTGCGGGAGATCGTCGCGCAGCCGTCCGACGTCGGGGCGGTCGCGGTCGGGCTCGGGCCGGGGCCCTACACCGGGCTGCGGATCGGCGTGATGACGGCTGCGGCGTACGCGGACGCCCGGGACATCCCGGCGTACGGCGTGTGCTCGCTCGACGCGGTCACCGACTGGGACGCGCCCGACGAGCCGCGGCTGGTCGTGACCGACGCACGACGCAAGGAGGTCTACTGGGCGGAGTACGCACCCGACGGTGAGCGGGTCGCCGGCCCGTCGGTGCTGACCCCGGCGGGGCTCCAGGATGCCTTGGCCGAGACCGGCTGGACCGGGCGGATCGTCGGTGCGGGGGCGGAGAAGTATGCGTTCCCGGGTGCGCTGGGGCCGTTGCACCCCGACGCCGAGCAGGTCGTGCTGCTCGCGGCCTCGCGCGCGCTGGCCGGGGCTCCTGCGGAGGCGCTCACCCCGCTCTACCTGCGCAGGCCGGATGCGACGGAGCCTGCACCGAGGTGACCACGCTTGAGCGGATGCGCTGGTGGCACGTCGAGCAGCTGCTGCCGATCGAGCAGGTGCTTTTCCAGGGTGAGACCTGGACGGCGAGGACGTTCTGGTCCGAGCTGGCCCAGCTGGAGACCCGGCACTATCTGGTTGCGCTCGATGGGTCGGAGGTCGTCGGTTACGCAGGCCTCTGCGACTATCCGGACGAGGCCTGGGTGCAGACGATGGCGGTCTCCCCGGACGCTCAGGGCCGCGGGCTCGGTGGACGGCTGCTGCGGTCACTGCTGGAGATCGCGGAGGCTCTCGGGCAGCGGACCGTCGCGCTCGAGGTGCGGGCTGACAACGTCGCGGCACAGGCGCTGTACGCGCGCCACAGCTTTGTGCAGACCGGGCTGCGTCGCGGCTACTACCAGCCCGGGTCGGTGGACGCGCTCGTCCTGACCCGCCGCGCCTGATCGAAGCGTGCCGGCTTTACGAGGTGTGCCGGACGCGCTGTTCCGGGCGGGTTGCTCCTGTGGGTCTCAGGCCGCAGCAGGCCTCGGGCTGCCGTCGCCGCTCGCGCGCTGGGGTGAGCCCTCAGACTGCGTCGGTCGGTCGGTCGGTCGGTCGGTCGGTCGGTCGGTCGGTCGGACTGCGACGGTCGGGCGGCATGGTCAGGCGGCGGTGGTGTCCCAGCCGGTGTTGGTGATCTGTCGGCTGTTGCGGAGTCGCAGGGTGCGTGCTTGGTCGTGCAGGGCGTGGTGGTGGTGGTTGCACAGCGGGATGAGGTCGCGTAGT
>JBBSTI010000213.1:0-3510 GCA_038236005.1 Mycobacteriales bacterium | reverse complement strand
TCGTCCTGCCGCCCTGCGGCGGTGGCACCGGGGGTGGTGCGTCGTACTGGCTGATGGTCCGGAGTACGAGGGGCAGAAGGCCTACGGGCGGATAGTCCGAGACGTTCCCGTCGTAATTGAGGGCTCAGGACAACGGGAACGTCTCGGACTATCCGTCCGGCGCGAGCACCTGCACGCCCAGCTCCCGCTCGTCGAGTCGGTCCACCGCCTCTTGGTCGCCACGGCAGGGCGTACGCCGACCCTGGGCTGCTTCGGCCTGCACGAGTGGGCGATGGTGCACCGGAGCACCGAGCGGGACGGGCTGATCCGTCACGACTGGCCGCTGCGGCTGGGCGGACCCGGCACCGACGCGGTCGTCGAGGGCCACCGGATCACCTGCTCCCACTTCGACGCCTTCCGCTTCTTCACCGACACCTCCAGACCGTTGAACACCCTGCAGCCCGGGCGCGACGACCGCGACGCGTTCGAGCAGCCGGGATGCCTGCACGCCGGGATGGACCTCTACAAGCACGCCTTCCGGCTCACGCCGCTGGTCCCCTCCGAGCTGGTGGCCGACTGCTTCGGGCTCGCCTGGGACATCCGTGAGCTGGACATGCGGGCCTCGCCGTACGACTTCAGCGGGCTGGGCCTGGACCCCGTGCGGATCGAGACCCCGGAGGGCAAGCAGGCCTACGTCGCCGCCCAACGCACCTTCGCCGAGCGCGGCGCTCCCCTGCGCCAGCGGCTGATCGAGGAGTGCGAGCACCTCACCCGGCATGCGAATGTCGCCTGAGGGGCTCACGATCACCCCTCCAGGCACAGGCAACACATTCGCATGTCCAGGCGGCGCCCCTCCCAGCCTCACCGTCGACGAGCCCGCGGGCCGCTTCGTCCAGCACGGCCGCGGCAGCTACTCGCGCATCGGCAGGACGGCCAGCCTCTGGTCCTCTAGGCTCCGCCCATGACGGGGGCCGATGCTCGGGTGCGCGACATCCCGGTGGTCCTGCTGACGGCAGGCCGCCTGATCGCGCGGCACTGGCCTGCGCTGCTGGCGCTGGCCTTCCTCGGGACCGGGCTGCGGGCCGGCGTGCTGTGGCTGGCAGTGATCGTCAGCGACCAGAGCTCGTTCGCCGCCCAGCTGATCCTGGTGCTGGCGCCGCTCGGCTACCTGCTGCCGATCATCGCGATGCTCTACCTGTGCCGCGGGTCGCTGCCCAATGTCGCAGCCCTCGACGCGATGCCGGGGCCGGAGGCCGTCACCGAGAGGCGCGAGCGGCGGCTGGTCGACGTGTCGGTCAGCATGCTCGTGCCGTTCCTGGCCGTCTACGTCTCCTACGGTCTGCTCGACGAGGACCGGCAGCGGTTCATCAACGAGGCGGCCTTCGCCGAGCACAACCAGATGAACTTCGCCGAGCCGTCGAACACCGATTTCGCGGGTCGCCTCGGCATCTACGCCCCGCTGACGGTCCTGACCATCGTGCTCGTGGCTTGGGTGCTGCGCTTCGCCCTCGGGCGCATCGAGGGCACCACCCGGTTCCTGACGCTGGCCTTCGTCGGCGCCCTCGTCGAGGTCTACTGGACGAGCCAGGTCGCACGCCGGCTCACCGGCATCGAGACCAGCGCGGTCGACTGGGTCGAGCAGCGACGCGTCGCCTCCGACGTCGTGCGCTGGTACGACGGAGCGGTCGGTGGGCTCGGTTGGCTGGCCAACCCCATCGACTCGGTGACCAACTGGCTGTTCGCGATCGTCGGCTCGGTCGACGCCGTCATCGTCGTGCCCGTCGCCTGGCTGACCGTCGGGGCCGTCGTGCTCGGGCACAAGCTGTCGCCGCCCCCGGCCCGCGAGCCGCATCCCCGCTGGCAGCGGGTGCCGCCCGTCGTACGCACCGCCTCGTCGTCGCTGTTCGCCGACCTGCGGGAGCGCTGGTCGGCCTTCTGGGGAGGGCTGCGCCTGCTCGGGTCCGCCGGCCTCGCACCGATGCTGGCCTTCGGCCTGGTGTTCCTGCTCGCGATCCGGGTGCCCGTGCTCGTGTCGGAGCTGGTCCGGTGGGCCACCGGTCCCGTCGACAGCCTCACCTGGACGGCGTTCGCGCCGATGGAGCGCAGCCTCGGCCTCGCAGTCTCGATGGCCATCACCGCGCCGCTGCTCGCCGCGGCGATGGACTGGCTGATCGCCCCGAGGCTGGCCGGGCAGCCCCTGACCGAGCAGGAGCCGACCAGTGAGGATCAGCGCGGCAGCGTCAGCGACACGTAGTCCGGTGGGAAGAAGGAGATCCACGCCTTCGTCGGGGTCACGCCCTCGGGCACGAGCACGACGGTGTGGGTGACCCACTCGTCGGGCCGCCTCGCGTCCGGGTTCACGACGCCGCGACGGTCCCCCTTGAACAGCGGCGTCGGCGGACCCGGGGTGTCCTCGGGAACACACTTGTAGACCTGGCCCAGCGGATCCGAGTCGTCGCCGCCATAGCGATGCCCCTGGGCATCGAGCAGCATCACCCGGCAGCCGTTGAGGTCCTGGTCAGGATCGGCCCGGAAGGCGAGGTCGAGCTGGTAAGCGTCGAGGTCCTCGGGCACGGATCCCTTCTCGATCTCAGACCGGACCGGGATCTCAGCGACCTGCTCCAGGCTGACCACCCGGACCGCGAAGGTGCGCCGGCCCTGTCCCAGGGCGTCCTGGTACTTCTGGCTCACCTGCGCGTACTCGCCGGCCGGGGCAGGCCCGGTCTCCCGGTGCAACCCGCTCTCCCACCAGAAGGTCTGGACGCGGTACCCCGCACCCGCGAGCATCACCACCAGTCCGATCACGACCAGCGGCAGCCACCACCGGTTGCGGTGCAGCCAGCTCACGAGGCCTCCTGCCCGGGTTGCTCCTTGACCGGCGCGGTGTCCATCGGCTCGAGGCCGGGGAACTGCCCCTGCCACGCGACCTTGCTGGCCGCCATCTCCTTGGCCTTCACCGCTCCGATGCCCAGGTCGATCCGGGCCAGGTCGTCGCGCTTCTGGGCGAAGCCGTCAGCGCCGTACTCCCCTTTGGCGACCTCGAGGACCATCCCCTCCAGACGGTTCTTCGGGACGTCGAAACAGAAGACCGCGAACCACGGCACCCCGGTCGGAGCCGTGGTGTTGGTCGGGCACGTCGCACCACGACCCATGGGCGCGTACCGACGCCCCGCGGGGTCGATGAGCGAGAGGCCGAACAGCGAGGTCGACTCGGAACGCGCGACCATGCGCAGGTCGACCAACAGGAACTGACCCGCGGCGGCAACCGGCTGGGAGCCGTAGAGGTGGGGACCGGCCCGGACGCCCGTGACCTCGACGTCGGCGTACCTCAGCGCGACCGGCCTGCCCACCACGCCGGTGCGGACGAACGGGTCGGACGCGAGCTGGTTGACCGGGACCACGTCGGTGATGAGGCGCCCGACCGCCATCGCGACGATGACCACTGCGGCCAGCGCCGCCCACCTCCTCACGGGCGCACGTCCACGTCGAAGCGGCCCCGGGTCGCGACCTCGTCGGTGTCGAGCCAGGACT
>JBBSTI010000212.1:0-3540 GCA_038236005.1 Mycobacteriales bacterium | reverse complement strand
TGCTCATGCGCTACGCCCTGCGCCAGCGGCTCCACCGTCGCCGCAGGGCCGGCGAGTGCCTGCACCGGGTGATCGTCGTGGGACGCGAGCGCTCCTGCGCCGAGCTGGTCCGCCAGCTGCGCCGTGAGCCCAACGCCGGCTTCATGGTCGTCGGTGCCTGCATCGACGTGCCCCAGGGTCCGATGGTCGAGGAGGTACCGGGGGTCGGCACCTCCACGACGGTCGTGGAGGCCCTGCGTCGCACCGGCGCCGACACCGTCGCCGTCGGAGCTTGGTCTGATCTCACGCAGGATGCGCTGCGTCGCCTCTCCTGGGAGCTCGAGGGCTCCGGCGTCGATCTCGTCGTCGCTCCATCGCTCGTCGACGTCGCCGGCCCCCGGATCCACATCCGTCCGGTCTCGGGCCTGCCCCTGCTCCACATCGAGCAGCCGGAGTTCTCCGGTGGCCGGAGGCTGCTGAAGGGCACCGTGGACCGGCTGACCGCAGCGCTCGTGCTCCTGATCGCGAGCCCGGTCCTGCTCGGCCTCGTGGTCGCCATCAGGGCGACCAGCCGTGGCCCTGCTTTCTTCCTGCAGACCCGGGTCGGGGCCGACGGCAAGGACTTCACGATCTACAAGTTCCGGTCGATGTTCCTCGACGCGGAGGCCCGGCTGCGCGACCTGCAGGACCAGAACGAGAACGCCGACGGGTTGCTGTTCAAGATGAAGAACGACCCCAGGGTCACCCCGATCGGCCGATGGCTGCGACGATTCTCCATCGACGAGGTCCCGCAGCTGCTCAACGTCGTGACCGGGGACATGAGCCTGGTCGGGCCGCGACCCCCGCTGCCGACCGAGGTCGAGAAGTACGGCGACGACGTCCGACGCCGCCTGCTGGTGCGACCCGGGCTTACCGGGCTGTGGCAGATCAGCGGCCGGTCCGACCTGTCGTGGGAGGAATCGGTGCGTCTGGACCTGCACTACGTCGAGAACTGGTCGCTGGCCCTCGACGGCATGATCATCTGGAAGACGATGTTCGCTGTCCTTAAGCGGGACGGGGCCTACTGAGCGCCTCGCAGTCACCCCGGTCAGGGCCATCCGTCAGCCGGGTGGCACGACTGCTACTCGTCGCGCCCTACCGCCGTCTCAGCCGTCTCCCACCTCGGAAGGCCCGCACATGAACATCCTCGTGCTCTGCACGGCGAACCAGTGCCGGTCTCCGATGGCCCAGGTCCTGCTGGCTGACCGGTTACGAGCTCGGGGGTTGTCGGCGCACGTCGGGTCCGCCGGCTTCCGGTCAGGAGGCCGGCCGGCGGCCGCCCATGCACGCCGCGTCATGGCCGAACGCAGCCTGTCCCTCGAGACTCACGAGAGCCGCACCGTGACCCCTGCGCTGCTGGAGGCGGCCGACCTCGTCGTCACCATGGAGAGCAAGCAGGTCCAGGCGGCCGTGCTGCTCGAGAGCCGGTGCTGGCCCGTCTGCTTCTCGCTCGGCGAGCTGCTGATGCGTGTGCAGGAGGTGGGGCCGTGCCAGGAGGCGGACCTCCCGACCTGGGTGGGCCGGCTGCATGCGGGGCGCCGGCCGACGGACGTCATGGCCAGCTCGCGGACGGGCGACATAGCAGATCCGATCGGCGGGCCGTTGAGACGTTTCCGCGCCACGGCGGACCAGCTGTCGGCCTCCGTCGACACTCTGGCGGACCTGCTGTCGCCCGGCTCGCAGGCGCCCCCGCACGCAAGGCCCGCAGCGGGGTGGCGCAGGAGGCTCGTGCTGCCCCAGCAAGTCGGACCCCGACGGTAGGCTCACCTCATGGCAGTGACAGAGAGTGACGTATCGGATGCGTTGCGCATGCCCGGGGTCAGCCTGGTCCACGACTACCTGACCCAGCGCGGCGGCGCCGAACGGGTCGTGCTCGCCATGAGCGACACCTTCCCGGGCGCGCCGATCTACACCTCGCTGTACAACCCCCTGGCGAGCTTCCCCGCGTTCGCCGACCGCGCGGTGCACAGCTCCCCGATCAACCGGCTGCCAGCGCTGCGGCGGGACCACCGCCTGGCCTTTCCCCTGCTGGCCTCGGCCTTCTCCCGGCTCGAGGTGCCCGGCGACGTGGTCCTGTGCAGCTCCAGCGGCTGGGCCCACGGCGCGCGGGTGGAAGGCCGCAAGATCGTCTACTGCCACTCCCCGGCCAAGTGGCTCTACGCCGCCGACCGCTACTTTGCCGGCGCCTGGCCGGCGACGCGCCTGCTCTCGACGTCCTGCGGTCCGCCGCTGCGGAGATGGGACCGGGCCGCCGCCGCCTCCGCCGATCACTACGTCGTGAACTCCACCATGGTGAGGACCTGGGTGCGCGAGGTGTACAACCTCGATGCCGAGGTGGTGCCGCCACCCCGCGGGCTCGAGCCAGAGGGCCCGGCCGAGCCGGTTGCGGGGGTGGAGCCGGGCTTCCTGCTCTGCGTGTCGCGGCTGATGCCCTACAAGAACGTGGAGGCCGTCGTGGCGGCCCTCGCCACGCTGCCGGACCAGCGGCTCGTGGTCGTCGGGACGGGACCGCTGGAGGCCCAGCTCCGAGCGGCCGCCGGTCCCAACGTGACCTTCGCAGGACGGGTCGACGACCCAGGGCTGCGCTGGCTCTACGCGCACAGCTCCGCCGTGGTCTCCGCCGCGATGGAGGACTTCGGTCTGACCCCGCCCGAGGCCGCGGCATTCGGGAAGCCGGTGGCGGTGCTGCGCTGGGGCGGCTTCCTCGACACCGTCGTCGAAGGTGTTACCGGGGTCTTCTTCGACACAGCCCGACCGGCCGACGTCCGCGCCGCCCTGATCGAGCTGGCCGCCGCGTCCTGGGACGTCGCAGCGATCCGCTCCCACGCGGAGGCCTACGCCCCTGAGACCTTCACGGCCGAGCTGCGACGGGTCGTCTCCGAGCAGGTCGGTCGGGTCGCGTGACCGGCGCCGTCGCACCGGAGAGCCCCCGTCCGCTCCTGCTCGGTCTGGGCTGGGACCGGCCTGGCGGTCTGAACCGTTACCTGCGTGGCCTGCGTACGGCTCTCGAGCAGGCCGGCACGCCCACCCGCACAGTCGTGCTCGCGCCGGCCACGGGGGTGCCCGACGCGGTGACGGTCGTGGCGCACGAGGACGCCGGGCTGCCGCACCGCCTCTTCCTCTACGCCCGCGCCGCGCGCCGCGATCGGGCAGCTGTCGACGTCGTGGACGTGCACTTCGGGCTCTTCGCCTGGTGGCCGGTGCGCTGGGGCAGCCTGCGCGACCTGCCCGTGGTGGTGCACTTCCACGGCCCCTGGTCGGACGAGAGCGCGGCGTCCGGCGGCCGTGCGCCGGCACGGGTGCGGGCCAAGCTCGCCGTCGAGCGGTCGATGTACCGCCGGGCCGATGCCCTGGTGGTGCTGTCCGAGGCCTTCAAACGCGTGCTCGTCGAGGACTACGGGGTGGCGCCGTGGCGCGTCCAGGTGGTCCCGCCAGGCCTGGACCTGGACCGCTTCACCCCGGACCGCTCCGCGGCGCGCCGGCGGCTCGAGATCGGTGCGGACGAGAAGGTCGTCTTCACCG
>JBBSTI010000211.1:0-3703 GCA_038236005.1 Mycobacteriales bacterium | reverse complement strand
GACGGCCTGCTCCCCGACGCCTACATCTCGATGGGCGAGACCGCCGAGAACCTCGCGCGTCTGAAGGGCATCACCCGCCAGGAGCAGGACGAGTTTGCGGTGTCCTCGCAGAACCGCGCGGAGAAGGCCATCGCCGACGGCTTCTTCGCCCGCGAGATCACCCCGGTCACGACGCCGGACGGCACGGTCGTGTCCACCGACGACGGTCCGCGCGCCGGCACCACCCTGGAGGGCATCGCCGGCCTCAAACCGGTCTTCCGCCCGGACGGCACAGTCACGGCCGGCAACGCCTGCCCGCTGAACGACGGCGCGGCAGCGGTGCTGGTCATGAGTGACACCAAGGCCGCCGAACTGGGGCTGACCCCGCTGGCCCGGATCGTCTCGACCGCCGTCACCGGCCTGTCGCCGGAGATCATGGGCTACGGGCCGTACGAGGCCGTCAAGCTGGCGCTCAAGCGGGCCGGCAAAGAGGTCTCCGACGTCGACGTGTTCGAGATCAACGAGGCGTTCGCCGCGCAGGTCATCCCGAGCGCTCGCGACCTCGGGATCGACTTCGACAAGCTCAACCCGTTCGGCGGAGCGATCGCGCTCGGCCACCCGTTCGGCTCGACCGGCGCCCGGATCACCGGCACGCTGATCAACGGCCTGCAGACGCTGGACAAGCAGTGGGGCGTCGAGAGCATGTGCGTCGGCGGCGGCATGGGCATGGCCATGGTGATCGAGCGCCTGAGCTAGGCCTGGCCCGCACGCACAGCAGTCGCACAGACCCGGCGGGCCCGGCGCGCCAGCGTCGTTCCGTCGGGTCTGCTGCTGTCCGGGTCCAGCCGGTCCAGCGCGTCCAGCTCGGCTACCAGCCCGGACGGGACCTGGTCGCCCAGCAGGTGCTCACGGTGCAGCAGCAGGTGAGCGACCGCGTCGACGACCTGCTCTGCTCCCGGCCCTGACCGGGCCAGCTCGTCGCCGGTCACCGCCAGCTGGTCCGGCAGGGCGAGGTCGCTGTCTAGCCGAGGCATCGTCCGCGGGGCCCCGGCCAGCGCCGCGAACGTGGTGGCCAGGTGAAACACCAGGTCAGCCCGTGTCCCCGGCAGCTGGGCCTCCTCCGGGCAGCAGGCGTCCCAGCGCGCAGGGGTCCAGAGCCGCAGCCGCCCGACCAGCGACGCCGACTCCCTCACCAGCAGCCGGGAGCTCACGCGGCGAGCGTAGGCCCTCCGGGTGGGCACCTGGGTAGCCTTGGCTGGTGCCTCGACATCGGTGCGCGGGACCGACCCGCGCGCCCCAACCGCGCCGCCCGACGCAGACCGGCGACAGCTCGTGATCCTCGCTGTCCTCGGGGTCCTGTCCGTGCTGGTGCTGACCCTCGGCACCGCTCTGTTCGTGGCGGCAGAGTTCTCCCTGGTCGCCGTCGAGCGCACCGAGCTGGAGAACGCCGTAGAGGCCGGCGACCCGAAGGCCGCGCGCGTGCTCGCGTCGGTCAAGCAGCTGTCCTTCCAGCTGAGCGGGTCGCAGCTGGGCATCACCGTCACCACGCTGGCGGTCGGTTTCATCGCCGAGCCGAGCATCGCCCGGCTCCTGGAGCCGGTCACCCAGGCCGTCGGCCTGCCGGACGCCGCGGCCCGTCCGGTCTCGATCGCCGTGGCCCTGGTGGTGGCCACCACCCTGCAGATGGTGGTCGGTGAGCTGGTCCCCAAGAACTGGGCGATCTCCCGACCCATGGCCGTCGCCCGGGCCGTCGCCAGCCCGCAGCGGTGGTTCACCGTCGTGGCCCGCCCGCTCATCGCGGTCAGCAACGGCAGCGCCAACAAGATCGTCCGGTCGCTCGGGGTGGAGCCGCAGGAAGAGCTGCGGTCGGCCCGGTCGGCCAGCGAGCTGGGCAGCCTGGTTCGCACGTCCCAGGAGACCGGCACGCTGTCGCCCCGCACCGGTCGCATGCTTGCCCGCTCGCTGGAGTTCGGCGACCGGACCGCCGAGGACGTGATGACGACCCGCACCCAGGTGGTGTCCCTGCCGCACGACGCGACCGCGGCCCAGCTGCTGCTGGCCGCCCAGGAATCCGGTCACTCCCGGTTCCCGGTGCAGGGCGAGGGTCGCGACGACATCGTCGGGGTGGCCCACGTCAAGCAGGTCTTGGCCGTGCACCGCGACGACCGCGACAGCACGCCGCTCACCGCGATCATGGGACCGGCACCGACGGTGCCGGAGAGCCTGCGGCTGGACGCATTGCTGGCGACGCTCCGGGAGCCCGGGCTGCAGATGGCCGTCGTGGTGTCGGAGTACGGCGGGACCGCCGGCATCGTCACCCTCGAGGACCTCGTGGAGGAGCTGGTCGGAGAGGTCGAGGACGAGCACGACGAGGGCTCCCGGCCCGGGGTCGAGCGCACCCGCGGGAGCCTCACGCTCTCCGGGCTGCTGCGTGACGACGAGGTCGCCGATCAGGTCGGCCTGGTGATGCCCGAGGGTCCCTACGACACGCTGGGAGGTCTGGTCATGGCCCGGCTCGGACGGTTGCCACGACGGGGCGACCTGGTGGACGTGGACGGCTGGACGCTGCAGGTCACCGAGATGGACGGCCGACGGATCGACCGGGTTCTCGTGACGGCCCACCCCGAGCCCGAGGTGGCGGACGCGTGAGCGCCACCGCGCTGATCATCGCCGTGCTGCTGCTCGCCGGCAACGCCTTCTTCGTCGGCGCGGAGTTCGCTGTGATCAGCGTCCGACGAAGCCAGATCGAACCGATGGCCGAGAGCAGCCGGCGCGCGCGGACGGTTCTGTACGGGCTGCGGCACCTCTCCCTCATGCTCGCCGCCGCACAGCTGGGGATCACGCTGTGCTCGCTCGGGCTCGGCGCCGTGGCCGAGCCCGCGGTGGCCCACCTGCTAGAGGGGCTGTTCGAAGCGCTGTCGGTCCCCGCGGCGCTGCTGCAACCGATCGCGTTCGCGGTCGCCCTCACGCTGGTCGTCTTCCTGCACATGGTGCTCGGCGAGATGGTTCCCAAGAACATCTCGATCGCCTCGCCCGAGCAGGCCTCACTGGTGCTGGTGCCGCCGTTGGCGGCGTTCGCCCGCCTGGCCGGCCCCGTCATCAGGGTGCTGAACCACCTGGCCAACGCCTTCCTGCACCGGGTCGGCGTCGAGCCGGCCGACGAGCTGAGCAGCAGCTATTCGCCGGAGCAGCTGGCCGACATCATCGCCGAGTCACGGCAGTACGGGCTCCTGGAGGAGACCGAGCACGAACGGCTCGCGAGCACCCTGGCGCTGGCCGAGGTGACGGCGCGGGACGTGATGGTGGCGCTGCCCGACGTCGTCACGCTCACCGAGGCCAGCACGGCCGACGAGCTGGAACAGCTGGTCGGGCTGACCGGCTACTCCCGTTTCCCGGTACGGCAGGGCGACCGTCTCATCGGCTTCGTGCACGTGAAGGACATCCTGGCTCTCCCGGACGAGGCGCGCACGGAGCCGCTGGACCCCGCGCTGCGACGAGAGATGCCTGACCTGCCCGCCGGAGCGCCCCTGGAGGACGTGCTGGAGCTGCTCCAGGGCTCCGCGAGCCATCTGGCTCAGGTGCACGGCGACGACGGGTCCGTGCTGGGCGTGCTCGCCATGGAAGACGTCGTCGAGTTCTTCGTCGGCGAGGTCGAGGACGCCACCAGCCCGGTGCATGCGCCTGCCCTGCGCTGATCTTCGTCCGGCCCGGACATGCAGAAGGG
>JBBSTI010000210.1:0-3788 GCA_038236005.1 Mycobacteriales bacterium | reverse complement strand
GTCGCTGGCGCGGCGCTGTCGACATCCAGCGTCGCTGGCGCGGCGCTGTCGACATCCAGCGTCGCTGGCGCGGCGCTGTGGGGCGGGCGCTTCACCGGCGGTCCCGCCGAGGCGATGGCCGCGCTCTCGCTGTCCACCCATTTCGACTGGGTGCTGGCCCCGTACGACCTGCGCAGCAGCCGGGCCCACGCCCGGGTGCTGCACCGGGCCGGGCTGCTCGACGACGGCGAGCTGGCCGCGATGCTCGACGGACTCAGCGCGCTGGCGGACGACGTGGCGAGCGGCAGCTTCACCCCCGTGCCGAGCGACGAGGACGTGCACACCGCGCTCGAGCGTGGCCTGGTGGAACGCCTCGGGACGCTCGGCGGCAAGCTGAGGGCTGGTCGTTCGCGAAACGATCAGGTCGCCACCGACCTGCGGCTCTATCTGCGCGACCACGCGCGCGCGCTCGGATCGGCCGTGCTCGACCTGCAGGGGGCGCTGGCCGACCAGGCCGAGCAGCACACCGACTCCCCGGCGCCGGGGATGACGCACCTGCAGCACGCCCAGCCGGTGGTCTTCGGGCATCAGCTGCTCGCCCACCTGCAGCCGTTGACCCGGGACGTCCAGCGGCTGCGCGACTGGGACGCCCGGGCCGCGCTGAGCCCGCTCGGCGCAGGAGCCCTTGCCGGGAGCAGCCTCGGCGTCGACCCGGTCGCCACCGCCGCCGACCTCGGCTTCGACGGTCCGGTCGAGAACTCCATGGACGGGGTCGCCGACCGCGACGTGGTGGCCGAGTTCCTGTTCGTGGTCGCGCTGCTCGGGGTGCACCTGTCCCGCTACGGCGAGGAGGTCTGCCTCTGGACCTCGACCGAGTTCGGCTGGGTCACCCTGTCGGACGCCTTCAGCACCGGCAGCTCGATCATGCCGCAGAAGAAGAACCCGGACATCGCCGAGCTGGCCCGCGGCAAGGCGGGTCGGCTGATCGGGCACGTCACCGGCGTCCTGGCGATGCTCAAGGGTCTCCCGCTGACCTACGACCGCGACCTGCAGGAGGCTCAGGAGCCGTGCTTCGACGCGGTCGCGACCCTGGCCCTGGTGCTGCCGGCCCTCACCGGGATGACGGCAACCATGTCGGTGCACACCGAGGTCATGGCGGCTGGGGCAGCGACCGGTTTCGCGCTCGCCACCGACGTCGCCGAGCTGCTGGTCCGTCAGGGCGTGCCGTTCGCCCAGGCCCACGAGGCGGTCGGTGCGCTCGTCGCGCACTGCGCCGAGCAGGGCATCGACCTGCACGAGGTGCCCGACCAGACCCTGGCCGCGTTGTCGCCGCACCTCACCGCCTCGATCCGGGACGTGCTGGACGTCCACGGCGCGCTGGCGAGCCGAGACGGCGTCGGCGGGACCGCGCCCGAACGCGTACGGGAGCAGCTGGCCGCCGCTCGGGCGACGATCGCCGCTCACCGGACGTGGGCGGGAGAGCAGGCCTGATCGAGGAACGAGATCGGCTGGCCGGACCGGTCGAGGAGGTCGCACCAGCCCTGCTCGGCTGGTCGCTCGTTGCCGGCGACGTGACGGTCCGCCTCACCGAGGTCGAGGCGTACGCAGGTATGGGTGAGGATCCGGGCAGTCACGCTCACCGTGGCCGTACGCCTCGGAACGCGGTCATGTTCGGCGAGCCAGGTCGGGCCTACGTGTACTTCTCGTACGGCATGCACTGGTGCTTGAACGTCTCCACCGGGCCAGCAGGCAGCGCGGCAGCCGTCCTGCTGAGGGCGGGTGAGGTGACCGGTGGGATCGAGCTGGCCCGACAACGGCGGCCGGGCGTCCGAGACCGGGACCTGTGCCGCGGTCCCGCCCGCCTCACCCGCACGCTGGGCATCACCGGCGAGCAGGGCGGGACCGACCTGCTGGACGACACCTCCTCGGTGCGCCTGCTCCTGGGCGAGACGACGGGACGGGTGCTGACCGGGCCCCGGGTGGGGGTCTCGGGCGAGGGCGGCTCGACGCCGTGGCGGTTCTGGCTGGAGGGGGAGCCAACCGTCTCGACCTATCGCGCGGCCGTGCGCCGCGCGCCTCGGACCGCGTAGGGCGGTCCTGCGCAAGACTCGACCGGTGAGCCAGACCTATCCGACCTGGGCGCCCGTGCCCGACGTGCTGGACGATCTGCGATGGCGCGGACTGCTCGCGCAGAGCACGGACGAGTCGGCCCTCGCCGGCGCCCTGGCGTCCGGCCCGGTCACCCTCTACTGCGGCTTCGACCCGACCGCCGACAGCCTGCACGTCGGCAGCCTGGTCCCGCTGCTCGCGCTGCGGCGGTTCCAGCTCGCCGGGCACCCACCGATCGCCCTGGCCGGGGGAGCCACCGGCTACGTCGGTGACCCGACCGGTCGCACCGCCGATCGACCGGTGATGACCGCGGAGGTGATCGCGCGACGAGTCCTGCTGCTACGAGCCCAGATGGAACGGCTGCTCGACTTCGCCGAGGGACCGACCCAGGCGACGCTGGCCGACAATCTGGACTGGACCCGAGACCTGCCGACGCTCGACTTTCTCCGCGACGTCGGCGGACACTTCCCGGTCGCCCAGATGCTGGCGCGCGAGTCGGTGCGGGCCCGGCTCGAGGGCGGCGGGCTCACCTTCACCGAGCTCGCCTACCAGCTGCTGCAGTCGATGGACTACGCGGAGCTGAACCGGCGCCACGGGTGCACGCTGCAGGTGGGCGGCAACGATCAGTGGGGCAACATCACCGCTGGGCTCGACCTGCTGCGGCGGCTCGGCGTGAACGGGTGCCATGCCCTGACCTTCCCGCTGGTGACCGACGCTTCCGGCGCGAAGCTGGGCAAGAGCACCGGGGGCGGCAACGTCTGGCTCGACCCGGAGATGACCTCGCCGTACGCCCTCTACCAATACCTGCTGGGCGTCGCTGATGCCGATGTCGGCAGCTACCTGCGGCTGCTCACCTTCGTGGGGCGCACGGAGGTCGAGCAGCTCGACGCCCTGACGGCTGAGCGCCCGCGGGAACGGTCCGCCCAGCGGCGGCTCGCCCGGGAGCTGCTCGCGCTCGTCCACGGCCCGGAGCACATCGAGCGGGTCGAGGCTGCGTCTGCAGCCCTGTTCGGCGGCGGTGACCTGGCGGCGCTCGACCCGTCGACGCTCCGGGCGGCGGTGGCCGAGGCTCCTTCTTTGGTCACGGGTGGACCCGCCCGTCCGTACGTCGAGCTGCTGTCGGACGGTCTGGGCCTCTCGCGGTCGGACGCTCGACGCGCGGTCCGCGACGGAGGTGCCTACGTCAACAACCGCCGCTTGACCGAGGGCGACCCGGCGCCCACCGAGGGCGACTGGTTGCACGGGACGTTCTTGGTGCTCCGCAAGGGCAAGCGCAGCATCCTGGTCGTCGAACGGTGACGGCTCGCGGGCCGGCTGCAGGAGATCTTGTTCGTCGGTCTTGACGTCCCGGCCCCGGGCGACGTATGTTCTCCTCCGCCCCCGGAGCACCGGACGCCAGAGCACGACCTGGCGGACGATCTGAGGGCCGACAGGACCGGACATGGCTTCGTGCCACGCCGAGTTCCTGGCGCGAGGACATGTCGGGTCGAATCCGCTGGCCCTCGGACCTGCTAGGTTAGGAAAGTTGCTCCGGGAACGGCCGAGAAGCCGAGACCGGAAAGCGCCCGATCCTTGAGAACTCAACAGCGTGCCAAAAGTCAGTGCCAAGAAATATCCCGTCACTGCGGATGATTGCTCGCCTTCGGTGGGTGGATGTCGTGGTGCGGTTCCTTTGGTGAACAGATTGACAGTTTTAAGTC
>JBBSTI010000209.1:0-3912 GCA_038236005.1 Mycobacteriales bacterium | reverse complement strand
GAGCCGGCGGCCAGGACGGACAGCACGATCCGGGTGGTCGGGCTGGCATCGAGCAGGTCCGTCGCCCCGACCAGCCGCACGGCGAGGACGCCCCCGACCGCAATCACAGTGACCATGCCCCAGACGAACAGGCGGCCGGCCCGGTTTCGCCGCAGCCCGATGGAGAACCAGGTGACGAGCTGGCCGGCTGCCGAGACGGCCAGGACGTACGCGCCCAGCAGCACGGCGGCCGGCAGCGAGGAAGACGCGAAGGGCAGCAGGAGGAAGGCGGATGCGCAGACCGCCAGCAGCTGGGTCACCCAGGCCAGGTTGAGCGGCAGGACGACCAGCCCGGACAGGAACTGGGTGCTGGCGCGTACGGGGTAGGCGACCAGCTGCTCGGGCGGGTAGAGATCCTGCCCGCCGCCGGATGCGAGCGGGGACAGGACGGACAGCACGGCGAAGCCGAGGAAGACCGTCGGCGTGAGCAGGGCGAGGTCAAAGGCCCGGTCGCCCTGGATGAACTGTCCGGCCGAGGAGGCGCCGATCAGGGCCAGCGGCACCGTGGAGGCCAGCAGCAGGAAGCCGATCCGGCCGCCGCGGGAGCGCACCATTCTGCCGCGCAGCGCGATCAGCGCCCCGAGCTGCGTGAACGCCGAGGTCGAGCCGGCGGGGGAGGCCACGGGTGAAGTGTGCGGCCTTCAGCGAACCCGGCGCACCTCGTTGGCGATCCGGGCCAGGTCGGCGGAGGTGTCGGCGTACACCCGGTCCGACGAGATGTCGCCTGTCAGGGCGTGAGCGAGCAGGTGCCGATAACCGACGAGTCCGGACCAGGGTTCTACGCCGGACTCGATGCCGCTGCCGAGGCGGTATGCCTCGGCGAGGTTACCGGCCGTGATCCAGAGTCGTTCGACAGCAAGCCGGACCACGAGTCGGCTGTCCCAGTCGACCTTGTCCAGCGGGAAGATCTGACCAAGCTTGTTCGAGCGTGGTGACCAACGCGTCACGTGCCTGTTCTGGGGTCACATCTCCCGGGCACCGAAAGCACCGGGCACGTCGTCTGTGATGACGTGGACGTACGCGCCAACCAGATCCGAGGCCGCGGCCGACAGGCGAGTCACCGCCCGGTAGCCGACTTCCTCAGTGTGGACGATGACGGCGCCGTCGCGACGAAGGCGAAGACCGCTCAGACCGAGATCCGCGGCCAGCCGTCCGATGACAGCGGCGTGTGTGACCACCTCGTCGGACGTGGCCTGCCGATCGACGAGCGTCGAGTGGGGCATACGCAGAGCGTAGCCCCCGCTGATCGAGAAGCAGCCGTATGGTGCGGACAGAGACAGCCATGAAGAGGTCTAGCCAGCGCCGCCGCCCCGCGTCCGGTCACCCCCAGAGCGCGCACAGCGGGACGGCGAAGACGCGGTCGCTGAGTTCGTACAGGCCAGTACCGCTGTGCAGGACCGTACCGGCGATGAAGCCATCCCCGAGCTGGTCCCGGAGCCACCGCAGGTGCCTTGAGTCGGTTGGTGCCCCAGGCAGGGACCTTGTCGAGCACGTGGAGGTTCTGCAGCAGCTGGTCGTAGCCGCCGGCGGTCTTCGCGTTGATCGACGCGGCGGCGTACAGCGTGGCCTCGGTCGGCAGGCCGGCGTTGTTCAGCGACAGGACCTGCAGGTAGCGGCGCAGCTTCGCGGGATCCTTGCGCTGGTCGAGGAGCGCAGCGTCCCGCGTGACGAGATCGTCGAGGTAGCTGGTCAGCCACAGACCGGTGCTCTGCTCCGTACGCCTCCGGTAGGCGAGCTCAGGAAAGCCGCTGCGGAGCCCCATGCGGAACGCTTCGATCGTGTTCACTCAGACCCGTGGTGGCTGCTGCTACCCGAGTCCCACGACCAGCCGCAGGACAATCACCGTGGCCGGGTCCCGGACCACGGCGAAGAACAGGAAGCCGTGATCGCGGAGCGTGATGCTCCACTGATCCGACGCTTCGTTGTAGACAGCATCCGGGTCTGCGGTCGGATTTTCGAGCAGTGGGGCCAGGCGTCGATCGACGAGGTCACGGACATCGTCGGGAAGGTTGCGGTACTGCTGTTCGGCGATCTCCAGCCAGACTGGCCTGTAGCGCGGCATCCCGGTGTCCCCGTCGTGGGGGCTACAGGGTGATCCAGTTGCCGTGCTCGTCGCGGGCGCGCAGTCCGGCGACTTCGCCGGCCTTGGCGCGGGCGACCTGGGCCTGTTCGTCGTCGGTGAGTGGGTTGGCGGCCATCGTGGCCAGCGCGTGCCAGCGACTCAGGACCGCATCGACGCCGACGAGGTCGAGCTCGTCGGCGGCGTGGGTGAGTGCGGCGCGCATCTCGTCCTCGAAGCGTTCCAACTGTCCAGAGACACCGTGCTCGGCCAGCGCTGCACGGATCGCTGGACCGGACCGCGGGACTGCGGTGATCGTCGCCATCGACCGAGTATGGCGGTTCGCGCCGACCGGCGGGGGCATTGGGGGGCTCGGCGTGCCGCACCCCGGCGCGTCCCGCCCACATCTCGTTCGTCAGCTCGGCGCGCACGCTGCCGATGAACAGGTACTGGCCTAGCGTGGGGTCGACGTCGACGACGCGCTTGACGCGGCGAGGACCTCGGGGACCTCCTGCCACTCGTCGAGCAGCACCGGGCGCGCAGCGCGGCGTCCGGGTCGGCCCGGTAGGCGAGCGGACGCCCGGCACGGAATCGGGTGAGCGTCGGGCTGGCCGCCCGCTCTGCGAAAGAGCCTGTGGACAAACAACTCCGGCGTGTCGAAGGGTTGCGCCGAGAGCTCGGACGGCGTACTATCGCTCATATGTTCGATTACAATGCGGGTGACAGGTTGGATGTTGGGGCGGGTGATGGATCGCGTGACGGGGAGGGTGTCCTCGGGCGCCCGCGTCCCGTCCCGGCACCGGCGGTGCCCGGACGATCCGGACAGCCGCAGCGACCCGCCCAGCCGCAGTGGTCGGCCGAGGGCTGGGCCGTGCCCGGGGTGCCGATGGAGCCAACTGCTCCGGTGCCGCCCACACGGTCCCCTGCGGTGGAGGCCCTGCTGAGCGCGTTCGACGCGGTCGCCGGCCGGGTCCCGGCCGACCTGCCCGGGCCGGTCGCGTTGGCCGACACCGCCGCGCTGCTCGGCCTGGGTGAGCGGCTGCGGGCCGTGACACTCGGCCATGTCGCCGACGTCGACGCCCGTCAGCTGCACACCGCCGACGGCAGCCCGTCGACGTCCTCGTGGATCGCGGCCCTGCAGACCAGCGTCCCCGCCGGCGAGCTCGCGCTGGCCAAGCGGCTGTCCGGCATGCCGTGCCTGGCCTCGGCGGTCGAGTCCGGGCTGCTGTCGGTGGCTGTCGCCGCCAAGCTCGCCAGCGCACTGGTCAAGGCCAAGCGGCACCTGGACCGGCCGGACGCTTGCATCGACGGCCAGGACGGCGAGGCCGTCCTGACCGCGGTGCTCCTCGACGGGGTCCGCCAGCTGGTCGGCGAGGCGCTGGGGGGGCGCGCCGACGACGACCCGCGACTGCTCGCGTTGACGCCCGCCGCGGCTTCACCCTGGCCCGGCACACCGACGGCTCCGGCTGGTACGTCCGGGCCGGCGAGCTCGACCTGGAGACCGGGGAGCTGCTGCACACCGTGCTCAGCGCCGAGCAGGCCGTCGACCCCGACAACCCGGTCGACACCGCAGCGTTCGGCCGCGCCCGGCAGGACGGCTGGACCCCGGCCGACGGCGCCGACGCGCTGCCCGGCCCGGCGGCGGGGGCGGCCGCCGGGGGCCAGGCCAGCGTGGGCGAGGCGATTGGGGGCGAGGCCAGTGGGGGCGAAGCGATCGGGGGCGACGGGCCGAGCGGCGACGGGGCCAGCGGCGACGGGGCCAGTGGCAGCTGTCCCGGGCCGCGGTCGCTGGCCCAGCGCCGGCACGACGCGCT
>JBBSTI010000208.1:0-4156 GCA_038236005.1 Mycobacteriales bacterium | reverse complement strand
GCTGCTGAGCGACCGCACGCTGCTGGACCGCACCCCGGTCGAGTCCAGCTGGCTCGGCTTCCCGATGAGCCAGTTCGACAAGGACGACGTCGAGGAGCTCGGGCTGCTCAAGCTCGACGTGCTCGGGATCCGGATGCAGTCCGCCATGTCGTACGCGGTGAAGCAGGTCAAAAGCGTGGACGACCTCGATGTTGACCTTGATAGTGCACCGCGCGACGACCCACGCACCTTCGAGCTGGTCCAGTCGACCCGCACGCTGGGCTGCTTCCAGATCGAGTCGCCCGGTCAGCGCGAGCTGATCGGCAAGTTTGCCCCCGAGACCTTCGAGGACCTGATCGTCGACATCTCGCTGTTCCGTCCGGGGCCGGTCAAGAGCGACATGATCCGGCCGTTCCTGGAGGCCCGGCAAGGCTGGCGCCAGCCCGACTATCCGCACCCGGCGCTGGTGCCGGCGCTGTCCCCGACCTTCGGGGTGGTGGTCTTCCACGAGCAGGTGCTGCAGATCGTCGCGGTGATGACCGGGTGCAGCCTCGCCGAGGCCGACGAGGTCCGCCGCTCGCTCGGCGACCCCGACGGTCAGGAGGAGGTCAAGGTCTGGTTCGTGCCGACCGCGCTGTCGGCCGGCTTCGACCTCGCCGTCGTGGAACAGGTCTGGTCGGTGCTCAAGGCGTTCGGCTCGTTCGGGTTCTGCAAGGCGCACGCGGCCGCCTTCGCGCTGCCGACCTACCAGTCGGCGTGGCTCAAGGCCCACCACCCGGCGGCCTTCCTGGCCGGGGTGCTCACCCACGACCCGGGGATGTATCCCAAGCGGCTCATCCTCGACGACGCCCGTCAGCTCGGGATCGCGATCCTGTCGTTGGACGTCAACCTGTCCGACGCCGGGTTCACCGTGGAGAAGGTCAACCCGCTCGGGGAGCCGCCGCCGGCGATCCTGGACCAGCTGCCGGGCGCGTTCCTGCACGAGCAGGTCACCCACGGGCCGGCCACGGACGGGTCGGTCACGGACGAGGGCGCGCACGGGGCTTCGTCGTACGGCCTGCGACCCGACGGGCTCTCGCCCCGCCAGCGGCCCGGTGACCCGCGGCTGCCGGACGGGCGCGGCTACGGCATCCGGATCGGGCTCGACGACGTCAAGGGCATCAACGACGCGGAGGTGACGCGGATCGTGGCGGGTCGTCCGTACGCCTCGCTGTCGGACTTCTGGCACCGCGCCCGACCGTCTCGGCCGGTCGCCGAGCGGCTGGTGGTCGCCGGGGCGTTCGACAGCCTCTACGGCCTCGGGTCCACGGTGCCGGGACGACGGCGCGGGCAGGTCACCCGCCGCGACCTGCTGCTGCAGGTCACCGAGCTGGACCGCTGGTCGCGGTCTTCGGCCGCGGCCGCCCGCACGCTTGCCTCACGAGGACGACCCAGGCTCACAGGCTCCGAGCAGGTGGTCGCGCTCGACGACGTCCGCGGTCGGCAGGCCAAGCAGTCCCAGAGCCACGCGCGGCCCGAGCCGGTCGACGTGCAACTGTCGCTGGACCTCGGCGACGCGCCCGAGCAGACCGTGTCCAGCGGGCTGCCGGAGATGAGCCGTGCCGAACGGGTCCGGGCCGAGCTGGACGTGCTCGGCATGGACGTCAGCGCGCACGTGCTCGACGCGTACGCCCCGTTCCTGCAGCAGCTCGGCACCACCCGGGCCCGTGACCTGCTCGGCTGCCGCAGCGGCGCGCACGTGCTGGTCGCCGGGGTCAAGGTCGCGACCCAGACCCCGCCGATCCGGTCCGGGCGACGGGTGGTCTTCGTGACCCTGGACGACGCCTCCGGGCCGCTGGACGCCACCTTCTTCGAGGACGCCCAGGTCGGCTACGCCAGCACCGTGTTCCACTCCTGGCTGCTGGTGATCCGGGGCAAGGTCCGGCGCACGGGACCGCGCGGCGTCTCGATGCAGGCCCTCGGGTGCTGGGAGCTGCCGGTGCTGCACGCCGTCTGGCAGGCCGGTGGGCTCGAGGCGGTGCACGAGGTGATGGACGGACCAGCGGTGGTGACCGAGCGGGCGGTCCAGGGGGCGGCGGCCAGCCGGTCCAGCCGGCCGGGGATGAGCTCCCCGCCGTCGGTCGGTGGCGGCGCCGGGCACTCCGGAGTCGGGGGAGCGGTGGGTGTCGGTCCCGGGCCGTCAGAGGAGCAAGGCGTCGGGGGCCGACCGAGGATCTACTCCACCGGGTTCAAGGAGTCGCCGTACGCCGACATCAAGCCCGCCGGGGACGGCGGCGGCAAGGTGCCGGGCCAGACCCGCAAGCTGTGGCACTCGAGCCAGGGCAGCTCGGGCCGATGACCTCTTCTTCCCGCGTGATCATGGTCATCTGCACCCCCAGAACGGACACCGAGGGTGCGAATGACCATGATCACCGAGGGGTGGCGGGCGTCCGACGCGGCGTGCCTCGCCCCGGGTCTCCCGCCGTCGTTGGCGCACTAGGCTCGGTCCGGCCCATCCGCCCCGGAGAAGGAGTCCCGTGCCCGCAACGAGATCGCCCGGCGGCTCGGCCCGTACGGCTGTGGTGTGGGAGGTGCTCTCCGCCGTCCTCTCCGAGCAAGGGCCGGAGCTCGATGTCGTGGACGCCGGCGGGGGCACCGGCGGTTTTGCCGTCCCGCTGGCCGAGGCCGGGCACCGGGTCACCGTCGTCGACCCGAGCCCGGACGCCCTCGCCTCGCTCGCACGACGGGCGGACGAGCACGGGCTCGCCGGTCTGTCGGCCGTGCAGGGCGACCTCGCCGACCTCCCCCGGCTGCTCGGACCGGCGTCGGTCGACCTCGTGCTGTGCCACAGCGTCCTGGAGGTCGTCGACGACCCGGCCGCAGCGCTGGCCGACCTCGCCGGGGTGCTGCGACCCGGCGGCCGGCTCAGCCTGCTGGTGCCCGGCCGCAACGCCGCCGTGCTCGCGCGCGCCCTGGCCGGACGGCCGGACGAGGCCGCGCACGTGCTCACCGACCCGGCCGGCCGCTGGGGTCCCGGTGACGGTTCGAGCCGTCGGTGGACCACGGAGTCGCTCACCGCGCTCGTCCAGCAGGCGGGGCTCCAGGTCGAGCAGGTCCACGGCGTACGCGTGGTCGCCGACCTGGTCCCTGCCGCGATCGTCGAGGCCGAGCCGGGTGCGGCGGCCGCACTGCTGGCCCTGGAACGTGCCCTGTCCGACCTGGCTCCGTTCCGGGACCTGGCCACCCAGCTGCACCTGCTCGCCTCGGCCCCGCGTCCTGCTTGACCTGCCGCCCATGATCAGCCGCCGGTCCCCATGATCATGCGGCTGTCCGAGACATATCGAGGAACCCTGCGGCCCCGACGTGTCCGAGATCCCCGCACGATCATGAACCGGGCTGGCCGCGGTGTCGTCGGAGGTGGAGTCGACGGCACGGCACGCTGCGTCCGCTGGACGCGCCGTGAGCCGGGCAGCAGGTGAGCAGGGGACCGGCTCCTAGCGGGCCGCCGCAGGGACCGCAGGGCGACGACGCCGGCTGCACGGTGCTGCACGTCGACATGGACGCCTTCTATGCCCTGGTCGAGCTGCGCAGCAGGCCCGAGCTCAAGGGGCTGCCAGTGATCGTCGGCGGCGGCGGGTCGCGCGGCGTGGTGCTGTCCGCCACCTACGAGGCCCGGGCGTTCGGCGTCCACAGCGCGATGCCGATGATGCGGGCCCGGCGAGCGTGCCCCGAGGCCGTCGTGATCCCGCCCGACCACCACGCCTACAGCGAGGTGTCGGCCGGGGTGATGGCGGTGTTTCGATCGGTCACCCCGCTGGTCGAGCCGCTCAGCCTGGACGAGGCCTTCCTCGACGTCGCCGGAGCGGCCAAGCGGCTCGGGACGCCGCGGCAGGTCGGTGAGTGGATCCGCGCCGCGATCGAGGACGAGCAGGGCATCACCTGCTCGGTGGGCGCCGCCACCACCAAGTTCGTCGCCAAGCTCGCCTCGGCGCGCTGCAAGCCCGACGGCCTGCTGGTCGTGCCGGCCGACGGGGTCGTCGCGTTCCTGCACCCGTTGCCGGTCGCCGCGCTCTGGGGGGTGGGGGCCAAGACCGAGCAGGTCCTCACCCGGCTCGGGCTGCACACCGTCGGCGACCTCGCCAACACGCCTCGCACCACCTTGCAGCGGGCGCTCGGACCGGGGGTCGGCGCGCACCTG
>JBBSTI010000207.1:0-4241 GCA_038236005.1 Mycobacteriales bacterium | reverse complement strand
GGCGAGCCCCCCGATGGTGGGGCTGTAGGACCGCTGGTTGTCGTTGACGACGATCACCACGGGCAGGTGGGCGGCGGCGATGTTGTTCAGCGCCTCCCAGCACATCCCGCCGGTCAGCGCGCCGTCACCGACGACTGCGACGACGTGCCGGTCCTCGCCGCGCAGCGCGTACGCCTTGCTGAGACCGTCGGCCCAGGACAGCGCGGTGCTCGCGTGGCTGTTCTCGACGACGTCGTGGGGCGACTCCGCGCGGCTCGGGTAGCCAGAAAGGCCGCCCTGCTGCCGCAGCGTCGCGAACCCGGCCTGCCGGCCGGTGACGAGCTTGTGGACGTACGACTGGTGCCCGGTGTCCCAGACCACCCGGTCGTGCGGCGAGTCGAACACCCGGTGGATCGCCAGGGTCACCTCGACGACCCCGAGGCTCGGACCGAGGTGTCCTCCGGTGCGGGAGACCGCGTCGACCATGAAGGTGCGGATCTCCGCGGCCAGCGAGGTCACCTGGTCGGGCGTGAGCCTCTTGAGGTCGTCCGGACCCTGGACCCGGGGCAGCAGCGACATGGGTCGATCGTAGGCGGGCGGGCCGGTCCCCGCCGGGGTCGGTCGCGGGGAACTTACAGCCGCGGCACGTAGGTGTCCCCGCGCAGCGCCCGTTCGACGAGCGCGACCTCACGTCCGTGCTGCAGCAGCCGCCGCCCCTCCCGGTCGTACGCCGCGATCGCCGCGTCGACGACGTCGGACCCGACCAGGTCCAGCAGGTCCCGCCGCACCGTCCGGATGCCGTGGCGCGCCGCCTCGACGGCCGCCTCGACGTGACCGGCCGCGAAACGCGCCAGCACGACGGGGTGACGGCGGAGCACCTCGTGAGCGCGGTAGTCCGCGGGGCAGAGGTCGTAGAGCCAGCCGACGGCGCTCCGCTCCCAGTCGGGCGCGTGCGGGGGCAGGACAGCGGCCGGCCAGCCCGGCGGGGTGTTCGGATCCATGCGGTCCATCGTCGCCGACCTACAGGAAGGCCAGCCGCAGGGTCGGCGTCACCGGACGGGACTGGCAGGTCAGCACGACGCCGTCCGCCAGCTCGTCGGGCTCCAGGGCGTAGTTGACGTCCATCTCGACCGCGCCCTGCGTGACCTGCGCCCGGCAGGTGCCACACACCCCACCGCGACAAGCGTACGGCGCATCGGGTCGGCTCCGCAGCACGGCGTCCAGCACCGTCTCGTCGTCGCCGACCTCCACGCTGCCGGTCCGTCCGTGCAGCGTGACCGACGCCGCGCAGGTGGCGCCGTCTGTGGTCGTGGTCCGTTCGCGGGCGGGCGGCGGGTCGGCGTGGAACAGCTCGACGTGCACGGTGTCTGCGGGCACGCCCGCCCCGAGCAGCAGGTCCCGCCCGCCCGTGACGACGCCGAACGGGCCGCAGAGATACCACTCGTCGACGGTCTCGACGGGCAGCAGGGCGGCCAGCACCGCGCGCAGCCGCTCAGGGTCGAGCCGTCCGGACAGCAGCGGCCCCGCCTGCTCCTCCCGGGAGAGCACGTGCACCAGCCGCAGCCGGGTCGGGTGGCGGTCCTTGAGGTCGGCCAGCTCGTCGGCGAACATCACGTCGCCCTGCGTGCGGTTGCCGTAGACCAGGGTGACCGTGCTGTGCGGCTCGACCGCCAGCGCGGTGGCCGCGATCGACACCAGGGGCGTGATCCCGCTGCCGGCCGCGATCAGCCCGTACGCCCGCGTGCGGTCCGGGTCCAGGCGTGGCCCGAAGCGGCCCTGCGGTGGGGCGACCTCCAGCACGTCACCGGGCCGCAGGTCGGCGCCGGCCCAGGTCGAGAACACCCCGCCCTCCATCCGTTTGACCCCGACCCGGAGCGGGGCGCCCACGGGGCTGCAGAGCGAGTAGGTCCGTCGTACGTCGGGCGCGTCCGGTCGTCGCAGGGTGAGGTGCTGGCCGGGCTGGAAAGCGAAGGTGTCGCTCAGCTCTGCCGGCACGTGGAAGGTCAGCGACACGGCATCGGCGGTGAGCCGCTCGATCGCGGCGACCCGCAGCGGGTAAAAACCGTCTGTCTCACCTGTCATCAGTGCGCCTTGAAGTGGTCGAACGGCTCCCGGCACGCCCGGCACCGCCAGAGCGACTTGCACGAGGTCGAGCCGAACGCCGACAGCTGCTCGGTGTCGGTGGAGCCGCAGAGCGGGCAGGCGAGGACCAGGTCCGTCCCGCGACGTCCCAGCGTCACGGGGACCGGGCCGGCCACCCGGTGGGTGGGGGGCGCGATCCCGTAGGCCCGGAGCTTGTCCTTGCCCGCCTCGCTCATCCAGTCCGTGGTCCAGGCCGGGGACAGCGTCGTGCGGACCTCGACCTCGGTGGGCGCCAGCGCCCGTCGCACGTCCGCGGTGATCTCGGCCATCGCCGGGCAGCCGGAGTAGGTCGGGGTGATCGTCACGACCACCCGCTCGCCCTCGACCTGGACGTCGCGCAGGATGCCGAGGTCCTCGATCGTGATGACCGGGATCTCCGGGTCGGTGACCCGGGCCAGCACCTCCCGGGCCTGCTCGGCGGTGATCACGTGCTCACCAGCTCGCACCGGGGTGAGCGCGGTGCAGGTGCTGCAGCTCGGCCAGCAGGTAGCCGAACCCTGTGGTGTGTGCGCCGGTGCGCCCGCCGGTGGGGCGCCACGTGGTCTCCGGGACGGTCAGGGTGGCCTCGCGCAGCACGTCCTCGACGGCGGCACGCCAGGGGCTCTCCAGGCTCGACGGATCGACCGCGATCCCACGCTCGACCAGCCGGGCGGTGAGGGCGTCGGTCTCGAACAGCTCGGCGGCATAGGGCCACAGCTCGTCCAGCCCCTGCTGCACCCTGCGGTGGGACTCCTGGGTGCCGTCCCCCAGCCGGACCACCCAGCTGCGGGCGTGGTCCAGGTGGTAGGTCACCTCCTTGACCGCCTTGCCGGCCACGCCTGCGAGCACCTCGTCGCTGGTGTGCCGGAGCGCGTCGTACAGCGGCAGCTGATAGGCCGCGACCAGCAGGACCCGGACCATCGTGCGCCCGAAGTCGCCGTTCTCGACCTCCATGAGCAGCGCGTTGGACCAGTCCGGCTCTTCGCGCAGGTAGGCGAGATCGTCCTCGTCACGCCCTTGGCCCTCCAGCTCGCCGGCCCGGGTGAGCAGCGCCCGGGCGGCGCCGACCTGGTCGAGCGCGAGGTTCATCAGCGCGATGTCCTCCTCGATCTGCGGGCTGCGCGCCGACCACTCGGCCAGCCGCTGGCCGAGGATCAGCGCGTCGTCACCGAGCCGGAGGGCGGACGCGCTGGTGTCCAGGTCGGCGCTCGTCTGCATCTCGGGCGTCGTCACAGGTGCGTCAGGCCCTCGGGCACGTCGTAGAAGGTCGGGTGCCGGTAGGGCTTGTCGCCGGCCGGGTCGAAGAAGCTGTCCTGCTCGTCCGGGCTGCTCGCGACGATGTCGGCCGAGGCGACGACCCAGAGGGAGACGCCCTCTTCGCGACGGGTAAAAAGATCGCGGGCGTTACGCAGCGCCATGTGGGAGTCGGGGGCGTGCAGGCTGCCGACGTGGGTGTGGGCAAGACCACGCCTGCTGCGGACGAAGCACTCCCACAACGGCTGCGACGTCTTCGCCCCTCGCTCGTCGGACGGCACCCCGGCGGTCGGGACCGCGCCGTGCCCGCCCTCGGCCGTGAAGCCGGCGGGTGCCTGCTCGGTGCTCACGCGGCGACCTGCTGGCTGCCCGTTCCCGCCCGCTTGGCGGCGTACGCCTGCGCGGCGTCCCGGACCCAGGCGCCGTCGTCGTGCGCACCGACCCGGTTCGCGAGGCGCTCGCGGTTGCACGGCCCGTCCCCGCGCATCACGGTGAAAAACTCGTCCCAGTCGATGTCGCCGCTGACCCAGTGCTCGCCGTCGTGGTGCAGGTCGTCGTCCGGCACCCGCAGCCCGAGATACTGGGCCTGCGGCACGGTCGCGTCGACGAACCGCTGGCGTAGCTCGTCGTTGCCGAACCGCTTGATCCCCCAGGCCATCGACTGCGCGCTGTTGGGCGACGCGTCATCGGTCGGGCCAAACATCATCAGCGCCGGCCACCACCAGCGGTCCAGCGCGTCCTGGGCCATCTTCCGCTGGGCCTCGGTGCCGTTCGCGAGCACCGTCATGGCCTCGAAGCCCTGTCGCTGGTGGAAGCTCTCCTCCTTGCAGACCCGGACCATCGCGCGGGCGTACGGCCCGTACGAGCACCGGGTCAGCGGCACCTGG
>JBBSTI010000206.1:0-4303 GCA_038236005.1 Mycobacteriales bacterium | reverse complement strand
GGTGAGCACGGCGTGCACCGGCTGGTGCGGATCAGCCCGTTCGACAACCAGGCCCGACGCCAGACCAGCTTCGCCGCTGTCGACGTCACCCCGGTGGTCGACACCGCCGACTCGGTCGAGGTCGACGAGAAGGAGATCCGCGTCGACGTGTTCCGCTCCAGCGGTCCCGGGGGGCAGGGCGTCAACACCACCGACTCGGCCGTACGCATCACCCACCTGCCCACCAACATCGTGGTCTCCTGCCAGAACGAGCGCAGCCAGATCCAGAACCGCGCCACCGCGATGGTCGTGCTCGCCACCAAGCTGCTCGAGGTCAAGCGCGCGCAGGAGCAGGCCGAGATGGACGCGATCCGGGGGAGCAAGGCCTCGGTCGAGTTCGGCAGCCAGATCCGCAACTACTTCCTGCACCCGGACCAGCGCGTCAAGGACGCACGCACGGGCGTGGAGACCGGCAACACCTCCGCGGTGCTGGACGGCGAGATCGAGGAGTTCGTCGAGGCCGGCATCCGGTGGCGACGCGAGCAGGCGGACGACACCGAGGCGCCGTGACGTCCGGCCTCGTGGTGGGCGAGCGGTTGCGACCCTCATGAAGGTCAGCGACGGGCAGCGCAGGGCCCGGCTCGGCGTACGTCATGCTGATGCTCTGCGGGTGCGTGGACCGCTCGAGGCGACCGAGACCATGACCTGCCTGCACGCGACCGAGATGGCGAACGTCTACCTCTCGATCGGTTCGCGCAGCGGTGCGACAAGGCCGCAGATTGCCGCGTCGCTGTACGAGGAGCGCAGCCTGGTCCGCCAGCTCGCCATGCGCCGCACCGTGTTCGTCTTCCCGAGAGACCTGCTCCCCCCGGTCTGCGGGAGCGCGGCCCGACGAGTTGCCGAGCAGCAGCGGGAGCGGCTCGCCCGGGAGGTGGTCAAGGCTGGTCTGGTCGACGACGGACCGGCCTGGGTGTCTGCACGCGTGACGGAGGTGCTGGCTGCGCTCGCCGACGGGCCGCAGACGACGGCGGAGCTGCGGGCCCGGCTCCCCGAGCTGGACCGGCGGCTCGAGGCGGATCCCACGAAGTCCTACGGCACGTCGGTCGCCGTGGCCTCACGTGTGCTGACGGTGGTCGCGGCCACCGGCGAGGTGCTGCGCGGCGAGAACGAGGGCGGGTGGCGCACGTCTCGGCCGCGCTGGACGCTGGCGGCCGACTGGCTCGGGGAGCCGGTGGTGGCGACGACGCCCGCGGCGGGCTACGCCACGCTGGTCACGTCATGGCTCCGCTCCTTCGGGCCGGGCAGCGAGGACGACCTCGTCTGGTGGCTCGGCGCGACCAAGGCCGCGGTCCGGCGGGCGTTGGCCGACGTGGGCGCGGTAGAGGTGCAGCTGACCGACAGCGGCGGCTGGTTGTTGCCCGACGACCTCGAGGACGTCCAACAGCCTGCACCCTGGGTGGCACTGCTGCCGCCGCTGGACCCGACCACCATGGGGTGGAAGCACCGGGCGTTCTACCTCGGCGAGCACGGCGTCCAGCTGTTCGACCGCAACGGCAACGCCGGGGCGACCGCCTGGGTGGACGGCCGGGTGGTCGGTGGCTGGCACCAGGAGCCGGACGGGCAGGTGGTGCTGCACCTGCTCGAGGACGTCGGCGTCGACAGTCGCGCCGGGCTGGACCGCGAGGCGACCCGGCTCACCGCCTGGCTCGACGGCGACGTCGTCCGGTCGGTCTACGCCTCGCCGCTCGCGAGGTCGCTCAGCGGCTGAGAACGAGCAGCAGGACCAGCACCAGGAGCGCAGCGATCAGAAAAGATGCCGCCGGGAGGGTGGGCCGTTCGTCCCGCATCCTGCGCAGCGCCGCCCGGCAGGAGGGGCAACTGCCATCGCCGACCCGTCCGCTGCAGGACGCGCACACCAGGTCCTCCGACACGCCACCCATCCTAGGCTGGGCCCCGGCCACCTGCCGGCGATCTAAGGTCAGTCCCTGTGATCCGACTTGAACATGTCACCAAGCGCTACGCGGCCACCAGTCGCCCTGCGCTGGACGACATCGACGTGGAGATCGGCAAGGGTGAGTTCGTCTTCCTGGTCGGCAGCTCAGGCTCCGGCAAGAGCACGTTCCTGCGCCTGCTGCTCAAAGAGGAGCGGCCCAGCGCCGGGCGGATCCAGGTGGCCGGCAAGGACCTCGGCTCGCTGTCGAGCTGGAAGGTCCCGGCCCTGCGCCGCTCGATCGGCTGCGTCTTCCAGGACTTCCGGCTGCTGCCCAACAAGACCGTGACCCAGAACGTCGCCTTCGCGCTGGAGGTGATCGGCACCCCGAGGCACCGCGTGTCTCGTACGGTCGCCGAGGTCCTGGACCTGGTCGGGCTGGACGGCAAGGGCCACCGGATGCCGCACGAGCTGTCCGGCGGTGAGCAGCAGCGGGTCGCGATCGCGCGTGCGTTCGCGAACCGGCCGATGATCGTGCTCGCCGACGAGCCGACCGGCAATCTGGACCCGGGTACCAGCGTCGGCATCATGAAGCTGCTCGA
The DNA here is from genome assembly GCA_038236005.1 of Mycobacteriales bacterium. GTDB lineage: Bacteria > Actinomycetota > Actinomycetes > Mycobacteriales > SCTD01 > CANKBT01. The sequence continues at coordinate 1,792 of JBBSTI010000206.1, read as the reverse complement.
CCGGATCAACCGCACCGGCACGACCGTGGTGATGGCGACCCATGACGCGGTCGTCGTCGACTCCATGCGTCGTCGGGTCGTCGAGCTGTCGGACGGACGTGTGGTCCGAGACCAGGACCGTGGCGTGTACGGGTACGAGTCGTGAGGCCGACCCGATGAGGATCAGACGCGTTCTCTCTGAGGCCGTCATCGGCCTGCGGCGCAACCTGGTGATGTCGATCGCGGCCGTCGTCACGGTGGCGATCTCACTCGCGTTCGTGGGCGGTGCGCTCCTCGTACGCCAGAACGTCGATCGGCTCGAGGTGGCCTTCGATGCCGAGATCGAGGTGTTCGTGTTCCTGGACAAGGGTGTGACCGATCCCGAGCGGGACGAGATCGCCCGCGTGCTGGGCAGTCTCGACCTGGTCCAGCGGGTCACCTACGTCAGCAAGCGGGAGGCCTACGAGCGGTTCTTGGAACGCAACCCGAACGACCGTGCCCTGACCGAGAACGTCTCGCCCGAGGCCCTGCCGGAGAGCTACAACGTGCGGCTCAAGGACCCGAGCATGTTCGAGGTGGTAGCGAGCGCCCTGGACGGCCAGCCCGGGGTCGAGCAGGTGGACGACAACCGTGAGGTGCTGCGGCCGCTGTTCAGCATCCTGAACGGGCTCAACCTGTTCGCGCTCGCCATCGCCGTCATCCAGGTGGTCGCGGCGACGCTGCTGATCGCCAACACGGTGCGCCTGACCGCGTTCAGCCGACGGCGCGAGACCGAGGTGATGCGCCTGGTCGGCGCGACCCGGCTCTACATCCAGCTGCCGTTCCTGCTCGAAGGAGTGGTCGTCGGGCTGGTCGGGACGGCGTTCGGCACCGGTCTGCTCGTGCTCGGCAAGGCGACCCTGATCGACAAACAGCTGGCCGACCTGTTCACCGGGGTGCTGGTCAGCCCGAGCTATGACGACATCGCCGCCCAGGTCCCGTGGCTGCTGGCCATCGGCCTCGGGGTCAGTGCCGTCACATCGGTGCTCGCCCTGCAGCGGTACGTCCGGCTGTGAGACGGCTCGGGCTGGTCGCCGCGTTCGCCACCGGTGCGGTCTCGATGTCGGTGGTCGCCGCCCAGGCGCAGTCGATCGACGAGCGTCTGTCGGCGACCCAGGAGCGCCTGTCGCAGACGCAGTCGGTGTTCGAGGACTCCACCCAGGTGGTCGCTGAGGCGGGAGTCGCGCTGCAGGCCGTCCTGGCGCGGCTACCCGCGGCGCAGGCGGCGTCGACCCGGGCCGAGCAGGCGCGGCAGGTCGCGGACCGGCAGGCCGGGCAGGCCCGGTCCGAGGCGGTCCGGGCGACGCAGGCGGCGGTGGCCGGGCAGGAGCGCGTCCAGGGTGCGCTGGACGACGTCGAGCTGGGCCGTTCCGCCCTCGACGACGCCGTACGCCGGGACTACCTGCGCGGCGACCTGTCCGTGATGCCCGTGCTGGCACCGGGCACCGTCGCCGAGCTGCTCGAGGGCACGGCGGTGGAGGGGCGGCTCTCCCGCGGCCGGACCGACGCTCTTCGCGGGCTGACCGCCGGGCGGCTGCAGCTGGAGCAGGCCCGGGACGAGCTGCAGCAGGACCGAGACGCGGCCGCCGACGCACGGGTGCAGGCCGAGGTCCAGGAGGCGGCGGCCCGTGCCGCTGCCGAGACGGCCCGCTCGGCGCAGGCCGCGGTCGAGGCGCTGCTGGAGCAGCAGCGCCGGGCGCTGGCGGTCGCCGAGGCCAACCGGGCCGCGGACGAGGCCGCCTACGCGCAGGCGCGGGCAGACTCGGCCGCGCTC
>JBBSTI010000205.1:0-4337 GCA_038236005.1 Mycobacteriales bacterium | reverse complement strand
GGGCAGCTGTCGACGTCGTGGACGTGCACTTCGGGCTCTTCGCCTGGTGGCCGGTGCGCTGGGGCAGCCTGCGCGACCTGCCCGGGGTGGTGCACTTCCACGGCCCCTGGTCGGACGAGAGCGCGGCGTCCGGCGGCCGTGCGCCGGCACGGGTGCGGGCCAAGCTCGCCGTCGAACGGTCGATGTACCGCCGGGCCCACGCCTTCGTGGTGCTGTCCGAGGCCTTCAAACGCGTGCTCGTGGAGGATTACGGGGCGGCGCCGTGGCGCGTCCAGGTGGTCCCGCCAGGCCTGGACCTGGACCGCTTCACCCCGGACCGCTCCGCGGCGCGCCGGCGGCTCGAGATCGGTGCGGACGAGAAGGTCGTCTTCACCGCACGGCGGCTCGTCCGCAGGATGGGTCTGCTCGGACTTCTCGAGGCCTGGGCCGAGCTCGCAGGTGACGGAGAGCAGCGACGACTGTTGATCGCCGGCTCCGGTCCCGAGAGCGAGACGCTGCAGAAGCGGGTCTCCGAGCTGGGGCTGACCGCCTCGGTGCGGCTGCTCGGTGAGATCAGCGAGGACGCACTGGTCGACCACTACCGCGCTGCCGACGTGTGCGTGATCCCGTCGCTGGCCCTGGAGGGCTTCGGGCTCGCGGCGGTCGAGGCGCTGGCCTGCGGGACACCGGTCGTCGTGACCGAGGTCGGCGGCCTGCCCGAGGTGGTGCGCGACCTCGATCCCTCTCTGGTCGTCCCCCCGGGGAACGTCACGGCGCTGGCCGACCGTCTGAAGGACGCGCTGGCCGGCAAAGTGCCGGACGCCGGGCAGTGCCGGGCGCACGCCGAGACGTTCTCGTGGTCCCGGGCCGGGACGGCCAACGCGGCGGTCTACCGGCAGGCGATCGCCGAGGCTGGCGGGGGACACCTGCGGGGACGCCCGGTGCGGGTGGTGTACCTCGACCACTGCGCCGCGCTGTCCGGGGCCGAGATCGCGCTCGCCCGGCTCCTCCCGGCGCTGCCCGGTGTCGACGCGCACGTCGTGCTCGCCGAGGACGGCCCGCTCGTCGAGGTCCTGCGCGCTCAGGACGTGTCCGTGGACGTCCGCCCGATGCGAGACACAGCGCGCTCGCTCGGGCGGGGCCAGGTCCGTCCCACCCGGGTGCCGGTCCGGGTCGCCGTCGACACGGCCCGCTACGTGGCGCAGCTGACCTTGCACCTGCGCCGCTTGCAACCCGACGTCGTGCACACCAACTCGCTCAAGGCGGGACTGTACGGAGGGCTCGCCGGCCGGCTGGCCGGGGTGCCGGTGGTCTGGCACGCCCGGGACCGGATCGCCGAGGACTACCTCCCGCCGGCGGCCGTACGGCTCGTGCGGGCCGCGGTCCGACTCCTCCCCTCGGCGGTGCTGGCCAACTCCCAGGCAACCCTGGACACCCTGGGGAAGCCGCGCCGAGGCGTGCCCAGGACAGTCGTCGGCGACCCGTACCGGCCTGCGCACCGGGCCGCTGACCGGGACGAGATCCGCGATCCCCTCGTGATCGGCATGGTCGGTCGGCTGGCGGCCTGGAAGGGTCAGGACCTGCTCCTCGACGCGCTGCAACGTCTGGAGACGCACGTGTCGTGGCGGGCCGTCATCGTCGGCTCGGCGATGTTCGGCGAGTCGGCCTTCGAGGAGCAGCTGGCAGCGGACGTCGTCCGCAGAGGCCTGGCAGACCGGGTCAGTCTGGTGGGCTTCCGACCGGACGTCGCGTCGGAGCTGGCCGCCATGGACGTGCTCGTCCACGCCTCCGTCATCCCGGAGCCGTTCGGCCAGGTCGTCGTCGAGGGCATGGCGGCGGGGCTGCCGGTGGTGGCGAGCGCCGCCGGCGGGCCCCTGGAGATCGTGCGGGACGACGTGGACGGTCTGCTGTTCCCCTCCGGGGACGCCGCGGCGCTGGCGGGCACGCTCACCCGCCTGCTCGAAGACCCGGACTTGCGGATGCGGCTCGGCTCCGCCGCGCGGTCCCGAGCCGAGCAGTACGACCCCACCGTGATCGCCCCAGCCGTCACGCGCGTCTACAGACAGGTGCTCGGATGGAACTGACCGTCTCGGTCCTCGTGCCCTCCTACCGGCGGCCCGACCAGCTGGCCAGCTGCCTCGTCGGGCTAGCCGGCCTGGTGCGTCCGGCGGACGAGGTCGTGGTCGTCCGGCGGGAGGACGACGAAGGCACCGCTGAGGTGATCGCCGCCGCGCCGCTGCCCGTGGTCGAGGTCGTCGTCACCGAGCTCGGACTGCTGGCCGCCCTGCGTGCCGGCGCACGACGCTCGACGGGCGACGTGGTCGCCTTCACCGACGACGACGCCGTGCCACGGCCGGACTGGCTGGGCACCCTCCTGGCGCACTACGACGACCCGGTCGTCGGCGGCGTCGGTGGTCGCGACGAGCCGCGCCCCGGCCCGGCCGGTCCTGCGGTCCCGTCGAGCGAGGTCGGCGGCTTCAACACGTGGGGCCGACACGTCGGTAACCACGACGTCGGTGCCGGGCCCGCCGTCCGGGTCGACGTGCTCAAGGGCGTCAACATGTCGTTCCGGCGGGAGGCGCTCGCCATCCCGCTGCACCTGCGGGGCCAGGGGGCCGAGGTGCACAACGAGATGGCGACCTCGCTGTGGGCTCGCTCTCGCGGCTGGGACCTCGTGTATGACCCGGCGGCCGTCGTGGACCACTACCACGGACCGAGGTTCGACAGCGACCAGCGCAGCCGGCCGACGCGGGACGCGGTGAGCAACGAGGCCTACAACCTGGTCCTCGTGCTGCTCAGCCTACGACCTGACCTGCGGGTGCGACGGGCCCTGTTCGGGCTGCTGGTCGGCGACCGGGCGACGCCGGGCCTGCTGCGTGCGCTGGTCGGCGTCCTTCGGCGGGAGAGCGGCGTCCTGGTCCGGCTGGGGCCGGCCCTGTCCGGTCAGCTCGCAGCGCTGCGTGACCTCGCCCTAGGGCGTCGGCTCGAGGTTCTGGAGATCGCCGCGTCGAGCTGAACCGCCGTGAGGCGCGTCAGGTCGTCCGACCGGCGAGCGAGGGCACCGAACCGTCCGACGCAACCTCAGCCGGTCGGGCGAGCACCGCCACGAACAACCAGAACAGGATGCCGGTCGGGGTGGTGAGCGGGTTGAACAACAGCAGCTGGGCGGCGAGCCCGACGAGCGCCGCGGCCATCGCCTTCTCGAGGTCGCCGCGGGAGCTGGCCGACGTCCACGCCCTGCGCACGGCCAGCCCGATGGCGCCCAGGAACGCCAGTCCGACGGGGAAGCCGAAGACGTACAGGATCTCGAGCGCGCCACCGTCGAAGTTGCCGCGGTCGCCGAGCTTGCCGGCGTTGCCCACCTTGGTCGCGACGCCCGTCGACCCGAGGCCATCGCCGATGGGGTTGACGAGGACCCGCGGCAGCTCGGCCCGATAGAACGTCGTGCGATCGCTGAAGCTCTCGTCCTGCGTGCCGCTCGACGTCGTCGCCGTGAAGCGACTGGTGACGACCTGGGTGACGGGGCCGCCGTAGAGCACGAGCAGCAGGACCGGGAGGCCGATGCCGATGGCCGTCGAGCGCAGCAGCCGTGCGCGGCTGGGGGAGAGCAGAGCGAACAGCGCGATGATGTAGCCCAGCCAGGCCGTACGAACCAACGAGAGCCCGAACGCGACGAACCCGAGAAGCATCGACAACCAGCGGCGACTGGTGGTCCGGCACCCGGTCAGGACGATCAGCAACGCGCCGAGCACGGCTGCGAAGGGGGCGGGGGAGTTCAACGTGCTGAACACGCGGACCTTGTACGGCTCGCCGATGCCGGCCGAGTTGATCGGCGCGTTCGCCAACCAGAAGGCGTCCCACGCCGGCGGCGCGAGGAACTGGAAAACACCGTATCCACCCAGCACGAGACATCCCACCAGCGCGGTGCGACGCACCACGGCCAGCAGCTCGGACTGGTCCTGCGGACCTCCGGTCGCCACATAGAGCCCGAGCGCCAGGGGCGGCAGCCAGGCGAGCGCAGCCGCCAGCGGGGCACCGACGCCGATCGTGAGCACCCCGACCACCAAGCCGTAGCCGACGGCGGCGAGGCTGACGACAAGAGCCGCGCCCATCCCGCCGTCGACCCGTCTGCGGCCCGCCAGCGCAGGGAGCAAGCACAGCAACGTCGCGACGGGTGCCGCCGTCATGATGGGGCTGACCGGCGTGTATCCGACCGCGAGGTCGACGATGCGACGCAGCCCCGGCGCCAGCAGCCACAGCCAGACGATGAATTCGACGTACTGCGCGCCGCGGCGGGTCACCAGCAGCCACACGCCGGCGCCAACCGCGGCCAGCGGGAAGCCGAGCTGGACCAGACT
>JBBSTI010000204.1:0-4450 GCA_038236005.1 Mycobacteriales bacterium | reverse complement strand
GTCAGGAAGGTGTCGAGAAGTGGGCCGCCAGGGGATCGAACCCTGAACCCGCGGATTAAAAGTCCGCTGCTCTGCCAGTTGAGCTAGCAGCCCTGCTGCCCAGCAGTCCTAGCGGTCCTGAGCACCCGCCACGGTAGACGCACCCGCCGCCACGGTCAGCCCGTGCTCCACGCCAAGACCTGACGGGCCAGGGCAGGCACGTCCACCTCGGCCAGCGACGACGGCTCCCAGTGCGGGGTGCGGTCACGGTCGATCACCTGCGCCCGGATGCCCTCCAGGAAGTCGTGCCGGCCCAGCGAGTCCAGCGACACGGCCAGCTCTAGGGCCAGGGCGCGAGACAGGGACGGCAGTTCCCGGGCCCGGCGCACCGCCAGCAAGGTCAGCTCGACCGCCTCGGGGCTGCGGGTCTGCAGCAGCTCGGCGCAGGCCTGCGCGTCCGCCGACGACTCCTCCCGGAGCCGAACCACGATCTCCCGGACCGTCGGCGCGCGGAAGCACCGGTCGATCCAGGGGCGCCACGCCGGCAGCACCGCGCCGTCCACGGCAGCACCAGCAGAGACCACCAGGTCCATCAACCGCCGGAAGTCCGGGGCCTGGCGCACCGCCTCGACCACCGACGCAGACACCACCGCGTCGGCCAGCCCGCACAGCACCGCGTCCGCCGGCCCGACCGTGCTGCCGGTGACCCCCAACCACGTTCCCAGCTCGCCCGGCGCCCGCCCCAGCAGCCACGTCCCGCCGACGTCCGGCACGAAGCCGATCCCGACCTCCGGCATCCCGACCTGGGCCTCCAGCGCGACCAGCCGGTGCCGGGCGTGGGCGCTGAAGCCCACCCCACCGCCCAGGACCGCCCCGGTCATGAGGGCGACCACCGGCTTGCGGAAGTCGGCGATCAAGGCGTTCATCGCATATTCCGTACGGAAGAACGCACTCACCTCGACCCGGTCGGACCGCGCCGAGGCGTAGAACATCTTCAGGTCGCCGCCGGCGCACAGGCCGCGGTCGCCCTCACCGTCGAGCACGACGGCCTGCACCCCGGGGTCGTCCTGCCACGCCTGCAGCTGCTCGAGCGCCCGCGTGACCATCGGCAGGGTGAGCGCATTCATCGCCCGCGGTCGGGCCAGCGTCAGCCGGCCGATCCCCCCGCGGACCTCCGCGCGGACCTCGTCGACAACGTCACCAGGCACACTCACGACATCTCGATCAGCGCACGCCCGACGATCTCGCCGCGGGCCAACGCCTGGTAGGCCTCGTCGGCCTCCTCCAGCCCGTAGCGCCGGGTGATCACGTCGCGGGGCCGTACGACTCCCTGCTGGACCATCGCGATCAGCGTCGGCATGTCGGCGCGCGCCCGTGCCCCGTAGGACCCGAGGACGCTGAGCTTGCGGCGTACGAGCCGAGCCAGGTCCAGCTCACCCCGCGAGCCGGCGGGCGCGATCCCGACGATCACGGCGCGGCCGCCGTCGTCCAGCACCTCCAGCGCGGTGGCGAAGGTGTCCGCGCGGCCCAGGGCCTCGAACGCGATGTCGACGCCTCGGCCCCCGGTCAGCTCCCGGACCCGGGCGACCGCATCGCCGTCGGCGGACACGGTGTGTGTCGCGCCCAGCGCCCGGGCGGCTTTCAGCTTTTCGTCGCTGACGTCCACGGCGATGATCTGGGCCGCACCAGCCGCCTTGGCCAGCTGGATGATGCTGGACCCCACCCCACCTGCGGCGATGACCGCAACCGTGTCGCCCACCCGGACGTCACCGACGGTGCGGACCGCGCCGTACGCGGTGAACGTGCTGCAGCCGACGATCGAGAGGTCCGCCAGCTCGACGCCCGCCGGCACCTTGAAGACGTCGGTCTGCGGGACCACGCAGTATTCGGCGAGCCCGCCCATCGAATACATCCAGACCGGCGAGCCGTCGGCGGCGGACAGGCGGGTCGTCCCGTCGTACAAGGTGCCCTTGAGTCGGTTGTAGGCGAAGAAGGTCTCGCAGAGGTCCTCGAGCCCACGCACGCAGTGGCGGCAGGTGCCGCACGGCATGATGAACGCGCAGACCACCGGGTCGCCGAGCGCGACCCCGACGACGCCCTCGCCGAGCGCCGCGACCGTCCCGGACACCTCGTGACCAAGCACCGCCGGGGTCGGGAACGCCACCTCGGACCGCATCACGTGCAGGTCGGTGTGGCAGACCCCGCAGGCCGAGACCTTGACCAGCACCTCGCCGGGCCTGGGCTCGGGGCGGACCAGGTCGTCCATCCGCAGCGACGGGCCCGTCCCGTCGAAGATCGCCGCCCTCATGCTCGGTCGGGTGTCCTCTGCTGGCACGGTCGTCCTCCCCTGTCTGTGGGCGCGCGGGCTTGTCGCCGACAACGTACGACGGGGCCCGGCGCCCCCCCACCACCCGGTCTGCCCGAACCGCGGTTAGAAAGCGTGGCACGACGCACACTGGACCCGTGATGCACGAGACCCCCGCCGCTCCCGGGGCACCGCCGCAACCCGGCTCGACCCGGGTAGCCCACCGTCGCTCCCGCTGGCAACGGCTCGGGATGTTCGTGGCCATCGTGCTGGTCGGCGCGATCGGGGCCGGGCTCGGCCTCCTGCTCGCCGGCAGCACCCGATCCGACGCCGGTCCCTTCGTCCTCGACCTGTCGCTGCGGCCGAGCACCTCCGCCGAGACGGTGATCCAGATCCCGCCGCTGGGGGAGATCGCGCTCGACACCCACGCCGGCCCGCTCCAGCTCGACGTCCGGGTCGCCGCGCTGGACGAGACCGCCGCTCGCAGGATCGCGAAGAACCCGATGCAGCTGGCGAGCATCGGGCAGCAGGTCAACCACGACGTACGCGCCGCGCTCGGCCGCCTGCTGCTCCGCGCCGTGCTGGTCGCGATCCTCGGGGCGGCTGTGCTGGGGTTCCTGGTCTTCCGTACGCCCAAGCGCACCCTGCTCACCGGCGTCGCCGCGATCGCCGCCCTGCTCGGGACGTCGGGGCTAGCCGCCGCGACCTTCGACCGCGACGCGATCGACGAGCCCACCTACACCGGGCTGCTCGCCCAGGCCCCGACCGCGATCGGCAGCGTGCGCGACATCGTCGGCAACGTCGACCGCTACAGCCAGGCGCTCGGCAAGCTCGTCGGGAACGTCTCCAAGCTGTACGGCGCCGCGTCCGGCCTGCAGAGCTATCAGCCGGCAGACACCACGATCCGGGTGCTGAACGTCAGCGACCTGCACCTGAGCCCGACCGCGTTCGACGTCATCCGGTCGACCGCCGAGCAGTTCCAGGTGGACGTGATCGTCGACGCCGGTGACGACGTCGACTACGGGAGCCCGGCCGAGAACGCCTTCGTCAACGAGATCGGGACGCTCGGGGTGCCGTACGTCTGGGTCCGTGGCAACCACGACTCGACCGTCACGCAGGCCGCGATCGACGCGTTGCCGAACGCGACGGTGCTGGACGGGCCAGAGGTGCGTACGGTCGCCGGCCTGCGTTTCCTCGGCGTCGGGGACCCGCGGTTCACGCCCGACAAGACCACCGGCGGCGACGACGCCCCGCGCTCCCTGCAGGAAGAGGCCGGGAAGAAGCTGTGCGCGCCGCTGTTCGCCGGGGACAAGACCGTCGACGTCGTGATGATGCACGAGCCGGCCGGGGCCGAGCAGTGCCTCGGCGCGGCGCCGACCGTGCTGGCCGGGCACACCCACAAGCGGTCGGCCAAGGTGGTTGACGGCACGCTGCTGCTGGTTCAGGGCTCCACCGGCGGCGCCGGTGCGCGGTCGCTGGAGGGCGACAAGCCGACGCCGCTGGAGATGTCGGTGCTCTACCTCGACCCGGACACCAAGCGCGTCCTCGCCCGGGACGACATCACGCTCGGTGGTCTCGGGCTCTCCTCGGCCACCATCGACCGCGTCGTCGAGCCGGAGCCGTCCGGCGAGCTGCCCGGGCGGGTGGACGGGGTGGCTGCAAGCCCGAACCCGTCCGACTCGGGGGGCCCTGGGTCCAGCGGAGAGCCGACCAGCATCCCGGGCACGACGCCATCCGGTCCGCCGATCCCCTCGGCACCGCCCAGCCCGTCGAGCAGCCCGCCGAACAGCCCGTCGGCCGCATCGTCCAGCTCGCCCGACCCGTCGCGGCCGCCCGGGGCCGCTCCGCGTCTGAACCTGCCGTCCCCGTCACCCGCTCGATCCCCTCGACCGAGCACCGGCCCGGCCGGCTGACGCCCACCCCGGCGGTGTCGGTCGCCACCCGTCTGACCGGGCGCGCGGCTGATAGTCTCCTCTGGCGCTCCCACGGGCGACGTCCCCATCGTCCAGCGGCCCAGGACTCCACCCTTTCAAGGTGGCTACGCGGGTTCGAATCCCGTTGGGGGCACTAGTGTTCCGGCTCGACAGTTCCATCAGGCACCACAGCAAGGCCCTGTAGCGCAGTTGGTTAGCGCGCCGCCCTGTCACGGCGGAGGTCGCGGGTTCG
>JBBSTI010000203.1:0-4476 GCA_038236005.1 Mycobacteriales bacterium | reverse complement strand
GCGGACGTGCTGCGCCGCAACGGCGTGACCTGCGAGGTGGTCGGCAAGCACTCCGAGGGTCGCGGCGCAGACGTCGTGCCGCGGGTGCTGGCCGGCGAGGTCGACCGGATCGTCAACACCCCGCGTGGCGTCGGCGGTCGGCTGGACGGCTATGAGATCCGGACGGCGGCCGTGCTGCGCGGGATCCCGTGCATCACGACGACCCCGGCGCTCGCGGCCTGCGTGCAGGGGATCGAAGCGCTCCAGCGTGGGGAGACCGGGGTCATGTCGCTGCAGGAGCATCACGCTCGTCTGCTCGCTTCCGCCCCGACGGTGCTCTGATGCCGGTCCAGGTCACCGGCGAGATCCAGGCCGTACACCGGGTCGGCGCCTACCAGGCCATGACCGTTCGTGCCCCCGGGATGGCCGAAGGCGTGCGGCCGGGGCACTTCGTCGCGGTGGCGGTCGGCGGGCCGGGCTCGGCGATGCTGCTGCGGCGTGCCTTCGCGATCTACCGAGCCGACGCCCGAGGACCGTACGGATCGACGATCGAGTTCATGTTCGCGGTCCATGGCCGGGGGACGGCCTGGCTGTCCGAGCAGGGCCCGGGGGCGAGGCTCGACATCGTCGGGCCGCTCGGGCGACCGTTCCGGCTGCCCAAGGAGCCGTTGACCGCGACCCTGGTCGGGGGCGGCTACGGGACGGCGCCGCTGCTGCCGCTCGCGGCCGCGCTCACCGCCCGGGGCTGCCGCGTCGACGTGGTGCTCGGCGCCGGGTCCTCCGACCGGCTGTTCGGCGTGCTGGAGGCGAAGCGGATCGCGACGACGATCGCCGTGACGACCGACGACGGGTCGGCGGGGGAGCGAGGGCGGGTCACCGACGTGCTGCCCGCCGTGCTGGCGAAGACCCGCAGCGAGCTGGTCTATGCCTGCGGCCCGATGGGGATGCTGCGCGCGGTCAGCGACGCTGCGTCGGAGCACGGCGTGCTCAGCCAGGTCGCGGTCGAGGAGTCGATGGCGTGCGGGATCGGGGTGTGCATGACCTGCGTGCTGCCGGTGGTCGGGGACGACGGGCTGACCCGGATGGTGCGGTCGTGCGTCGAAGGACCGGTGTTTCTGGGTGACCGGGTGCGCTGGGACGCCGTCGGGACCGTTCCGTCGGACGCGGTCGGCGCGCCCGCCGGGGGGCACCGATGAGCGCGGTCGACATGTCGACACGGCTGGGCGGGGTGGACTTCCCGAACCCGGTGTTCACCGCCAGCGGCTGCGCGGCCGCCGGCCAGGAGCTGGCCCAGTTCTTCGAGGTGGCCGCGCTCGGCGGGGTCGTCACCAAGTCGATCATGCTGGACGCACGCTCGGGACGGGCGACGCCACGGATGGCCGAGACGCCGAGCGGGATGCTCAACAGCATCGGGCTGCAGGGCCCAGGGATCGAGTCCTTTCTCGCCCACGACCTGCCCTGGCTCGCCGAGCACGGGGCCCGCGCGGTGGTCTCGATCGCCGGCGGCTCGGTCGCGGAATATGCGGCCCTGGCCGCCCGGCTGCGCGACCAGCAGGGCGTGGCGATGATCGAGGTCAACATCAGCTGCCCCAACGTCGAGGACCGCGGCCAGGTCTTCGCCTGCCACGTCGGACCGGCGGCCGAGGTGATCGCCGCGGTGCGTCGCGAGGTGCCCGCCGAGGTGCCGCTCCTGGCCAAGCTGTCGCCGGACGTCACCGACATCACCGCGATCGCCCGGGCCTGCGTCCAGGCCGGTGCGACCGGGCTGTCGGTCATCAACACGTTGCTGGGGCTCGCCATCGACACGGACACGATGCGGCCGGTCCTGGGCGGCATCACCGGCGGGCTGTCCGGCCCGGCCATCCGTCCCGTGGCTGTCCGCTGCGTGTGGCAGGTCCACCAGGCGCTGCCGGACGTGCCGATCCTCGGGACGGGCGGCATCCGGACCGGGCTCGACGCGCTCGAGTTCCTGCTCGCCGGGGCCAGCGCCGTCAGTGTCGGCACCGTCGTGTTCGGCGACCCGACCGCTCCCGTCCGCGTCCTTGCCGAGCTGCAGGCTGCGCTCGCCGAGCGGGGACTGTCGGTCGCCGACGCCGTCGGGCTGGCGCACCGGCCCCCGGTCGCCTTCCTGCCCGAGGGCCCGGACCCCGTCGGCGACCATCAGGGCGACGAGGACGAACAGGAACCGCCGACGACCCCTGCCGACGCCGCTGAACCTGGAATGCCGCCCCCGCACCTGAACGACTCCCACCCCTTCAGGTGATCATGTCCATCTGCACCCTCGACGACCGTTTTGATGGTGTAGACGGTCATGATCACCGGAGAACAGAGCCCACGTGACCGCAGACGCCCGCCCAACCACCAGCTCGCCTCCGCCCGCGCCGATCGCCGTGGCCCTGGACCGACCCGACGCCGCGGCGGCCGTCGCCTTGTCCGGGCAGGTCGCGCCGTACGTCCGCATCCTCAAGGTCGGCCTGGAGCTGTTCTGCGCTGCCGGACCGCAGATCGTGGAGCAGGTCCGCCACGACCGTGACGTCTTCCTCGACCTCAAGCTGCACGACATCCCGAACACGGTCGAAGGAGCCGCTCGGGCGGTCGCCGAGCTGCAGCCACGTTTTCTCACGGTGCATGCGACCGGCGGCGCCGACATGATCGCCGCTGCGGTCCAGGCAGCGCCGGAGGTGACCATCACGGCCGTCACGGTGCTGACCTCGCTGTCCGAGCAGGACCTGATGGCTGTCGGGCTCGCAGGGCCACCTCAGGACGCCGTACGACGGCTCGCGACGCTCGCGGTGGGCGCGGGTGCCGGCGCGCTGGTCTGCTCGCCGCAGGAGGTCGCTGCGGTCCGCGCCGAGGTCGGCCCGGGAATAGTGCTGATCACCCCCGGCGTGCGCCCGACCGGCGCCGCTGCCGGCGACCAGGTGCGCGTGGCCACCCCGCAGCAGGCGCTCGCCGACGGCGCGGACCTGCTGGTGATCGGCCGGCCGATCACGGCTGCGTCCGATCCGGCCGCCGCCGCGAGGGCGCTCGCGGAGCAGCTCCAGGCACTCGCAAGGTAGTGCGAGGCCTTCACGAGGCAGTTCCAGGTCTTCACGGGGCAGCTCCAGCCCTGGAACAATTGCCCTGCACGTCCCTGCCCGCTAGGTTCGCCGAACGCCCCGGACCACCGGGTTCGGGCCCGGTGAGGATGAGGTGACGAGCGTGGCGTTGCCGCCTTTGACTCCCGAGCAGCGAGCTGCCGCCCTGGCGAAGGCCACCGCCGCACGCCGGGCGCGCGCTGATCTCAAGGTGGCGCTCAAGAAGCACCAGACGACGCTGTCCCAGATCCTCAAGGACGGGGAGACCGACGAGGCCATCGGCAAGATGCGCGTCTTGGCCGTGCTGGAAGCGCTCCCCGGGGTCGGCAAGATCAAAGCGGCCCGGATCATCGAACGGCTGGAGATCAGTCCGTCGCGGCGGGTGCAGGGCCTCGGCGTCAAGCAGCGCCAGGCGCTGGAGCGCGAGTTCGGCAACCGTTGACCCTGCCGGGTCGCCTGACCGTGCTGTCCGGGCCCTCCGGGGTCGGCAAGGGAAGCTTGGTCACGGTGGTCCGTCGGCGGCACCCGCACGTCTGGCTCTCGGTCAGTGCGACCACCCGGCAGCCTCGCCCCGGGGAGGTCGACGGGGAGCACTACCGGTTCCTGACGCACCAGGCCTTTTCGGGCCTGGCTGAGAAGGGCGAGCTGCTCGAGCACGCGGCGTACGCCGGGAACACCTACGGCACGCCCCGCGGCCCGGTGCTCCAGCAGCTCGCGGCCGGACGGCCAGCCCTGCTGGAGATCGAGCTGCAGGGGGCTCGGCAGGTGCGCGAGGCGATGCCCGAGGCGCACCTGGTCTTCCTGAAGCCACCGAGCTGGGACGAGCTGGTCCGACGGTTGACCGGCCGGGGCACCGAGGACCCGGAGCGGGTGCAGCACCGGCTCGTGCTCGCCCGTCAGGAGATGGCCGCCGAGAGCGAGTTCGACGAGACGATCGTCAACGACGACCTCGAACGGGCGGCCGACGCGCTGGTAGCGTCGATGGGGCTCACGACCTGAGCCCCGTTCTGGCAACGCTCGACCCGGTGCGTCCAGCCCCGTCAAGCCCAGCCCAGACCAGACCCGCATCGTCCCAACCCTGAGGAGCCCCGTGGCCGGCACCGTCGCCAACCCGATCGGCATCACCAACCCCCCGATCGACGAGCTGCTCGCCGCCACCGACTCCAAGTACAGCCTGGTCATCTACGCCTCCAAGCGGGCGCGTCAGATCAACGCCTACTACTCCCAGCTGGGCGAGGGTCTGCTCGAATACGTCGGCCCGCTCGTGGAGACCGGGGTCGAGGAGAAGCCGCTGTCGATCGCCATGCGCGAGATCAGCACCGGACTGCTCACCGCCGAGAAGATCGACCCGGCCTGACCGTCGGGTCGCGCCGCCGCCCCAGATGACTACCGGCCACGACGCCCCTGGCTCGCCGGCGGC
>JBBSTI010000202.1:0-4493 GCA_038236005.1 Mycobacteriales bacterium | reverse complement strand
TCTTGTAGTTCCACTCGTACAGCGCGCGGGCCTCGTCCAGCCCCTCGTAGCACTGCAGGCGGATCAGCTCGGCGTTCGTCGCCTCGGCCACCGCCTTTGCCAGCTCGGTCTTGCCGACCCCGGCAGGACCCTCGACCAGCAGCGGCTTGCCGAGCCGGTCGGCGAGGAAGACGGTGGTCGCGATGGCGTGGTCGGTCAGGTATCCGGCGGCCTCGAGCCGCTCCTGGACATCGATGACGGACGCGAAGACGGGCTGGTGCACGGGACTCCTCAGGTGCGGTGACTGTCCATCCTCGCGTACGCCCCGCTCGCCCGCCGACGCCCCCTTCATGATCATGCGGGCTCCTGGGACAGCAGGCCCGCAATTACTGCCCTGTGCCGTCTCGGAACGCCGCACGATCATGGCGGGCCGCTGGCGCACTCACCGAGCCAGCAGGTCGAGCAGCTGCGTCTGCTGCTCAGGCGTCGGCCCCGCCCCGAAGCTGCCGTTCTGCCACGGCGGTGTGCAGGCGGGATCGTTGACCTGCACCAGCACGCTGCGCCCTCTCGGGTAGTCGATGCGCACCGTCTGGATCGGCTCGGTCTGCAGCGGTTGCGGTGTCGAGCCGCCGTACGTGCACCCGAACGCCCCGTCCGAGGCGAGCCGGCCGTCCCGGAACGGGCTTCCCGGCGGGCTGTACCGGTCCGCCTCGTTCAGCAGCCGGACGACCTCGACCGGGTCGGAGACCGGGACGAACGTTCCCTGCCGACAGACCGACACCTGAGACGAGCCCCCCGGTACGAGGGCCTCGGTCTGCCCTGGTCGTCCGGCGTACGGGACGTCGCACGGGTACCGGGGCTGCAGGCCGTCCCAGCGACCCTTGTCCCACGCGTCCAGCAGCTCAGCGGTCAGGTAGGTGTTGCTGCTGCTCAGCCCGTTCCCGATCCCCGTGCAGCCGTTGACGTCGGTCTCGGTCGCCAACCAGGCGCTCGCGCCGGACGGGTAGCGCAGCAGCACCCGGACCTGCACCGGCGGGCCGAGCTCTCCGACCAGACGACAAGAGGCGAAGCCGCTCGGCTGCAGGACGTCCAGGAAGTCGGCGAGATCGGCCAGGTCTCCACCGAGCACCTTCCCGCCGAGCAGGGGCGCAACGTCCCCGCTGCCAGCCTCGATCCGCTTGTACCGGCAGACCAGCACGCCGGAGGGCACCGCTGCGGGCAGCAGGCGAGCAGCAGCGTCGAACCCGGTCGGCGGCGACGGCACCGGGAACCGGGCCCCCTCGTCTGACTCCGACGAGCTCGGGAGCACGGTCGCCTCCGTCGGACAGTCGTCCGCGGCGACGACGGGGGCAACCGTCTCGGAGGGGGCCGGATCCCACTGACCGCTCTTCCACGCCTCAAGCAGCTGCGCACCGACGTCGATCTTGTTGACGAACAGCCCGTTCCCGATGCCGGTGCAGCCTCGCGGGTTCGTCTCCGTCGCCAGCCAGGCACGTGCGCCGGACGGGTACGTTATCCGGACACGTACGGGCGTGCCCGGAAAGTCGGGATCCCCGCACTGTCTGAGCGGATCGGGGAACGGCGGCGTCTCCAACGTGTGAGCCAGGTCGGAAAGTCCGCTGGTCAGCGTCCGCCCTCCTACGAGGGCGCCCACCCGGACGCTCGTGCGTCCTCCGGGATTCGGCTGCAAGGGGGAGATCAGCAGCGTCGCCTGCTCGTAGCGACACACCAGGGCCGACGTGGGGACGCCCTCGGGCAGCAGCTGCGAGGAGCCGTCAAACCCTTCGGGCAGCTGCGGCACCGGCGCCGGTCTGCCCTGGTCCGGGGCCTGCTCCGCGGTCGCGGGGCAGTTGGACGGGGAAGCGGCGGACGGGGACGCGGCGGACGGGGACGCGGCGGGTGGGCCGGCGTCGACCGCGACCAGGCGGTCGGTCGAGCCGTCGCCGGGCAGCAGCACGACCCCCGCGGTGACGAGGCCGGCCACGACCACCGCGGCACCACCGAGGAACCGGGCGCGGCGGCGGCGACCGTCCCGGACGACCCGGTCGTAGATCTCCTGCGTCATGACTCCTCCGTCAGGTCGGTGGCGAGCTGGGCGCGGGCCTCGGACAGCCGGCGTTTGACGGTGCCGACCGGCCGGTGCAGCGCGGTGGCGACGTCCTTGACCGGCAGGTCGGCCCAGTAGTGCAGGAGCACGACCTCGCGGAGCCGGTCGGGCAGCCGACGTACGGCGTCGAGGGTGTCCAGGTTCGGGCCCGCCACCGGGATCTCCGTCACCAGCTCGTCGGTCCGCGTGCGCCAGGCGCGACGGACCAGGTTCGCAGCGACCCGGAAGACGTACGGCCGGGGCTCGCGCAGCAGCGGGAACCGGGTGTAGACCCGGGTCATCGCCTCCTGGGCCAGCTCGTCGGCGAGGTCCGACGAGCCGGTCGTGCGTAGGCAGAACTGCTGCAGGTCCGGCCAGGTGTCGTGGAAGAAGGCCGCGAAGTCGCTCACCCGCTCCCCCGTCGCCGCCGTTGCTGCCAGAACCGTCACTCTCCTACCAGTCCCGGGCGGGCTGTGAGGTTCGCTCGGATCGGGTTCGCTCCGGGCGTACGCGGTCACAGTCCCTGGCATGACTGCTGTTGCCTTCCTCGGCCTGGGGCGCATGGGCGCCGCCATGGCCCGCCACGTCGCCGACGCCGGCCACGACCTGACCGTCTGGAACCGAACCCCGAAGGAGTTCGACGGGGCCACCGTCGCGGGCTCCGTCCAGGACGCGGTGTCCGGGGCCGACGTCGTCGTGCTGATGCTCTTCGGACCGGACAGCGTCCGCGAGGTGCTCGCCGAGGTGGTGCAGCACGCCCGCCCCGGCACGCTGATCGTGGACAGCACCACGGTCGGCCCGGAGGCCGCACGCGAGTTCGGTCAGACCGCCGTAGGCGCAGGGATGCGTTATGTCGATGCCCCGGTCGCCGGATCCGTGAAGCCGGCTATCGACGGGACGCTCGGCGTGCTCGCCGGCGGGACCGAGGTCGACTACGCCGACGCCGAGCCGCTGCTCCAGCTGTGGGGCGACCCGGTCAAGATCCGGAGGGTCGGTGGGGTGGGCTCGGGCAGCGCGCTGAAGGTCGTCGTCAACCAGGGCATCGGCGTGATCGGCGCAGGGCTCGGCGAGGCGCTTGCGCTGTCCGGCCAGCTCGGGCTGGACCGCACGGTGACGCTCGACGTGCTGCAGGGCGCGATGTATGGCTGGGTGCTCGGCCAGAAGCGCGCTGCCATCGAGTCAGGCGACTACAGCGACACCGCGTTCAGCCTGGAGCTGCTGGTCAAGGACCTCGACCTCGCGGTCGCCGCCGCGGGCCACGCCGAGCTGGCCGTCACCCGCGCCGCGCTCTCAGACGCACAGTCGGCGCTGGACGCCGGACATGCCGGGGAGGACTACGCCGCGCTGATCGGCCACCTCGCCGACGAGGGCCGGGCGGACTCCTACTGACAGGGGGTCATGGCCCTGCTCATCGCGGCTGCCGCAGACGCGGGGCCCACCACTGCGCTCAGCACCGCGGTAGCCGATCTCGTTGCACGCCGACCGGGCCGTTCAGGCGCGGGTTCCGAGCACCTGCAGGTAGGTGACCTCGGTGGCGAAGGTCCCGTCGTCGGTGCTGTTGTGGCTGTCGAACACCACCATCAGGTCGGCCTCCAGTCCTTGACGCCCGTCGTCGTCGAGCGCGGCGAAGGCGGCGACGGTCGGGCCGTACCAGGTGCGGAAGAAGTCCAGGCAGGTCTGGGTCGACGGGAAGCGCCACGCGTAGGTACGGCGGTCCAGGCGTAGGTCGCTGCAGCCGGGCCGGAGCAGCTCGGTGACCCGCTGCTCGGACCCCCAGGCGGCTGCCGGCTGCACGCCTGGCGGGGGTGGCACCCGCTTGCCGACCGCACGAAACATGTCGCCGATCATGCTGTCCGGTGTCCAGTTCGCCATACCGATCCGGCCACCCGGGCGGCATACGCGGAGCAGCTCGCCGGCGACGGCCTCCTGGTCGGGCGCAAACATCGCCCCGATCGTGGACATCACGACGTCGTAGGACGCGTCGGGGTAGGGCAGTGCCTGGGCGTCGGCCACCTCGGTCCGCAGAGCAACCCCCTCAGCCCGCGCGCGGGTGCTTGCCTGGTCCAGCAGCTCCGGCACGTAGTCGGTGGCCAGGACGTCGGCGAAGCGACGGGCGGCGGGCAGGGCGGCGTTACCGTTACCTGCAGCGACGTCCAGAACCCGTTCGCAGGCGTGGATGTCGAGGTCGTGCACGAGAACCTCACCGATCCAGCTGAGCAGGCTCCCGACGCGTCCGTAGTCGCCGAGGGCCCAGACCCCTCGCTGCTTGTCGGTGATCGCGGCGTAGTTGACGTTCATGCTGCCTCCGGTCCGGGCCAGGACGGCCCTGGTGCGACGTCCGCGGCAGCTGCCGCGGACGGGGGGGCGGGTGGGTCCTCCAGCAGGCGGCCCACCTCGACCACACCCGCGATCGAGGGCGCGAGGTCCG
>JBBSTI010000201.1:0-4651 GCA_038236005.1 Mycobacteriales bacterium | reverse complement strand
TGCCGCGCGAGGTAGGCCGACCCGTAGCCGCCGTCGAAGCTGCCGACGTCCGCGTCGGTCTGCTTGAACTTCGCGTGCTCCGCGCTCGCCAGGGTCAGGTCGCACACCACGTGCAGGCTGTGCCCGCCTCCCGCGGCCCAGCCGTTGACGACCGCGATCACGACCTTGGGCATCGTACGGATGAGCCGCTGCACCTCCAGGATGTGCAGCCGGCCGGCCCGGGCGGGGTCGCGTACGCCCTCGTCGTCGGCGTACTCGTAGCCCGCGCGCCCCCGGATCCGCTGGTCCCCGCCGGAGCAGAACGACCAGACGCCGTCCTTCGGGGCGGGCCCGTTGCCGGTCAGCAGCACGCAGCCGACGTCGCTGGTCATCCGCGCGTGGTCGAGCGCGCGGTACAGCTCGTCGACGGTCTGCGGCCGGAACGCGTTGCGCACCTCGGGCCGGTCGAACGCGATCCGGATCACCCCGTGCCGAACATGTCGGTGGTAGGTGATGTCCTCAGCGTCGAAGCCGGGCACGGCGGTCCACTGGTCGGGGTCGAACGTCATAGGTCGAGGTGGGACTGGTCGACGAAGGGAGCGTCGTCGATCCGGAGGTCGACGTGGCCCCGGAATCCGAGGACGTCCTGGTTGTCCGCTGTGGCCGTGGCTGCGGCGATCCTGCTCGTCACCTCAAGGTGCCAGCCGAGCGCCTGCACCTCGTCAAGCAGAGCCGACGCATCAGCGAAGGCCGCTTGAGGATCGTCGCGCAGGGTGCGGTTCATGAAGGCCACCCTGCCCCCCGCGCCCTCCTCGCGTCCCATCTGCCAGATCAGCTCGTTGTCGCCGCGGTCGAGGTCGGCCTGCTGGTCGGGCAGCATCCGCTCTTCGACGAGCCGCCGCAGCGCCGTCACCATCACGTCGGTCATGCTCTCAGCATGACGCCTCATGTCGTGTCCCTGCCGATGCGGGTGCCGTTTCGCGGGGTGACGACGCGCGAGGCCGTCCTGTTCGAGGGCCCGGCAGGGTGGGGCGAGTGGAGCCCGTTCCTGGAGTACGACGACGCCGAGGCCTCCCGCTGGCTCCGGGCCGCTAGGGAAGCTGCGCTCATCGGGTGGCCCGCGCCGGTCCGTGCGAGCGTGCCGGTCAACGCGACCGTCCCGGCCGTGTCCGCTGCGGAGGTCCCCGGCGTGCTTGCCCGGTTCGCCGGCTGCACCACCGCCAAGGTCAAGGTCTGCCAGACCGGACAGACGCTCGCCGACGACGTGGTCCGGGTGGCCGCGGTGCGTGACGTCCTGGGTCCGACCGGCAAGATCCGGGTCGACGCCAACGCCGGATGGACGCTGGAGGAGGCTCGGCGGGCGCTGGACGCGCTGGGTCCGTACGACCTGGAGTACGCGGAACAGCCGTGCGCCTCTTTGGACGACCTGAGGGCCCTCCGCGGCCGCGGGGTCCTGATCGCCGCCGACGAGAGCATCCGCAAGGCCTCCGACCCGTTGAAGGTCTCCGTGACCGGAGCGGCCGATGTCGTGGTCCTCAAGGTCGCGCCGCTGGGCGGGGTCGCCCCGGCGCTGGAGGTGGCCCGGGCCTGCGGGCTGCCGGTCGTCGTCTCCAGCGCGCTGGACACCTCGGTCGGGATCGCTGCGGGGGTAGCGATGGCGGCGGCGTTGCCGAACCTGCCGTACGCCTGCGGGCTCGGCACGGTCTCCCTCTTCGCCCAGGACGTCAGCTCGAGGCCGCTCCGCCCGGTCGAGGGGGCGCTCGGGGTCGGCCGGGTCGAGCCCGACCTGCGCGACGCCGTACGCGCCACCCCCGACCGCGAGCGCTGGTGGCGCGAGCGCCTGGCCCGGTGCGAGGCCCTGCTGGCCGAACAGCCTTGACGATCTGCAGGCGAGACATGCAGAATGCATGCATGCCGAAGGCCCTCACCATCCGCGACGTCCCCGACGAGACCGCTGCAGAGCTGGCGTCCCGCGCGGCCAAGAGCGGGCGTTCGCTGCAGGAATACGTACGAGCCCAGCTGGTGTCCTTGGCGGACCGTCCGGACGCGGAGACCTGGGCAGCTCGGGTCCGCGCCCGAAAGGCGGCAACCGGTGGCAGCGTCTCTGCAGAGCAGATCCTGGCCCAGCTGGACGCCGAGCGCGCAGATCGGACCGGATGACGGTCGTCGTCGACGCCTCGGTGGTCTTCGCCGCCCTGATCGACAACAGCCCGCAAGGATCCTGGGCGATCGAGACCCTTTCCCGAGCCGGGGCGTCGGCACCGCACCTGATGCCGGTCGAGGTCGCGGCGGTCCTGCGACGCGCGGTCCAGTCCGGCAGCCTGGCGGTCGAGGTGGCTTCGCAGGCCCACGCGGATCTGCTCGACCTGCCGGTCGAACTCTTCGCCTACGGAGCCACCGGCGCCCGTTCATGGCAGCTGCGCAGCAACGTCACGTCCTACGACGCGGCCTACGTAGCCCTGGCCGAGGAGCTCGACGTGCCGCTTGCCACGCTCGACGCTCGGCTGCGCCGGGCCTCCGGGCCCCGGTGCACGTTCCTGGCGCCCTGAGCGCGCCTCGACGCAGCAGGCCGGGCAGGCTGGTCGGGTGAACCCCTCCACCGCGCTGGCGACGGTCCTGGTCGACGAGCTGGTCCGCAACGGGGTGCGCGAGGCCGTCCTCGCCCCGGGGTCACGGTCGGCGCCGATCGCCTACGCGCTGCACGCCGCCGACGCAGCGGGCCGGCTCCGGCTGCACGTCCGGATCGACGAGCGGTCGGCCGGCTTTCTCGCACTCGGGCTCGCCAAGGGCTCCGGGCTGCCGGTCCCGGTCGCGACCACCTCGGGCACCGCGACGGCCAACCTGCATCCGGCCGTGCTGGAGGCCCACCACACCGGAACGTCCCTGGTCGTGCTCACCGCCGACCGCCCGCCCGAGCTGCGCGACTCAGGGGCTAACCAGACCATCGACCAGGTCCGGCTGTACGGCGGGGCGGCCCGGTTCTTCGAGGTCGGCGTGCCGGAGCTGCGTACGGGCCAGAACGCCTACTGGCGGTCCCTGGTCTGCCGGGCACTCGCCGGCCCCGGTCCGGTGCAGCTCAACCTGGCCTTCCGCGACCCGCTGATCCCCGGCCCGGGCGACTGGCCCGAGCCGCTGGAGGGTCGGGACGACGAAGGCCTGCCCGGCCCGTGGACCGAGCGGCTCGTGGGCGCTCCGCCGCTCGCGACCTGGGACGACCTGCCGGCCCGCACGATCCTGGTGCTCGCCGACGGGGCCCCGCGGTCGCTGGTCCCGACCGCCCAGCTGCTCGCGCAGGACCGCGGATGGCCGGTCGTCGCCGAACCGTCCGCCGGAGCGATCCGGGACGTCAACCTGATCGCCGTGCCGGACCTGCTGCTCACCTCGGGCCTGCTGGCCGCCCATCCACCCGAGCGGGTCCTGGTGCTGGGACGTCCGACCCTGTCCCGCGCGGTGGCCCGGCTGATGGCCTCCGCCCCGCTCGACGTGGTGGCAGAGCCCGGCTGGTGGCCGGACGCCGGCCGGATCGCTGCCCGCGTGCTCGCCGCCCTGCCTCCCCTCGAGCGGGCCGCCGACGACCCCGCACCACCCCCGGACGTCGCCTGGCGGGACGCCTGGATCGCGGCTTCTCGAGCCGCCGGGGACGCCGTCGAGAGCGTGCTGGCCGGGGTGCCCGCGAGCACAGCCGAGGATCGGCAGGATGCGGACGCTTCTGCGGCCCGCGCGCGCTCCTCGTTCCCGCTCAACGAGCCGACCGCGTCGCGTCGCGTGCAGGCCGCCGTGCCGGACGAGGGGCTGCTGGTGGTGGGCTCGTCCAAGCCGGTGCGCGACCTGTTCCTCGTCGGCCCGCACGGCTCGCTGGCCGGCGACTACGGCTGGTTCGCGAACGCGCCTCTGCACCCGGGCTTGCGTATCCTCGCCAACCGCGGTGTCGCCGGCATCGACGGGATGGTGTCCACCGCGATCGGCGCTGCCCTGGCGCACCAGACGGACGGGGGCGGGGCTGCGTACGCACTGCTCGGCGACCTGACGTTTCTGCACGACAGCAACGGGCTCGTGATCGGGCCCGGAGAGCCGCGGCCGGACCTGACGATCGTGGTGGTCAACAACGACGGCGGCGCCATCTTCGGGACGTTGGAGCAGGGGGCGAGCGAGCCGGCGGTGTTCGAGCGCATCTTCGGTACGCCGCACGGCATGGACCTCGGTGCGCTCTGTGCCGCGTCGGGGACGCCCTTCGTACGAGCCGTCACGCTCGACGAGCTCGACGCCGCCCTTTTGCCCGCGCCCGGCCTGCGGGTGGTGGAGGTGCCGACCGACCGGACCGCTGCCGTCGACCTCGACCGGCGCCTCCGCGAGACCGTGCAGGCGGTACTCGTCGCGCTCGCGCCGTTGACCTGAGTCCTGGCTCTGCTGACTGCCTATCGCGCCGGTGCGCTCCGGTGCGCTCCGGTGCGCTCCGGTGCGAAGCGGTGCGCTCCGGTGCGAAGCGGCGAAGCGGCGAAGCGGCGAAGCGGCGGCACGGTCGGACGGTAGGTCAGGCGGCATGGTCAGGCGGCGGTGGTGTCCCAGCCGGTGTTGGTGATCTGTCGGCTGTTGCGGAGTCGCAGGGTGCGTGCTTGGTCGTGCAGGGCGTGGTGGTGGTGGTTGCACAGCGGGATGAGGTCGCGTAGTCGGG
>JBBSTI010000200.1:0-4828 GCA_038236005.1 Mycobacteriales bacterium | reverse complement strand
GCTGCGGCCCGGTCGGCGGGGCTGCTGCTGATGGAGGCGATGTGGACGCGCTGCCTCCCGCACGTACGCAAGATCGTCGAGCTGGTGCAGTCCGGCGTGCTCGGCGACCTGCGCACGGTGAGCGCGGATCACGGCCAGTGGTTCGCGCCGGACCCCGAGCACCGGCTGTTCGCGCCCGCACTGGGTGGCGGGGCCTTGCTGGACCTCGGCATCTACCCGGTGTCCTTCGTCTATCTCCTGCTCGGTCACCCCACCCGGGTCACCGCCGTGTCGGACCCCGCGTTCACCGGGGTCGACGGCCAGACGACCGTGACGACCCAGCACGCGGGCGGGGCTCACGGGATCGCGACCACCACCCTGTGGTCTCGTACGCCGACCCGCGCCTGGCTCGCCGGGACCCTCGGCGCGATCGAGGTGCACCCGGACTTCTACCGGCCGAGCAGCTTCACCCTGCACGTCCGGGGCGCCGAGCCGGAGACGTATCGCTTCGACGTGCCCGGCCACGGGCTCCGGTACGAGGCGGCCGAGTTCGCGCGGTGCCTGCGCGCCGGGCTGACCGAGAGCCCGCTGATGCCGCTGGACGAGACCGTACAGATCATGGAGGTGCTGGACGAGGCCAGACGCCAGGTCGGTCTGAAGTACGAGGGACAGCCGGGCGAACAGCTGTCCTGACCTGGCACGTGCTGCGGCGTTCACCGCCGTCGCAGCCGCTCGCCGTAATGTCAGCCCACTCGGGTCAGCAGCAGCGCCAGCACGAGCCCGATGGCGACGGCCGGGCCCACGGCGTAGCGGTCCTTCTTGAACGCCTTCGGGAACACCTCGATCGCCAGCGACCCGACGACGGCGCCGCCGGCGAAAGCCCGGGCGAGCGCGAGCGCCCAGTCCGGCACTCCGGAGAGCGCCAGGTTCCCCACGATCGCAGCGACGGACAGCAGCACGGCGGTCGCCGTCCACAGCAGCAGGATCTCGCGCTTGGACCGCCCGTCCCCGGTCATCGCCTTCGCCCCGCCGGCGGCCTCGGGCAGGTTCGACAGCAGGATCGAACCCGACAGGGCTCCCGCGCCCAGCGGGCCGGTGCTGATGAGGGCGACCCCGAGCGCGAGGTTCTCGGGGATCCCGTCCAGCGTGATCGCGACCAGCAGCCCGCCGCTGCCACCGCTGGACCGTGACTTGACCAGCTTGTCCAAGCCGGTGAACAGCCCCGTCCCGGCGAGCACGGCGAGGCTGACGAACCAGACGGACGTCTGCTCGGTGGCCGGCTCGATGAGCTCGAGGACCGCGGAGATGATCAGCGCGCCGCCGGCGAGCGCGACCAGGAAGCCCTCGAGGCGGTCCGACAGCGTGCCGTAGCTGCCCCACGCGGCACCGGCGACGAGCGCGCCCGAGACGACGAGGATGACCAGGAACGTCAGCACAGGAGGCCGGTACCCGGTCGCGGCAGAAATAACGGCAAAGTCAGCAGCGACCGGCGCGGTCCCCGCCCGGGGTAGGGCAGCGGGCATGGAGCTCCGGTCATGACGTTCGAGCAGTCGCTGGCGCTGGTCGCCGGACAGCGGCTGGGGGTGCTGGTCACCCTGCGGGGCAACGGACGGCCGCAGACGAGCAACGTCGTCTACGCGATCCGGGACGGGCAGGTCCGCGTGTCGCTGACCGAGGACCGCGCGAAGACCAAGAACCTGCGCCGGGACCCGCGGGCGACCCTGCACGTCAGCACCGCGGACGGATCGGCCTGGGCCGCGGTCGAGGGGACTGCGGAGCTGTTGGCAGTTACGACGACGCCCGGTGACGCGGTCGGGCGCGCGCTCGGGGAGCTGTACGTCGACATCGGCGGGAGCGAGCACCCGGACTGGGACGCGCACCACCGGGCGATGGTGGACGAGCGGCGCCTGCTGCTGACCCTGTCGCTGGCGTACGGGTACGGCGGCGGCGTCGGCTGAGCCCGTCGGGCGACGTCGGCAGGGACCCTGCCGACGACCACCTGCATCGGGCCCGTCCTGTCACACGCGGGTGGTCGCGGCCTCACGGTGGCGGTGCGGCGCGCCGTCCAGGCGGTGCGGGTCGGGCAGTCGCCGACGGCGGTAGAGGTGCAGCAGGACCAGCGCGCTGGTCAGGGCCGCGTACACGCAGCACAGCGAGGCGAAGGCCCGCGCGTAGAGCACAGCGACGGTCGTCAGCCCGACGAGGTTGAGCACGCCGAAGGCCACGATCGAGCGGTAGCCCGACAGCAGCGACGGCCCGATCACGGCGAGCACGTAGAGCACGGCCCACACCGGGGCCGCCGGCACGCCGACGCCGTAGGCCAGCGCGTGGTCCTCGCGGGTCACCTCGACGGGACCGGCGAGGACGGCGACGGTCAGCACGGTCGCCACGACCGCGCCCAGGGCGACGAACGGCGTCACCCTCGCGCGGGCCCCACGTGGTTCCAGCAGCACGATCGCCACCGGGACCAGGAGCGGCAGCAGCGGCAGAGCGATGAGCACGTACGCGAGCGCGGCCGCCGACGTCAACCAGTCAGGGACGCGTCCGTCGACGCCGAGCCAGACGAAGGCCTCGACAGCTGGTGCACGCAGAACAAGGCCGGGAGCAGGGCGAACGGCAGCTCGCGGCGGGTGCGGACCTCCCGCAGGGACAGCACGGCGATCGGGACCAGCGCGGCGCCCGCGACGAGGTCGGCCTGCAAGGAGAAGCACACGCTGGCGACCTGCCCCCGTGCGGTCCCGATCAGTCCTGGGCGTGCGGCGGCCCCGCGGCCGAGAGCAGGAACAGGAGTGATTCGGCTCCGGCCGGAAACGATCCGCGTGCTGGAGGTGCCGACGCCGTGAACCGCGAGATGACGAGCGAGTTCGACACGGTGGCGGGCTGGACGGCCGAAGCCGTCGATCTGCTGGGTGAGGATCACGCCGAGCCTGCGGGGTGCCGCGGCAGCGGCAGCCCCGCAGCGCTGGCCTGGCTGGGTGACCGGCTCGGTCTGTCCCCGGGTAGGAGCCTGCTGGACTGCGGCGCCGGCGTCGGAGGGCCTGCCGCGTGGGCGCGCAGGACGTACGGCGTCGACGTCACGCTCACCGAGCCGATGCGTGGGGCGTGCGACGCCGCACGACAGCTGTTCGGTCTGCCGTGCGTCCAGAGCAACGGGCAGCACCTGCCGTTCCCGGACGACCTTTTCGACAGCGTCTGGTGCCTGGGGGTGCTGTCCACGACGACGGCGAAGGTCGAGCTGGTCAAGGAGCTGGGCCGGGTGCTCCGGCCGGGCGGGGATCTCGGACTGCTCGTCATGGTGCAGCAGGTCCGAGGGCTGGCCGAAGAGCCTGCCGGGAACACCTTTCCGCGACCGGTCGAGCTGCCGCGGCTGCTGGCAGAGGCGGACCTGGAGATCTTCGACCAGGTCAGGGCAGAGGAGCTGGCGTCGCCCCCGGCCCGGTGGCAGGCGCGTCAGCAGGCGGTGTCGGACCTGATGGCCGACCGCCACGGCCACGAGACCGCCTGGCAGGACTCCGAGGCCCAGAAGCAGCTGCTCGGCCGGCTCATCCATGCGGGTCAGCTGGACACCGTGCTTCTGCACGCCGTCAAGGCGTGACTCCTCGGGATCAGCGGCGAGCCGGGACGACGAGCCGCCCCACGATCAGGGCGAAAAACGGCGCCGTCACGGCGGTGGCCACGGCGTCGCACGCGGTGGCGACGAGCAGCGCCCCGAGCGAGGGGCTCTGCAACGGCCCGACGACCTGCGAGACCGACAGTGCCGCGACCGAGACCGGGACGGTGAGGACCGCGCTGACGGGCCCCCGCTGCGACGAGAGCTCGAGGTGGCGCTGCGCCCAGGCCCGCGGGCGGGAGTCGATTCAGACGCGGTTGAGGTCCAGGACCGTGCCGGCAACCATCAACCGGCCTTGTGCCGGCCGGGGACCAGCGCCCCGACAGCCTCGCCCAGCCGCGCGAACCCGGTGGCCCGGGCGCGCAGCGCAGGCGTGTCGCGCCCGGCGCCGTTGGCGAAGCCGTCGAGCAGCTGCCGCAGGGTCTCGCCCGCGTCGTGCTCGGGCGTCCAACCCAGCACCTCACGGGCCCGGGTCGTGTCCATGACCAGCCCGCTGGTGCCGAGGTCGAGCCAGCCCGGATCGGTCGGCTGCAGGTGCAGCCGCCACGTGAGGTCGACGACGGCTCGGGCGACCGCGCGGGGCAGCGGAACCGTCCGGGCGCCGAGGATCTCGGCCAGCGAGTCCGGGTCCAGGATCGGCTCGGTGGCGACGTTGAACGCCCCCGAGACGTCCTTCGTGGCGGCGAGCGCGAAGGCCTTGGCGGCGTCGTGGCTGTGCACGGCCTGCAGCGCCAGCCCCGGGATGCGCGGGACCACCGGCAGCAGCGAGGCACGCACCACCGACTGCGGCAGGAACGGGCCGAGGAAGTAGCGGGCGATCGCGCTCGCCACGGGCCGGGACAGGATCACGCCGGGACGGATGCGGACCACCCGTACGTCCGGGTGCTCGGTCTCGAAGGCGTCGAGCGCCGTCTCGCACGCCGCCTTGTGCCGGCTGTACGGCGAGCTGGCGACACCGCCGGTCGGGTGGTCCTCGGTGAGCCGGCTCCCGTCACCCGGGGAGTAGGCGCCCAGGCTGCTGGCGACGACCAGCGCGGGCACCTTTGCTGCCGCGACCGCGTCCAGCACCCGCTGCGAGCCCACCACGTTGACCTCGCGCATGAGGTCGACGTCGTGCGCGGGCTGCAGCAGGAAGGCCAGGTTGATGACCACGTCGGCGCCGAGGAAGATCGGGACCAGGTCGGTGGTCGTGGTGTCGGCGGCCAGGAACGTGACCCGCGGGTCACCCCCCGACGGCAG
>JBBSTI010000199.1:0-4900 GCA_038236005.1 Mycobacteriales bacterium | reverse complement strand
CGTGCAGCTGCGACCGGACGGGATCGCCGAGGTCTGCAGCACGGTCCTACGCGGGCGCCGACCGCAGGCGTTGGCCCTGCGCCTGGAAGGCCTCGGCGGCCGGTGGGTGTGCAGCGAGCTGATCGGCGTCTGAAGGCCCAGCCTTGCGGCGCGAGGAGGAGGGCGCCCGTGGCAGAAGCGACGGGACGGCTTCGTTCCCACGGGCGCCGATCGGTCCCGTGCGCATCAACAAACCGGTCCAAAGTGACGACGGCGTCGCGCTCAGATCAGTCGCGGTTGCGGGGATCGCCGTGGCAGCGCTTGAACTTCTTGCCCGAGCCGCAGTGGCAGGGGCTGTTCGGGGACAGCTTGTCTCCGCTACGCACGACGCCGTCCAGCGGGGCCGGGCCCTTGGAGGTGGTGGCGTGGCCGTCCTCGTCCGGCGCGGAATACTGCAGCTGCGTCGCACGCTCCGGGCGGCCGAAGTCGTCGGGCAGCCCGGCCCCGGAGGTCGTCGGTGCAGGATCCTGCCCCGCGACGGGCTCCGGGTCCCCGCCGGCCGGTGCCGGGTCCTGTTCAGCAGCGGCTTCTGAGTCCTGACCGAGGACGGGGCTCGCACCCACCTCAGCCTCGTCCTGCTCGACGTCCAGGGACTCCTCGCCCACGAACGCGGCCGGGGCCTCGGACGGGACCGGCTCGCCGGCGACGCCGTGCGCCTCGACCGTCGGGGCTGTCTCGTCCTGCTCCTCGGGCAGGGCCGGGGTGAAGCCGACCTGCCCCTGCTCCTGCTCTGTCGGCGCGGCGGGCTGCGTCTGCCCGGCGGACCCGGTCTGGGCGGACTCGGTGGATCGGTCGGCCTGGACGGGCTCGGCCGCCTCCGTGACCTCAGAGGCGTCAGGCGTGGGCTCGTCCGTACGCCCTCCGCCCTGGATCGACGGGGCCGGCGCGGTGTCGGTCGGGAGCGCCTCGGGAGCATCGGCCTCAGTAACCTCCGCGGGCGCGACGGCGGTCAGCCCGGCGGGCGCCTCGGCGATCACCTTGGTCATGTCCAGGACCGGCGGGGGGGCGGGCTGCTGGACCTGCACCTCGACGTGGACCAGGAAACCGACCGACTCCTCCTTGATGGCCTCCATCATGGCGCCGAACATGTCGAAGCCCTCGCGCTGGTATTCCACCAGCGGGTCGCGCTGGGCCATCGCCCGCAGGCCGATGCCCTCCTGGAGGTAGTCCATCTCGTAGAGGTGCTCGCGCCACTTACGGTCCATCACCGAGAGCAGCACGCGGCGCTCGAGGTCGCGCATGACCGGTTCGTCGTTGGCGCCCATGCCGAGCGATGCCTCGCGCTCGGCGTAGCGGTCGCGGGCGTCCTGCTGAAGCCGCTCGACGAGGTCGGCCGGGTCGATGTCGGACCGGTCCTCGTCGATCTCCTCTATCGGCACGGTGACCGGATAGAGCGTGTTGAGCGCCGCCCACAGGGTCTCGAGGTCCCATTCCTCCGGGAAGCCCTCACCGGTGGCACCGAGGACGTAGCCCTCGATGACGTCCTCGATCATGTTCGCGATCTGCTCGTGCAGGTCGGCGCCCTGGAGCACCTTGCGCCGCTCGTCGTAGATGACGGTGCGCTGGCGGTTCATCACCTCGTCGTACTTCAGGACGTTCTTGCGGATCTCGAAGTTCTGCTGCTCGACCTGGGTCTGCGCCGACCGGATCGCGCGGGAGACCATCTTGGACTCGATCGGGACGTCGTCCGGGATGCTGAGCCGGTCCATGATCGACTCGACCGCGGTGCTGTTGAACAAGCGCATGAGGTCGTCGCCGAGCGACAGGTAGAACTTCGAGAGCCCCGGGTCGCCCTGGCGCCCGGACCGACCGCGCAGCTGGTTGTCGATGCGACGGGACTCGTGGCGCTCGGTGCCCAGCACGTAGAGGCCACCGGCCTCGACGACCTCGTCGTGCTCGGTCTTGACGCTCGCCTCGGCGGCGTGCAGCGCATCGAGCCAGGCCGCTTCGTATTCGTCGGGGGTGTCGACCGGGGAGAGCCCGCGGGCGGCGAGCTGCTCGGCCGCGATGAACTCCGGGTTGCCACCGAGCATGATGTCGGTGCCACGGCCGGCCATGTTGGTCGCCACCGTGACGCCGCCCTTGCGGCCGGCCTGCGCGATGACGTGCGCCTCACGGTCGTTCTGCTTGGCGTTGAGCACCTCATGCTTGATCCCGCGCGTGGTGAGCAGCTGGGAGAGGTGTTCGCTCTTCTCCACCGAGACCGTGCCGACCAGGACCGGCTGACCGGCCTCGTGACGCTCGGCGATGTCCTCGACGACGGCGTTGAACTTCGCCAGCTCGCTCTTGTAGACCACGTCCGCCACGTCTTCGCGGCGCGGGGACTTGTTGGTCGGGATCTCGACGACGCCCAGGCTGTAGGTCTGGCTGAACTCGGCTGCCTCGGTCGAGGCCGTGCCGGTCATCCCGCCGAGCTTCCCGTACAGCCGGAAGTAGTTCTGCAGGGTGATCGTGGCGAGCGTCTGGTTCTCGTCCTTGATCTTGACGTTTTCCTTGGCCTCGATCGCCTGGTGCATGCCCTCGTTGTAACGGCGGCCGGCGAGCACGCGGCCGGTGTGCTCGTCGACGATCAGCACCTCACCACCGGTGACGATGTATTCCTTGTCCTTGCGGTAAAGTTCTTTGGCCTTGAGCGAGTTCTGGAGATAACCCACCAGCGGGGTGTTGACCGACTCGTAGAGGTTCTCGATCCCGAGCTGGTCCTCGACCTTCTCGACGCCGGGCTCCAGCACGCCGACGGTGCGCTTCTTCTCGTCCACCTCGTAGTCGAGGTCCTTGACCAAGCGTGGCGCGATCCGGGCAAACTCCTGGTACCACTTCGTCGCCTGGTCGGCGGGCCCGCTGATGATCAGCGGCGTGCGGGCTTCGTCGATGAGGATCGAGTCGACCTCGTCCACGATCGCGAAATGGTGACCGCGCTGGACGAACTCGCCCTGGCTCCACGCCATGTTGTCGCGCAGGTAGTCGAAGCCGAACTCGTTGTTGGTGCCGTAGGTGATGTCGCACGCATACATCGGGCGTCGCTGCTCGGGGGTCTCGTTGGCAAGGATCACCCCGACCTGCAGACCGAGGAAACGGTGCACCCGGCCCATCCACTCGGCGTCCCGACGGGCGAGGTAGTCGTTGGTCGTGACGACGTGGACGCCTTTGCCCTCCAGCGCGTTGAGGTAGGCGGGCAGCGTGCAGGTGAGAGTCTTGCCCTCTCCCGTACGCATCTCGGCGATGTTGCCTAGGTGCAGCGCGGCGCCGCCCATGACCTGCACGTCGAAGTGACGCTGGCCCAGGGTGCGCTTGGCGGCCTCGCGGCCGACCGCGAAGGCCTCGACCTGGAGCTCGTCGACGCTCGCCCCGTCGGCGAGCCGCTGGCGGAACGTGTCGGTCTCGGCGCGCAGCTCGGCGTCGGTCAGCGTCAGCATCTCGGGCTCGAGAGTGTTGACGGCGTCGGCGATCGAGCGCAGGCGACGCAGGGTCTTGCCCTCGCCGGCGCGCAGCAGCTTGCTCAGGACCACGGCAGTGCTCTCCTCGACATCGGTTCCGGACGCCGAACGAGGCGACCGGGCACCCGATCACTCTAGGCGGGGAGCCTGTCCCGCATGCTCGTGCGATGGAACCGCCTCAGCTCTCCCAGGACGGTCTCGTGCTCCGAGCGTGGCGTACGCAGGACGTCCCGGCGCTGGTCGGCGCCGGGAACGACCCGCTCGTCCGGCGTTCGCGGGGGTCGCTCCCGGTGCCGTCCACCGAGCTGGACGCGGTCGCCCTGGTCGAGCGACGGGCACCCTCGGGCTGGGCGGACGGGTCGCACCTGAGGCTGGCGGTCACCGACAGCACGGATCTGCTCGGGTCGGTCGAGCTGCGCTCTTGCACGGCGCCCGGGGTGTGGGGCCTGTCGTGGTGGTCGACGCCCGCGGCGCGCGGGCGGGGCGTGACGAGCCGGGCGGTGACCGCGCTCTCCCGCTGGGCGCACGACGCCCTGCGGGCCGAGCGGCTCGCAGCCCGGGTGGAGGTCGGCGACCTCGCCGCCCGGCGGGTGGCCGACCGAGCCGGGTTGGCGTACGAGGGGACACTGCGCGGCGGCCTCGCGAGCCGCGACGGTCGGGCTGGTCGGGCTGGTCGGGCTGGTCGAGCTGATGTCTGGCTGCTGGCCCGGCTCGCCGACGACCCGTTCTGCGACCGGGCGCCGCTGCCCGGCTTCCTCGAGGTCGACGACGGGGTGGTCGCGCTGCGCCACTGGTGCGCGCAGGACGCACCGGGGATCGCACGGGCGTACGACCAGGACATGGCGCGCTGGCTCCCGCCCGTGACACGTGGCCGGCTGCAGGACGGCGCGGCCTACGTGGACGCAGCCGCGCTGGCCTGGGCCGAAGGGTCGCGCGCCGACCTCGCGATCGTGTCGGCCCGAGACGGCGCCCTGCTCGGCGGGGTGATGCTGATGCT
Organism: Mycobacteriales bacterium; assembly: GCA_038236005.1. Classification (GTDB taxonomy): domain Bacteria; phylum Actinomycetota; class Actinomycetes; order Mycobacteriales; family SCTD01; genus CANKBT01. Next base: position 427 of record JBBSTI010000199.1, on the reverse strand, counting down.
GCACGAGCGTGCGAGCGGGACCGGGGAGGTCGGATACTGGGTGGCACCTGCGGCTCGAGGTCGGGGGGTGGCGACCGCGGCCACCGTGCTCGCGACCGCCTGGGGCCTGCAGGTGCTCGGGCTCTGCCGCGTGGCCCTGTCGGTGCAGCCCTCCCACACGGCGTCCCGGCGGGTGGCGGAACGGGCTGGCTTCCGGTTCGAGGGCGTGGCGCGGTCCGCCGGCGTCATGGGGCCCGAACCGGGCGACCGGGTCGACCTCGCGACCTACGCCGTCGTCGCCTGACCGTCTCGCGCCTTGGTGACGCTCCTATGGTTGTCAAGGGGTTGTGGTTGCGCCCGGGGTTGTGAGGGCGCGGTAGAGCTCTCGGGCGATGTAGCGCTTGAGGCAGCGTTTGATCTCTCGGTCGGACATGCCTTGGGCGCGGCG
>JBBSTI010000198.1:0-4921 GCA_038236005.1 Mycobacteriales bacterium | reverse complement strand
GCGATCGGGTGCTCGTTCTCTTACGAGGTCCAGCCCTCCCCCGACGGGCTCGCGCAGGCGTTCCTGATCGGACGGGAGTTCGTCGGGGACGACAAGGTCGCGCTGGTGCTGGGCGACAACATCTTCTACGGACCTGGGTTCGGCGACCAGCGGCGGCGGTTCACCTCGGTCGACGGGGCGGCGGTGTTCGGCTACCGGGTGGCCGATCCGTCTCGGTACGGCGTCGTGGAGTTCGGGGCTGATGGGCGGGCGCTGTCCATCGAGGAGAAGCCCGCTCAGCCGCGGTCCCATCACGCGGTCGTCGGGCTCTACTTCTACGACAACGACGTGCTGGACATCGCCGCCGCCGTGCAACCCTCGGCCCGGGGCGAGCTGGAGATCACGGCGGTCAACAATGCCTACCTGGCTGCCGGTCGGCTGCAGGTGGCGGTGATGGACCGCGGGACCGCGTGGCTCGATACCGGCACGGTCGACTCCCTGTTGCAAGCCGGGCAGTTCGTGCAGGTGATCGAACAGCGGCAGGGGCTGAAGATCGGCTGCCTGGAAGAGGTGGCCTGGCGGGCAGGGTTCCTGTCGTCCGAGGGGCTCGCTGAGCTGGCCGGACCGTTGGTCAAGAGTGGCTATGGCGACTACCTGCTGGGGCTGCTGCATTGACCGGTCGGTAGACCGGCCACTGCTCGGTCGGGGAGCCGTGCGCGCAGGGCCCCGAGGCACGGCACTTTCAGGCCCTGGTGATCTTGACCCTGAAAGCGCGGCGAAGATCACCAAGGCCAGGGGCGGCTCACGACCTCTGGTGATCTTGGAGCCACAACCACGTCAAAGATCACCGAGGACCGAGTCCTGGCCCCGGCCTTGGTGATCTTGGCGCCGTTTCCCGGCCCAAGATCACCAGTGCCCGATACGGGCTGGGCCCGCGGGGTCAGAGGTTCGGCCGCCAGCCGCCGGCGACCAGGCCGCGGAACACCTGGTCCACCACGTGCTCCGGACGGTCGGTGATCCACGAGCCCGGGATCCGCAGGCGCCGCTCCTGATGCTTGCCGAGCTCCAGCTCGTTGGCGCGGTCGCAGTCGTCCAGCCAGGCGGTGACCTGCAGGTGCCCCAGCCCGTCGATCTCGACGTGCAGGCGGAAGCGCTCCCACACGGCGTCGAGGTAGCGCCGACCGTGCGGCCCCGACCGCCACGCCTGCCGGTCCGGGGTCGGCAGCCCGGCCTGGCGCAGCAGCAGGCCGAAGTCGATCTCGTGGACCGAGTGGGCGCCCTGCCCGATGTCCTGCAGGGTGCATAGCGCGAGCTCCTGGTGGCGCCGGCGGCCCGTACGTTCCAGCGCGGCGAACAGCTCCTCCACCCGGAGCAGCCGCTTCTGCACCGGCGCCGCCAGCAGGGCGCGAATGTCTGACGGTCGGGTCAGCTCAGCCATGTGGTCAACGACCGCCCGGGCCATCCGCTGCTGCGGCGGCTGCCGGGTCGGGTGCACGTCGGCCAGCGTGAGCAGGTTGGACCGCCTGCCCCGTACGCCTGGAAGGTCTGCGGTCGGTCCGCAGGCCGGCGACACGATCTGCAGCTTCGCCGGCGCCGCCCAGGCGAGCGGGGAGCGGGCGAGCACGCTCGCGCCGGCAAGGACCGACCCGGTAGGGGCCCGGAGCAGGGCCACCCACAGCGTCTGGTCCGGCGTCAGGGGCCCGTTGTGCGCGACGACCACCCTTCCGTAGCGCTTCCAGACCCCCCGGCGCACCTGCCGCGCGACTTGTACGGGGTCGCCGGCCCGGTCGATGCCGTAGACGTCCATCTCGGCCGCGAGGTCAAGATCGGGCTCCGGCGAGGCGTACGAGGTGCGCGAGGGTTGCGTCATGCCGGCAGGCTCCGCTGCGAGTCGCGCTCGATAGGGCCCGCGGACCCAGCTGTGGACGTTGTGGATCGCGTGCCGTGGTGATCTCGAACGCGTTTTCGGCCTCAAGATCACCGGGGCCTCGATCAGCACGCGACCCTGGGTGATCTTGGCCGGCGTTTCGGCCTCAAGATCACCAACGCACGCGTCGGCACCCACGCACGGGTGATCTTGGCCGCTGGAACGGCGCCAAGATCACCCAGGTACGCGTCAGGAGCGCGACAGGAAGTCGTCCAGCACCCTGACCCCGAATGCCAGGGAGTCCAGCGGCACCCGCTCGTCGACCCCGTGGAACATGCCGGAGAAGTCGAGGTCGTCCGGCAGCCGCAGGGGCGCAAACCCGAACCCACGGATGCCCAGCCGGTCGAAGCACTTCGCGTCGGTGCCGCCCGACAGCGCGTACGGCACCACCCGGGCCCCGGGGTCCTGGCCCTTCAGCGACGCGACCATGGCGTCGACCAGCGCCCCCTCGAACTCGGTCTCCAGCGCGATGTCGTAGTGCACGTAGTCCCGCGTCACCCCCGGAGAGAGCAGCGCGTCGATCTCGCGCTCCCACTCGTCCTCGAACCCCGGCAGGAACCGGCCGTCGATCATGGCCGTCGCGGTCGCCGGGATGACGTTGTGCTTGTAGCCGGCGTCCAACATCGTCGGGTTGGCGGTGTTGCGCAGCGTGGCGCCCACGATCCGGGCCATCGGACCGAGCAGCTTGACGGTCTCCTCAAGGTTCTCCGCGTCCAGCTCGACCCCGAACGCGTCGCCGACCTCGTCGAGGAACCGCCGCACGGTCTTGGTCAGGTGGATCGGCAGCTGCGTCGACCCGATCCGGGCGACCGTCTCGCAGAGGGCGGTGACCGCGTTGTCGCTGGACAGCATCGAGCCGTGCCCGGCGTTGCCCTCGGCGGTCAGACGCATCCACGCCATCCCCTTCTGGGCGGTCTCGATCATGTAGAGGCGTACGTCGTCGTTGACCGACAGCGAGAAGCCGCCGACCTCGCTGATCGCCTCGGTACAGCCCTCGAACAGGCCCGGATGCTTGTCGACCAGCCAGCCTGCGCCGTACGTCCCGCCCGCCTCCTCGTCCGCGGTGAACGCCACCACGACGTCACGCGGGGGCTTGCGCCCGGTGCGCATCCGGTCGCGCACGACGGCCAGCACCATCGCGTCCATGTCCTTCATGTCGACCGCCCCGCGCCCCCACAGGCACCCCTCGGCGATCTCGCCGGCGAACGGGTCGTAGCGCCAGGCCTTCGGCTCGGCCGGGACGACATCCAGGTGCCCGTGCACCAGCAGCGCGTCGCGCGAGGAGTCCTCCCCTTCCAGACGTACGACCACGCTGGCCCGACCGGGCGCCGACTCGAGGATCTGCGGCTCCAGCCCGACCTCGGACAGCTTCTCGGCGACGTACTCCGCAGCCGGCCGCTCCCCCGGGCCGCGCCCGGTGCCGTCGTTGACGCTCTCGAACCGGATCAGGTCGCGGCAGAGGTCGACGACCTCGGCCTGCGGGTCGATGGAAGTCATGGCTCTGACCGTACGCGGGCCGCTCAGGCGTGGGTGAGGTCTGACGGCTCGTGAGGCTCGGGGTCCGGCGCGGGAACGAGCCCGCTGCGGCGTGACATCACGGCGAACAACGCCCACCCGAGCGCGGCGATCAGGAGCAGGCTGATCAACCGGTAGAGCACGACGGTGGCCGTCGCCAACGTCAGCGGGATCCCGCCACCGGTCAGCACCAGCACCATCGCGGCGTCGACCACGCCGAGCCCGGCGGGCACCAGCGACAGCCCGCCCGCCGACAGCTTGGCCACGAAGGTCAGCGCGACCAGCGACAGCGAGGCGTCGCTCATCCCGACGGCCCGGCCGCCCGCACTCCTGTCCCGCGCGGACGATGGCGTACGGCGTTGAAAAGCGTCAGTCCCCTGGTCGCGAGCTGGTCCGGCAGCTCCGGGTCCGCCCGCCGACGCAGGACCGCGACCCCGACCGCGAGCCCGACCAGCAGCGCCGCCGCCAGCGAGGCCGTCAGCCCGCTCCCCCGGCCAGCCCGAGCCTGAGGACCACCAGCAGCGCGAACGATGCCCCGGACAGGATCCCGGACGCCAGCAGCGTGAACCCGGCCGCCGGCACCGAGGCGCCCGAGGACCTCAGGGTGAGCGAGGCCATCCGCCGCATGGACAGCCGGGTGCCCCCGAAGCCAGCACCCGCCGCTGCACGCGGGCGAACGCCAGCATCGACAGCAGCTCCGCGACGACGGCGAGCAGCAGCCAGCGCGGGTCGGGCGTACGCAGGGCCGTCAGCGCCCCGCCGACGTGCGGGGCCAGGACGACCGCCTTGACGGCCAGCACCACCACGAGCAGCACGAGCCCCAGCCGGCGGCGTGACCGCGCCGCCGGGGACCTCGAGGCGTCTGCATCCCGCTGCACCGATGCCTCCCGGTCCGTCCTACGTCCCGGACGCCGAGGGAGGGCAATATTTCTCCGCTCGACCGTGCTCCGCCACCGGGACGGTGTGTCATCCGACGAGGGAGGCTCTTCATGACGCGTCGGAGCACCGGGTGGCCAGGCGATGCCGCGGTTCCGCTACAGTGCTGAACGCCCCCGATGGGTGGGGTGCCTGGTCCGGGTGGCGGAATTGGCAGACGCGCTAGCTTGAGGTGCTAGTTCCCTTTACGGGGAATGGGGGTTCAAGTCCCCCCTCGGACACGTCACGGATAAGGCCTCTGACCTGCAGGTACGGGTCGGAGGCCTTCGTCGTTCCTGACGCTCGGCCTAACTTCGGCCTAACCGACCCTCGCGCAACACCTCCGGGAGGGCCGGTTCGGCCTCCCCGACCCGCCTGACCTGTCCAGGACAGCAAGCGGGAGGACGCGGCCATGGCCACCGTCAAGACGAGGCTTCGCACGCACGGAACGCCCACTTACCGAGTCGTGTGGAGGGCCGGCGGTGGCCGGGACGGCGACTGGGAGTCCGAGACGTTCCTCAGCAAGAGCGAGGCCGGCCGGTTCCGGCGGGACGTCGACCTGGCCGGCCAGCAGTGGCCCGACGG
>JBBSTI010000197.1:0-4985 GCA_038236005.1 Mycobacteriales bacterium | reverse complement strand
GCCGCCTCCCGCTACACCGAGTGCCGTCAGGCTCCCGCTGCGCTGCTGCTGACCACCGGGCTCGACGAGGAGACCGTCGACGTCGAGCCCAACTACGACGGCAGCACCACGCAGCCGGTCGTCCTTCCCGCTGCCTACCCCAACCTGCTGGTCAACGGCACCGCCGGCATCGCGGTCGGCATGGCGACGAACATGATCCCGCACAACCTCGTCGAGGTGATCGACGCGGCGGTGCACCTGCTGGGACACCCGGACGCCACCCTGGACGACCTGATGGCGCACGTCCCCGGACCGGACCTGCCGGGCGGCGGGCAGCTGCTCGGGATGACCGAGGTGCGGGCGGCGTACGAGACCGGGCGCGGCGTCGTACGGATGCGCGCCACCGCCGACCTCTCCCCGCTGCCCCGCGGCAAGACCCTGGTCACGGTGACCGAGCTGCCGTACGGCGTGGGCCCCGAGCGGGTGAAGCTGAAGATCAAGGAGGTCGTCGACGCGAAGAAGCTGGCGGGGATCGCCGACGTCAAGGACCTCACCGACCAGGACAACGGCACCCGGCTGGAGATCGAGCTGAAGGCCGGCTTCCAGGGGCCAGCGGTGCTCGCCGAGCTGTATCGACTCACCCCGCTGGAGGAGTCGTTCGGGATCAACGCGCTTGCCCTGGTCGACGGCCAGCCCCGCACGCTCGGGCTGCGCGACCTGCTGCAGGTGTTCCTCGACCATCGGATCGACGTGATCACCCGGCGCACCCGCTATCGCCTGCGCAAGGCTGAAGAACGCGCACATCTGCTCGAAGGCCTGCTGATCGCGCTCGACAACATCGACGAGGTCGTCCGGATCATCCGGTCGTCGCCCGACGCCGGCCAGGCGCGCACCGCGCTGATGGAGCGCTTCACACTGTCCGACGTGCAGGCGGGCTATGTGCTCGACATGCAGCTGCGGCGGCTCGTGGCCCTGGAGGTCGACAAGATCCGCGCCGAGCTGGCCGAGCTGCGCGCCCGGATCGCCGAGCTGCAAGGGATCCTCGGCGACCCGGCAGTCCTCCGCGCGCTCCTGGTCCAGGAGATGCGCGAGGTGGCCAGCGAGCACGGCACCCCGCGTCGCACCGTCCTGGTCGGCGGTGACCTCAGGGCGCTCGTCACCCCGCGGTCGGTGACGCTGGAGGTGACCGACGACCCCTGCGTGGTGCTGCTGTCGAGCTCGGGCCTGCTCGCCCGCACGCCTGCGATCACCGAGACCCCGGCGCGCGGGCCGGGCCGACGTCACCGGCACGACGTCCTGATCAGTCACGTGCCGACCACGGCGCGCGGCGAGGTCGGCGTCGTGACGTCCCGCGGCCGGGTGCTGCGGCTCTCGGTGCTCGACCTGCCCGAGGTGCCTGGCGTGACCACCGGCGCGCTGTCCTTGAGAGGTGGCGCGTCCGCGACCGAGCTCGCCTCGCTCGAGCGGGGCGAGCGGGCGCTGTGCCTCACCACGTATGCCGGGGACGGCCCCGGGCTGGTGCTCGCCAGCCGAATGGGCGTCGTGAAGCGGGTCGCCCCGGAGTGGCCGGCGCGCCTGGACGTCGTGCCGGTCGTGACCCTGCAGCCCGGTGACGAGCTGGTCGGCGCGACCCAGCTGGCGGACGGCGAGGAGGAGCTCGTGCTGTTCACCTCCACCGGCGACCTGCTGCGCTTCCCGGCCTCGCTGGTGCGGCCGCAGGGCCGGTCCGCCGGAGGGGTCGCCGGCGTGCGTCTTGCGGCCGGCGCCTCGGTCGTCGGGTTCTCTGCCGTGCCGCTCGGTGACGGGGACGCGCTGTTCGCCGAGCCGGTCGTGGTGACCGGGGCCGGCCTGCCGGCCGAGAAGGGTCGGGGGCCGGGAACGGTGTCCAGCGTCAAGGTCACCCCGCTGTCGGAGTACCCCCGCAAGGGTCGCGCCACCGGCGGCGTCCGGGCGCACCGGATGCTGTCCGGCGAGTCGCACCTCGTGCTGGGCTGGGCCGGACCGGCCCCCGCCTGGGCTGCCGGCGCCGGCGGCGAGGCGGTCGAGCTGCCGCCGGCCGACGGCCGTCGCGACGGCTCCGGGGTGCCGGTCGATCGGGCCCCGGCCGCGGTCGGTCAGCCCTACCTGACCTGACGGACCCGCCGGCCAGGCCGTGCTTGTCTGTCCGGGCTCAGCCGGTGAGGAAGTGGGCGATCGTCGCGGCGGACTCCTCGGCGTCCTCCAGCAGGAACAGGTGCCCACCGCCGTGCACCACGTGCAGGTGGGCCCTCGGGATCCGCGCGGCCAGGATCCGCCCGTTGAGCAGCGGCACGATCGGGTCGTCGTCGCCGGCCATCACCAGCGTGCGGTGCCGGAGGGTGTGCAGCCACGGCATCGACGTCCAGCCCTGGATCGAGGAGAGCTGCGCAAGGTAGCCGCGCCAGGACGGTGGCTTCGCGAAGCGGGCGAGCGAGCCGGGCACCGGGACGCCTTCGCGGGCCCGACCCCCGTACAGCTCGCCGGCCACCCGGCTGAAGTAGTCGGGGTCGCGGTAGCGACGGGGGCTGCTCATCCGCAGCAGGACGCGTGGTGAGCCCGGCAGACCGCCGAGGCCGGGCATCGTCGCCGCGAGCACCAGCCGGTTGACCCGGTGGGGCGACTGACGGGTCAGCTGCTGCGCGACCGCCCCGCCGAGCGACACGCCCAGCACGTCTACCTGCCCGTGCCCCAGCGCGGTCAGCACGTGCTCCGCCACCCGGGCGATCGACGGCATCCGGCGCGGCACCGTCCAACCGGTCGAACCGCCGGTGCCGGGGGCGTCGAAGGTGATGGTCTGGAAGCCGTACGGGAGCAGCGCCCGCTCCAGCGGCTCCCACATCTCCAGGTTGCCGCCGAGCCCCATGATGAGCAGGAGCGGTCTGCCGGTGCCGCGGACCGACACCTTGATGTCCAGGCCGCCTACGTGCACCAGCCGGACCTCGGGCGTCCCCGCCGCGTCGCTCGACGGGCTCGTGCTGGTCATGTGGCGAAGACGTACGTCCCGGGCGCTGCGGCGAGCACCGGGTGTGCGTCGTCACCGAGCCGCTCCGGCGCCGGCCGCTCGTCCCCGCACCGCTCGGCCAGCCAGAGCACGTAGTCGGTCCACCAGCTGCCCGCGGTGGGCTCCACGTTCGCCAGGAACTCCTCGGCGTTCGCCGGCGGATCGTCCATCACCCGATAGCTGGCCTTCTTGTTGGTCGGCGGATTGACCAGCGCCGCGATGTGACCACTGGTGGAGAGCACGAAGCGGGTACGGCCACCGAGCATGTGGGCGCTGCGAAAACAGCTCTGCCAGGGACAGATGTGGTCGGCGATCCCGGCGACGACATAGCTGTCCACAGTGGTCCGGGACAGGTCGACCGGGCTGCCGAGCACGCTCGCGGCGCCCGGGGTCACCAGCTTGTTCTCCACGGCCAGGTCCAGGAAGTCCGCGTGCAGCTCGGCCGCCATGCGGGTCGTGTCGGCGTTCCAGTAGAGGACGTCGAAGGCCGGCGGCGGCTTGCCGAGCAGGTAGTTGTTGACCCAGTAGTTCCAGACCAGGTCGCCCGGGCGCAGCCAGGCGAAGACCACTGCCAGGTTGCGACCGTCCAGGAACCCGTCCGCCCGGGACTTGGCGGCCGCGGCCCTGGCTACGTCCGGGCTGGTCACCGAGCTCATCAGCCCGGCGCGGGCCTGGTCGAGCAGGGTCACCCCGAGCGAGAAGCCCGCCAGTCGGTGCTCCTGCCCGGTGTGCAGCAGGTGGCCGAGGGTGAGGCTCGAGATGATCCCGCCCGCGCACAACGAGAACAGCACCTGTTTGTCGGCACCGGTGATCTGCTCCACCGCGTCCATCGCGTCGAGCACCGCCTGCACATAGGTGTCAAGCCCCCAGCCGGCGTGCTTGCGCCCAGGGTTGCGCCACGACATCAGGAACACCTGCTGCCCGGAGCCGACGAAGTGCTCGACCATGCTGCGTCCCGGCGCGAGGTCCGCGACGTAGAACTTGTTGATCGTCGGCGGCACCATGAGCATCGGCGAGGTGTGCACGGTCTCGGTGGTCGGTGCGTACTGGATCAGCTCGAAGACCTCGGTCCGCAGGACCACCGCCCCCTGGGAGACGGCCAGGTCCTTGCCGACGTTGAAGGCCGTGGTGTCCACCATGCTCGGCACCCGAGGCTTCACCGCCATGTCCGACGCAAAGTTGCGGACCCCGCGCAGATAGCTGGCGCCCCCGGTGTCCAGCCCGGCCTTGAGCGCGGCGGGGTTGAGGAACGGGTTGTTGCTCGGGCTCATCGCCTCGACCAGGTTGTCCGCGATGAACGTCATGCGTTCGTGGTCGGACCAGGACAGGCCAGCGTCCTCCACGAGGGACCGGGTCGCCTGGCCGGTGACGAGGTAGACCTGGAGCAGGCGCCGCAACGCCGGGTTGTCGGTCCAGGCAGGTTCGACGAAACGACGGTCCTTGGCGGGGCCTTCGGCCGAGGAGAAGCCGGCCGCGACCTTGACCAGCTCGCGGCCGAGCCCCGCCGAGCGACGCGCCACCGTGCGGGGACGACGCGCCAGCCGGGCCGCCATCCGCAACCCGGACATGCCCGGGTTGAAGCGCCGGAGCGGGCCGAACGCGGCGTCGACGAGCAGCGAGTCCAGCGGGGCGGCGACGTCCTCGCTGTCCGCGCCCATGCTGCGGTCCGGCTGGGCGCTCGAGGGACGGGCGGTGGCTGTCGTGGTCATGTGCGGGCTCCCACCGGCGGTCCTGCGCGAGCGCCAGGACCCGAGGAACGGATCGAGGCGTAAACCCCAGCGTACGGACCCCCCACAAAGCCGAACGACCCGCCCCCGTGAGGGGACGGGCCGTTCAGAAGGTCTGTGTGCGGTGGGTCAGACCGGACGGACGTTGTCCGCCTGCGGGCCCTTCTGGCCCTGCGTGATGTCGAACTCCACACGCTGGTTCTCGTCGAGGCTCTTGTAGCCGTCGGTCTGGATGGCGCTGAAGTGGACGAAGACGTCGG
>JBBSTI010000196.1:0-5162 GCA_038236005.1 Mycobacteriales bacterium | reverse complement strand
CGGCGGACGGCTTGATGAGCAAGGGGAAGCCCAGGGCGCGGCCCGCGGCCGACAGGTCGCCACCGCTGGCACCGGGCACGACCGGGACGCCGGCCGCCTGCACGAGCGCCTTGGCCCGGATCTTGTCGCCCATCGCATCGATCGCCTCGGGGGAGGGCCCGACCCAGACCAGGCCGGCGTCCTGCACGGCGCGGGCGAAGGCGGCGTTCTCGGCCAGGAAGCCGTAGCCGGGGTGCACCGCCTCGGCGCCGGTGCGGGCAGCCGCGTCGAGCAGCGCGGGGATCGACAGGTAGGACTCGGCGGCCGGCGCAGGACCAAGCCGTACGGCGGTGTCGGCGGCCAGCACGTGCCGCGCCCCGGCGTCGGCGTCGCTGTAGACCGCGACGGTCCGGATGCCCAGGCGCCGACAGGTGGCGGCGATCCGGACGGCGATCTCACCGCGGTTGGCGATCAGCAGCGATCTCACGGGCACCTCTCCTGCGTTGGTGATCTTGGAGCCGAAACGCCGGCCAAGATCACCAACGTAGGGAAACGCGTCACATCCGGAAGACGCCGTAGGAGACGTCCTCCAGGGGTGGGTTGGCGCAGGCGGCGAGCGCGAGCCCGAGCGCGTCCCGGGTCTGCAGCGGGTCCAGGACGCCGTCGTCCCAGAGCCGCGCGGTCGAGTAGTAGGGGTTGCCCTGCTCCTCGTACTGCGCGCGCACGGCCGCGCTCTGGGCCTCGGTGTCCACCCCCTCGGCGGCCACGGTCGCGAGCACCGCTGCGGCCTGGTCGCCGCCCATCACCGAGATCCGCGCGCCCGGCCACATCCAGAGAAAGCGCGGCGAGTAGGCCCGGCCGCACATCGAGTAGTTACCGGCCCCGAAGCTGCCGCCGATCACCACGGTCAGCTTGGGCACCCGGGCGCAGGCCACTGCCATCACCATCTTGGCGCCGTGCTTGGCGATCCCGCCGGCCTCGTACTCCCGCCCGACCATGAACCCGGTGATGTTCTGCAGGAACAGCAGGGGGATCTTGCGCTGGTCGCACAGCTCGACGAAGTGCGCGCCTTTGAGCGCCGACTCGCCGAACAGCACGCCGTTGTTGGCGACGATCCCGACCGGGTTGCCGTGCAGGTGCGCAAACCCGGTCACGAGCGTCGTGCCGTACTCCGCCTTGAACTCGGCGAACCGCGACCCGTCGACGAGTCGGGCGATCACCTCGCGGACGTCGTAGGGCGTACGCGCGTCGGCGGGCAGCACGCCGTAGAGCCCTGCCGGGTCTACCGCAGGGGGCTCGGAAGCCGCCACGTCCCACGGGGGAGCGACCCGGGGAGCCAGGGTGGCGACGATCCGGCGCAGGATCCGCAGCGCATGCGCGTCGTCGTCGGCGAGGTGGTCGGTGACCCCGGACGTCCGGCTGTGCAGCGCACCCCCGCCCAGCTCCTCGGCGGTCACCACCTCACCGGTCGCGGCCTTCACCAGCGGCGGCCCGCCGAGAAAGATCGTGCCCTGGTCACGGACGATGACGGCCTCGTCGGCCATCGCCGGGACGTAGGCCCCGCCGGCGGTGCACGACCCGAGCACCGCCGCCAGCTGCGGGATCCCGCGGGCGCTCATCTGCGCCTGGTTGTAGAAGATCCGCCCGAAGTGCTCGCGGTCGGGGAACACCTCGTCCTGCCGCGGCAGGAACGCTCCGCCGGAGTCGACGAGGTAGAGGCACGGCAAGCGGTTCTGCAGAGCCACCTCCTGCGCACGCAGATGCTTCTTCACGGTCATCGGGTAGTAGGTGCCGCCCTTGACGGTGGCGTCGTTGGCCACGATCACGCACTCCCGCCCGGACACCCGGCCGACCCCGGTGATCAGCGAGGCACCCGGGGCGTCCCCGTCGTAGAGGCCGTCGGCCGCGAGCGGGGACAGCTCCAGCAACGGTGAGCCCGGGTCGAGCAGGGCGTCCACCCGGTCGCGGGGGAGGAGCTTTCCGCGGGCCACGTGCCGCTCGCGAGAACGCTCCGGTCCGCCGAGCGCGGCGCGGGCCGTACGGGAGCGCAGCTCGTCGACCAAGGACTGCTGCAGCGCGGTGTTCGTGCGCTGCTCCGGCGCCCCCGGGTCCAGCGTCGAGGTGAGCACGGTCTCCATGACCGGCAGGCTAGACCGTGGCGGGCGAGGCGATGCCGTAGGCCTGCTCCAGGTCCGCGAGGCCCTTCTCCAGCCCGAAGAGCATCCGCTGCAGGTGCGGCACCGTGCGGCGACACCCGGTGATGCCGACGTGCAGCTGACCGTCGTAGGAGACCAGCGTGATGTTCAGGGCCTGACCCTCGAGCGGGATCGACAACGGGTAGTGCCCTTGCAGCCGCGCGCCGTTCCACCAGAGCGGGTCGCGGGGGCCGGGCACGTTGCTGATGATCAGGTTGAACGGCGGCCGAGCCACCTTGTGCATCCCGACCAGCGAGTTGAGCAGCAGCGGCGACATGACGACGCCGGCGACCACGACCCGCTGCAGCGGCGACAGGTCGCGCAGCCCCGCCTTGCCCTGCTCCATCGAGGTGTGGATCGCCGCCAGCCGGTCGGCCGGGTCCTCGAGATCGGTGGCGAGGTTGGCCAGGATGGCGGAGATGTTGTTGCCCCCGCTGGTGTCGCCCGCCGCGCGCAGCGAGACCGGGGTCATCGCCACCAGCGGCTCGGCCGGCAGGTCGTGCAGGTCCAGCAGGTAGTCGCGCAGCGCCGAGGAGCACATCGCCAGGACGACGTCGTTCAACGTGCAGCCGGCGGCCTTGCCGACGGCCTTGACCCGCGGCAGCGACCAGGACTGCGCGGCGAACCGGCGGCTGCCGGTGATCGAGGTGTTGAAGCGGCTCTTGGGCGCCTGCATCGGCAGCGGCGCGCTCACCTCGCCCATCGAGCTCGCCGCCAGCCGGGCCAGCCGTGGCCCGAGCGTGACGGCGTCGGTGCCGAGCCCCCACAGCGCCTTGGGCGCCGAGCGCAGCGCCGAGGGCCGAGGCTCGCGAGGCTCGGACTCCTGGCGCTGCCAGAGCATGCCGGTGGGTCCGTCGGGGGTGGTCGACAGCGTGCGCTCCATGAGGCGCGTCGCGGACACCCCGTCCATCAGGCTGTGGTGCAGCTTGCTGTAGACGGCGAACCGGTTGCCCTCCAGCCCCTCGATCAGGTGCACCTCCCAGAGCGGACGCTCGCGGTCCAGCAGGGTGCCGTGCAGCCGGGACACCAGGGCGAGCAGCTCGCGCACCCGACCCGGCCGGGGCAGCGCGGAGTGCCGGACGTGGTGCTCCAGGTCGATCTCGCGGTCCTCGGTCCAGGCCCACGCGCCGAGCGTCAGCGGCCCCCTGGTCGCGCGCTTGCGGAACACCGGCGCGACGTCGGTCACCGACAGCGCCCGCTCGTAGAGGTCGGTGACGTAGTCCGGTCCCGCGTCCACCGGCAGCTCGAACACCTGGAGCCCGCCGACGTGGATCGGCGACTCGCGTCGTTCCGGCAGCATGAAGGTCGCGTCGGTGAGCGCCATCAGACCCATGGGGACCTCCTGAGGTCGGGGATCTTGGGGACGGTACGGCAGGCGTACGAACATGCCCTCATCCACAGGGTGCCGGTTGTCCACAACCTCGCTACGGCCGCCCCGTACCGGCCCCCGCAGGAGCAACGTCGGCGGGGTCGGCGGAACGCCCGCCGCACCGACCGTGCCGACAGGCACCTGGAGGTCACCGTGCACGAGCCCCGCATGACCATCACCGGACACCTCGCCGCCGTCCCGCGGCTGCGCATCAGCAAGCAGGGCCACTCGGTGGCCGACTTCCGGGTCGCGCACACCCCGCGGGTCAAGCTCGACCAGGGCTGGGTGGACGGCGAGACGATCTGGTTCAACGTCACCGTCTGGCGCGGTCTCGCCGAGCACGTCGCCAGCTCGATCAAGAAGGGGGACCGGGTCATCGTGGAGGGCCGGCTCGCCCAGCGCACCTGGACCGACGACAAGGGGCAGGCGCGCACCAACCTGGAGATCGACGCGGACTGCGTCGGGATCGACCTGATGTTCAACCGGGCGACCTCGCACCGCACGTCCGCGCCCCCGGTCGAGCAGAGCGGCGCGCCGGCCGGCAACGACGAGGGCGACCTGGTCTCCAGCGGGCAGGTCGACCCGGAGACCGGCGAGGTCCTCATGGTCACGCCGGGTGGACCCGAGGACGGGACCGACCTCGACGACGAGCTGGCCGACCTCGAGACCGGCGAGCTGGTCCCCGGCTAGCCCGCGGAGGAGCAGCGGGAACGGGCGGACGGCCCGGGCGCTGCGCCGCTCTGCGGCAGCCGCTCAGCCCGGGCCGTCCGGGCCGGTCGTGACGGCGCGGACCACGGCGTCGTAAACCTGGTCGGTGAGCGCGGTCAGCTCCTCGTCGGTCCGGTCCTGGATCGGGTGCGGGACCAGGACGTGCGGCACGTCCAGGCCGACCGCACGGTTCTGCGCACGTGCGGCCTCGGCGAACTCGCTGCTGGCCAGGAACACCCCGACCACGCCCCGCCGTTCAAGATCTGCGATGTCGTGCACACTGCACGACGTGCAGCTGCCTCAATCGGCGAGGGCCTCGATGACCACCTCGCACTGCACCGAGATCTCGTGCCGCAGGTCGACCGGCGCCGGCTTCGCGAACGTCGGTTTGGTGTAGCGCAGGACCGTCGCGCCGTCACCCTCGAGCCGCTGGGCCAGCCGGTCGAGCACCACGTCGCCCCGGGCCTTGGAGATGTCCAGCAGCCCGACGGTGCGACCGGACAGCGAGACCGGTCGAGGGTTGAGCTGTCGCTCCACCGGTTGCTGCTCTGACGTCGGGTCCACCAGTGCTCTCATGCCCACTCCTCGATCGAGACGGTGACCGGCTCGCTGCCGCCCGCTCCGCTGACCCACCCTGGCACGACCGTCGAGAACAGACCAGCCCTCCCCCCGGCGTACGCGAGGAGCAGACCCCCCGGACGGAACTTCGGGATCGGCACCGCCTCGAAGCCCGGCGGCATCCCCTCGGCCATCCCTCCGACACCGCGCGACAGCTCGGCGCCGGGGACGGTGAGCAGCAGGTCCAGCTCGGCGAGCAGCCGGTCCGAGTCCCACCCGCCCTCGCGCAGGACCCGGCCGTGCTCGGGAGAGACCACCAGCAGGGCATCGAACGCGATCGCCAGCTTGGGGTG
>JBBSTI010000195.1:0-5225 GCA_038236005.1 Mycobacteriales bacterium | reverse complement strand
TCGTGCGGCGCGCCGGCGAGCCGGGCGACGGGAAGTCGACCCTGACCCTGGACCTCGCCGCCCGGGCGGCCCGGGAAGGCGCGCCGACCCTCTACGTGACGGGTGAGGAGTCCGCCGCCCAGGTCCGGCTTCGGGCAGGGCGCACCGACGCCCTCGACCCGCACCTGTGGCTCGCTGCCGAGACCGACCTCGGCGCGCTGCTCGGGCACGTCGACGCGGTGCGCCCCGGGCTCCTGATCGTCGACAGCGTGCAGACCGTCGCGAGCGCCGACGTGGACGGCGGTGCCGGCGGCGTGACCCAGATCCGCGCCGTGACCGCGGCCATCATCGCGGTCGCCAAGCAGCGCGGGATCGCGACCGTGCTCGTCGGGCACGTGACCAAGGACGGCTCGATCGCCGGGCCGCGGCTGCTCGAGCACCTGGTCGACGTGGTGCTCTCCTTCGAGGGCGACCGGCACTCCACGCTGCGCACCGTGCGGGCGGTCAAGAACCGGTTCGGCCCCGCCGACGAGGTGGGCTGCTTCACGCTCGGGGACGGCGGGATCTCCTCGCTGGTGGACCCGTCGGGGCTGTTCCTGACCCGGCGTCCGGACCCGGTCCCCGGCACCTGCGTGACCGTGAGCATCGACGGCCGGCGCCCGCTGCCCGCCGAGGTGCAGGCGCTGGTCGAGAAGACCCAGGCCCACAACCCCCGCCGGGCCGTGTCCGGCCTGGACGCCAGCCGGGTGGCCATGGTGCTCGCGGTGCTCGGCAACCGCAGCAGCACGTTCAGCGGTCACGACGTCTACGTCTCGACGGTCGGCGGGGTGCGGCTCACCGAGCCGGCGGCCGATCTCTCGGTCGCGCTCGCGCTCGCCAGCGCGAAGAACGGCCGACCGCTTCCACCGGACCTCGTCGCGATCGGCGAGGTGTCGTTGTCCGGTGACGTGCGGTCGGTGCCCGGGGTGAGCCGCCGGCTGGCCGAGGCTGCAAGGCTCGGGTTCACCCGGGCCCTCGTGCCGGTCGATCCCGGCGAGGTACCGCCGGGGATGCGGGTGACCGAGGTGGCCGACCTCGCCTTCGCGCTGGCGGCCGTCAGCGGCTCCTTGCCACCGATCCCCCGGCCACCCGCCCCGCGGGACAGCTGAGAACTGTGAGCACCCTGCGCCACCACGGTTCGTGACCGCAGCGTTGCGCGACACCTTCTACGATGCTGGCAACCCGGGGAGCGGCATGTGGTGAGCACGAACGACCTGCTGCGCAGGACGCTGATCGCCGTCGCACCCGGCACCCCCCTGCGGGACGGTCTCGAGCGCATCCTGCGTGGCAGCACCGGCGGGCTCGTCGTGCTGGGCGCGGATCGCGCGGTGATGGAGCTGTGCACCGGAGGCTTCACGCTCGACGTGGACTTCTCCGCGACCCGGCTCCGCGAGCTCAGCAAGATGGACGGCGCCGTCGTCGTCACCGAGGACCTGTCCAAGATCGTCCGGGCCGGGGTCCAGCTCGTGCCCGACTCGAGCATCGAGACCAGCGAGACCGGGACCCGGCACCGCACCGCGGAGCGGGTCGCGCTGCAGACCGGCCGGCCGGTGATCAGCGTGAGCCAGTCCATGCGGATCATCGCGCTCTACGTGGACGGGCGCCGCTACGTGCTCGACGACAGCGCGGCGATCCTGTCCAAGGCCAACCAGGCGCTCGCGACGCTCGAGCGCTACAAGATGCGCCTCGACGAGGTCGCCGGCACGCTGTCGGCCCTGGAGATCGAGGACCTGGTGACGCTGCGGGACGCGACCGCCGTCAGCCAGCGGCTCGAACGCGTCCGCCGGATCGCGACCGAGATCAACGGCTACGTGGTTGAGCTCGGCACCGACGGCCGCCTGCTGAGCCTTCAGCTGGAAGAACTGATGGCCGGCGTCGAGGCCGACCGCGAGCTGGTCGTGCGCGACTACCTGCTCGCCGGCGGCAAGCGCCAGCGCACCGTGGCGCAGTGCCTGGCCGACCTGGACGCCCTGTCCGACGTCGACCTGCTGGACCTGTCCGCGGTGGCCCGCACGTTCGGCTTCCACACCTCCGAGGAAGTGCTCGAGCTGGCCGCGAGCCCCCGCGGCTATCGGCTGCTGGCCAAGGTGCCCCGGCTGCCACCGTTGATCGTCGACCGGCTCGTCGAGCACTTCGGAGGCTTGCAGAAGCTGCTCGCGGCCGGCGTCGACGACCTGCAGGCCGTCGACGGCATCGGCGAGAGCCGCGCCCGCACGATCCGCGAGGGCCTGTCCCGGCTGGCCGAGACCTCGATCCTCGAACGCTACGTCTGAGGCGCCCGGGGGGCCCGTGCCATCACCGGCAGGTCCACCCGGAACACCGGCCCGTCCGCGCCGACCAGCACGTCCAGGACGTAAGAGGGAAGCATGCCGGGGCCGGCCCGAGGCGCCGGCGGCAGGTCGGCCACGTCGAGCACGGCCCGCACCTGGTCGACAGCCACCCCCACCACCGTCCCGTCGGCGTCCTCCAGGACCAGCACGTCGCCGCGCTCCGGCCTGCGGTCGTGGCGAAGGTCCAGCACCGGCAGGAAGGCGCCGCGCAGGTCGACGACCCCGGCCAGCGGCGGGTCCATGCCGTCGAGCTCGAGCAGCCCGACGAGCCGGACGACCTCCCGCACCCTGGTCAGGGAGGCCGCGTACAGCCGAGGTCCGACGCAGAACGTGACCAGACCGGGTGCCTGGTCGTCGGGCTCCCGCGCGGCCGACCGGTCACCGGTCCGCTCGGTCGGGCCCGCGGTGACGGTCACGGGTCGACCCGGGACAGCCGCAGGCACAGGGCCCGCAGCTCGTCGACGCTGCGCCCGCCCAGCTCCGGGGCCGTGGTGTCGCCCGGACGTCGACCCAGGGTGTCCGCCGCAGCGGCATACTCCCGGGCGGCGGCGAGCGGGTCACCGAGCCGACCGAGCACACCGGCGAGCAGGAAGTGCGCGAACCCGTCCGAGGGCTCCAGGTAGACGGCTTTTCGCAGGTCGGTCAACGCCTCGGGGTCGCGTCCGAGGCTCGCGAGGGCCACGCCGCGCAGGTAGTGCGCGTCGGCCAGCAACGGGGCGTCCGCCGCGACCAGCGCCGCCAGCTCGGCGGCCTGCTCGTAGCGCCCACACTGCAGGGCAGACCGCGCGGCCTCGATCCCGTCGGTCGGCAGGGCCACCGGGTCCACGGCCTCGGGCAGGGCCGCCACCGACTCCCCCACGGTCAGGTCCACCAGCGCGGGCAGGCGGCGCAGACCTCGCCTGCGATCCGGTCCGGCGGACGGGGTCGGGTCCGAGCCGGTGCGGCGGTCCGGGAGCACCGATCGCCGCTCGTCCACCTTGTGAGTTCTGTCCGCCGGCAGACGCCGGTAGACGAAGGCGGCGCTGTCACCGGTCCCGAGCGTGACCAGCCCGAACTCCTGGCTCACCCGCCACAAGGTCTCGCTGTGCCCGAGGAACAGGAAGCCACCAGGTCGCAGCACCCGGGCGAAGCGCCGGACGAGCTCGCGGGTCGTGTCGCGGCCGAAGTAGATGGTCACGTTGCGGCACAGCACCAGATCGACCTCGCCCTCGGCGTACGGCGGGAGGTCGGTTACCAGGTTGTGGTGGGCGAACCGCACCAGCTCGGACACGGCCGGCCGGACGCCGTACGTGCCGTTGCCGTGCTCGACGAAGAAGCGTCCCAGCTGGTCGGGCGTCGCCATCTGGACCGCACGCCGACCGTAGACCGCACGGCGGGCTGCAGCCAGCGCGCGCTCTGAGACATCGGTGGCGAGCACGTCGGCCCGCGCCGTCGGAGCCACCTCGCGCAGCAGCATCGCAAGGCTGTACGGCTCCTCGCCGGTCGAGCACCCTGCGCTCCAGACCCGCAACGCCCGCCCGGCCTGCTGGGCGTGATCGGCCAACCCCGGCAGCACCGTCTGACGCAGCGCACGGACCTGCGGCGGGTTGCGGAAGAAGTGGGTCTCCTGGATCGTGACGGCATCCACGAGGCGTTGGCGCTCTACCGGGTCGCCGCCCCGACCGTCCACCAGGGCCAGATAGTCCGCAACGCTGGACAGCCCGGTGGCGTGCAGCCGCTCCGCGACCGAGAAGGCTATCGACTCCCGGCGCGACTCGTCGAAGACGAGACCCGCCGTCCTCGCCAGGACCCGACGCAGGGTCAGGAACGCCGCGTCGGACAAGACGACCCGGCTCACGTCACGGCCGGCTGCAGGGTCGTACGCAAGAAGCATGCGATCGCGTGCACCGACAGCTCGTGGTCCACGCCGCCCAGCTCCACCGCGGCGGCCGGCATCCCGTACACCACGCTGCTCGGCTCGTCCTGCGCCACCGTGACTGCGCCCCGGTCGTGCATGGCGGTCAGCCCGAGCGCCCCGTCGCGCCCCATCCCGGTCAGCACGACGCCGATCGCGGCCGGCCCCAGGATGTCCGCGACGCTGCGCATGGTCGCGTCGATCCCCGGCACGTGGTGCTGCCCCGGGCCGGGCGGTGAGCACAGCACCCGCAGCCCGGCGTCGACGACCAGGAAGTTCCCCCCGCTCGGGGCCAGCGTCACCGTCCCGGGCGCAAGCCGCCCGCCGCTCTGCCCGACGCGTACGGGAAGGCGGAGGTGCCCGTCGAGCCAGCTCGCCAAGCCGTCCAGGAACCCGTCTGCCATGTGCTGCACGACCAGGACCGCCTGTTCCAGGCCCGGCGGCAGGGCGGACAGCACGGTGAGCAGTGCCTGCGGGCCGCCGGTGGAGGCCCCCAGCACCAGCAACCGCACGGCCGGCCGCGCATGAGCACCGGCCGGTGCCGCGGTCGTGCGCCACCGGTTGCGCGGATGCGTGATCACCCGGGCTCGGGCGACGACCCGCATCTGCTTGCGCAGCGCGTCGGCATGCTGCTCCACGGCGCAAGGCTCCCCCGGTGCCGGCTTGGCCAGCACGTCCACGGCTCCGGCGGCCAGCGCGAGCGCCCGTTGCTCGGGGTCCGCGCGGGCCGTCCGCACCAGCACCGGGGTCGGGCTGGCGGACATGATGTGCTCGAGCGCCTCGAGCCCGCTCATCCCGGGCAGCTCCAGGTCGAGCAGGACGGCGGCCGGTCGGAGCCGGGCGACCAGCGCCACGGCTTCGCGTCCGTTGCGCGCCTCGCCGGTGACCTGGAAGCCGCCAGCCTGCAGCGCCGACCGCAGCAGGCGTCTCTCCACCGGGCTGTCGTGGGCGCGAAACACCCGGAAAGCCCCCACCCCAGCCCC
>JBBSTI010000194.1:0-5293 GCA_038236005.1 Mycobacteriales bacterium | reverse complement strand
GCGAAAATGGGCGACGCCCCGGGTCCCCGCAGGGATCTCCGGGGCGTCGTGTCGAGCCTTACGCGTACGAGAAAGCTCAGGCCTCGATGATGGCGAGCACGTCGCGGCTGGACAGCACGAGGTACTCCTCGCCGCTGTACTTGACCTCGGTGCCGCCGTACTTGCTGTAGAGCACCTTGTCGCCCACGGCGATGTCCATGGGGACGCGAACGCCGTCCTCGAACTTGCCCGGGCCGACCGCGACGACGGTGCCCTCCTGGGGCTTCTCCTTCGCCGTGTCCGGGATGACGAGGCCGGACGCGGTGGTGGTCTCGGCCTCGCTCGCCTGGACCACGATGCGGTCGTCGAGGGGCTTGATGGCGACCTTGGTCGCTGTGGTCACGGGTGCCTCCGTTGGCAGTGTGGTGCGGTGATGGTGCACGTGGACGGGAGGCGACCGCCGTCGCGGGGGTCAATCGCCTCTGAGTTGGCACTCTAGACCTCAGAGTGCCAACCGCACAACCAAGCCCCAGGCTGTACGGGTGATGTTCGCCGATCTTGCCGCCGCCTCCCGCGCCGTGTCCGGGACCCAGGCCCGGGGGGCCAAGGTCACCAGCCTCGCCGCCGTCCTGCGCACCGCGGGACCGGACGAGCTGGCGGTCGCGGTCGACCACCTGTCCGGGGAGCTGCCGCAACGACGGACCGGGATCGGTCACCGGGCGCTCACCGACCTGCCTGCCCCGGCCGCCGAGCCGTCGTTGACCGTGCTCGAGGTGCACGCGGCGATGGACGCGCTGGCCACCGTCAGCGGGCCGGGTTCGGTGGGTCGACGCAGGGCCTTGCTGGTGGACCTCTACGGCCGGGCCACCGCCGACGAGCAGCGGCTGCTCACCGGTCTGCTCAGCGGTGAGCTGCGCCAGGGCGCCCAGCAGGGGGTGGTGACCGACGCGGTGGCGAAGACCTACGACCTACCGCTCGCCGACGTGCGTACGGCCGTGATGCTGTCCGGCTCCCTGCCGACCGTCGCCGTCGCCGCTCAGGCGGAGGGGGCCGCGGGGCTGGCCGCCTTCCGGCTCCAGCTCGGGCGACCGCTCGCCCCGATGCTCGCCCAGCCGGGCAGCGACCTGGCTGCGGCGCTGGCCCGCACCCCGTCCGCCGCCGTCGAGTGGAAGCTCGACGGCATCCGGGTCCAGGTGCACCGCTCCGACGAAGAGGTCCACGTCTTCACCCGCAGCCTGGACGACATCACGCACCGCGTGCCGGAGCTGGTCGAGGTCGTGCGGTCGCTGCCGGCCCACGCCCTGGTGCTGGACGGCGAGGCCCTGGCGCTGCGGCCCGACGGCTCGCCGCTGCCGTTCCAGGTGACCGCCTCCCGCGCGGCCAGCAGCTCCGAGCACGTCGCGACGCTCACGCCGTACTTCTTCGACCTGCTGCACCGCGACGGCGTCGACCTGCTGGGGCGGCCGCTCGGCGAACGGATCGCCGCGCTGGACGAGGTGGTGCCTTCCCGATGGCGCGCACCGCGGGCCGTCAGCAGTGCCGGCGCAGACCTCGACGCCTTCGCGGCCGACGCGCTCGCCCGTGGCCATGAAGGGGTGGTGGTGAAGGACCTGACGGCCCCGTACGCCGCGGGTCGTCGGGGTGGCGGCTGGCTCAAGGTCAAGCCGGTGCACACCTTCGACCTGGTCGTGCTGGCGGTCGAGTGGGGCAGCGGGCGGCGTACGGGAAAGCTGTCGAACCTGCACCTCGGAGCGCGTTCCGGCGACGGGTTCGTGATGCTCGGCAAGACCTTCAAGGGGCTGACCGACGAGCTGCTGTCCTGGCAGACCGCCGAGCTGCTGGCCCGGGAGACCTCGCGCGACGCTCACACGGTCTTCGTACGCCCCGAGCTGGTGGTCGAGATCGCGATCGACGGGGTGCAGACCTCGTCGCGCTATCCGGGCGGGATCGCGCTGCGGTTCGCGCGGGTGGTCCGCTATCGGCCCGACAAGACCGCGGAGCAGGCGAGCACCCTGCAGGAGGTGCGGAGTCTCCACACTCCCGTCTAAGGCGTTGGTGATCTTGAGGCCGGTTCCCGGCCCAAGATCACCAAAGACCTGAACGTCACCCTCACACGAGGTGAGCGACGATGGGCCCGTGACGGCCCCCAGCACCCTCAGCCGACGCACGCTCTGGTCCGAGCTGGCGATCGTGCTGGCGCTCACCTTCGCGACCAGCGGGGTCTATGCGGTCCTGTCGATCATCCGCTCGGCGCTGCGGGGGCCGCTGAACCAGTCGGTGTCGACCGTGGTCGGCTCGCAGGCGCCCAATCCCTGGCTCGACCTGGTCTATCAGCTGGTCGGCGTCACCCGGGGCATCCTGCCGGTGCTGCTCGTCGCCCACCTGATGCTGCGCGGCGGGGAGTCGCTGGGGCTGCTCGGTCTGGACCGCAAGCGGCCTGCCTTCGATGCCTCCCGCGGGGCTGCGCTGGCCGCGATCGTCGGCGGCACCGGGCTCGCCTTCTACCTGGCCGCCCACGCCGCCGGCCTCAACACCACCGTCGCCGTCACGACGCTCGGCCCGACCTGGTGGCGTGATCCGGTGCTCGCGCTCGGCGCGTTCCAGAACGCGCTCGCCGAAGAAGTGATCGTCCTCGGCTACGTGATGAGGCGGCTGCAGCAGCTCGGCTGGTCGTGGGGGAAGGCGACGGTGTTCAGCAGCCTGCTAAGGGGTTCGTACCACCTCTATCAGGGCTTCGGCGGGTTCGTCGGCAACGCCGTGATGGGCGTGCTGTTCTGCTTCCTGTTCCGCCGTTGGGGTCGCGTCACGCCGTTCGTGGTGGCGCACACGCTGATCGACATCGTCGCCTTCGTCGGCTACGCCGAGCTGAACGGCAGGGTCTCCTGGCTGCCCTGACGTCTCGACCTCTGGTGATCTTGAGGCCGGTTCCCGGCCCAAGATCACCCAGGGTCGACAGGTCTAGGGTCAGCACATGACGACTCTGTTCGTGGCGCAGGAGCCTCGATCCGGTCGCGCATCGGGTCGAGATCCGGGTGCTGACCGGCGGCGCGTACGCCCACCTCGACCAGAGCCTGCTGCTGGGGCCGAGCGCGGCGCAGGTCACCGCCGACCTGGTCTGGCCGTGATGGACAACCGCCTGATGGACACCGCCTGATGGACAGCACTGCCTGGGACGAGCGGTACGCCGGCAGCGAGCTGGTCTGGACCGCCGAGCCCAACCGGTTCGTGGTCGAGCAGGTCGCCGGCCTGACGCCAGGCACGGCGGTCGACCTGGCCTGCGGCGAGGGCCGCAACACGG
Organism: Mycobacteriales bacterium; assembly: GCA_038236005.1. Classification (GTDB taxonomy): domain Bacteria; phylum Actinomycetota; class Actinomycetes; order Mycobacteriales; family SCTD01; genus CANKBT01. The sequence goes on along the minus strand of JBBSTI010000194.1, from coordinate 2,016 downwards.
TCTGGCTGGCCCGGCAGGGCTGGGCCGCCACCGGGGTCGACTTCAGTGCGGCCGGGCTCGAGAAGGCGCGCGCGCTGGCCGGCGACGTCCCGGTGACCTGGGAGCAGACGGACGTGCTGACCTGGGCGGGTTCGTCGTATGACCTGGTGCTTCTCGTCTACCTGCACCTGCCCGCTCCGCAGCGCCGGTCCGTCCTGACCGCGGCGGCCCGGGCGGTCGCTCCGGGCGGGTCGTTGCTGGTGGTCGGCCATGACGTACGCAACCTCGCCGAAGGTGTCGGTGGCCCGCAGGACCCGGGCCTTTTGTGGTCCCCGTCCGACGTCGTCGCTGACGGCTTCACCGATCAGCGACGAGAGACGGCTGTGCGCCCGACACCGAACGGCGACGCCCTGGACACCGTCGTGCACCTCGTCCGCACCTGACGCTCAGACGCGGATCTCGGTGACCTCCATCGCGCTGTCGGCGGGGAGGTCCAGGGCGCTCGGTGCGACCCCGGCGGCGACCAGGCGGGAGCCGAGAGCCGCGATCATCGCCCCGTTGTCGGTGCAGAGCCCTGGCCGCGGGACGCGCAGCCTGACGCCCGCCTTCTCGCACCGTTCCTGCGCCATCGCTCGGAGCCGGCTGTTCGCTGCCACCCCGCCACCGAGCAACAGGTGGTCGACGCCGTGGTCCTTGCAGGCCCGTACGGCTTTAGCGGTCAGCACGTCGCAGACCGCCTCCTGAAAGCTGGCGCAGACGTCGGCGACCGGGACCTCGCCCTCGTGAGCCTTCAGCCACCGGGCAACAGCGGTCTTGAGACCGGAAAAGCTCACGTCGTACGACGCCTCGCGCATCATCGCCCGTGGGAAGGCGATGGCCCCCGGGTCGCCGCTCGTGCTGAGGCGATCGACCGCCGGACCGCCCGGGAAGCCGAGCCCGAGCAACCGGGCCACCTTGTCGAACGCCTCCCCCGCCGCGTCGTCGACCGTAGCGCCGAGCGGCTGCACCTCACGGGCAAGATCCGGCACGAGCAGGATCGAGGAGTGCCCGCCCGAGACGAGCATCGCGACGGCCGGCTCCGGCAGCGGGCCGTGCTCCAGGACGTCGACGGCGACGTGGCCGGCGAGGTGGTTCACCCCGTACAGCGGCTTGTCGAGCGCGACCGCGTACGCCTTCGCGGCCGCCACCCCGACCAGCAGCGCCCCGACCAGCCCGGGCCCCGCGGTGACGGCGATCGCGTCGAGATCCTGCAGCCGTACGCCGGCCGTGCGGAGCGCCCGTCGGACGGTCGGGACCATCGCCTCCAGGTGCGCCCGGCTCGCGATCTCGGGCACCACCCCGCCGAACCGGGCGTGCTCCGCCACGCTGCTCGCGACCTCGTCGGCCAGCAGCGTCGTGCCGCGGACGATCCCGACCCCGGTCTCGTCGCAGGACGTCTCGATCCCCAGGACCAGCGGTTCGTCAGGCACAGGCGGAGCCTAGAAGGTCGACGGCGAGCAGTGCGGCGGGTCCTGCGAGCACGTGCGCCGTACCCGCTGGGGCTGGACCTGGCTCCCCTCGACCGCACCCTTCCACGATCTCTCCGTGGTGTGCGACAGGGGGACAGGAATCTCTATCTTAGGCAAGAGCTGCCGCGCAGGATTGATCGGCATTCCCGCTGTCTCGGACATGCGCGACCGAAAGACTTGGCCCGAGAAGCAGGTCGTCGCTCATCCCGATTGTTGTGAGCCGCCCTCTCTCGTCCCTCCCGCTCACCTGCCATCATGCGCTCTCGCTTGACGCCGGCTGTTTACCCGCGCTGTCCGGTCAGCCCGCGTCGACCCGCTTCGGGCAGCTCCTCGATGCGGTGCCAGTCTTGCTTCGTCCCGCTGTCGGCGTTTCGCGACTCCACCTCAACCGCCGCGCACGGCGAGCCCCCCCCCCGGGGGGGGCCGGGGCGTAGGCCGGGGCGGGCGTAACCCGGGGGGGGGACTTGCCGCCGGGACCGGCATGGTTCGGGGGGGCGGGGGGGGGGGATTATTAGGCGGCCAACCCCCG
>JBBSTI010000193.1:0-5352 GCA_038236005.1 Mycobacteriales bacterium | reverse complement strand
GGCGAACGTGTTCACCGATCCGCAGGTGGCTTCGGTCGGCGTCACCCAGAAGCAGGTGGAGTCCGGCGAGGTGCCGGCCAAGGCGGTGACGTTGCCGCTGGCGACCAACGCCCGCGCGAAGATGCAGGGCATCACCGAGGGGTTCGTGAAGTTCTTCTGCCGTCCTGGCGCCGGCACCGTGCTCGGCGGGGTCGTGGTCGCCCCGAACGCCTCCGAGCTGATCATGCCGATGTCGCTCGCGGTCCAGCACGGCCTGACCGTGGACCAGATCGCGCACACCTTCTCGATCTATCCGTCGCTGTCCGGCTCGGTGACCGAGGCCGCCCGCCAGCTGATGCTGCACGAGTGACGGTCCCGCGTGCCGCGTGCCGCGCACCATCGCGAACCTCGAGCGGCACGAGCCCGCTCAGCGCCCACGATCACGGAAGGGAGGGGCCTGCTCCGGCCCAGCGGGTCAGCACGCAGTAGAGGGTCAGTCCCGGTCCGAAGGCCATGAGCAGCACGAGGTCGCCCGGGTCGAAGGCCCGCGTCGCGAGCATCTCCTCGGTCACCATCAGCACGGTCGCGCTGGAGCAGTTGCCGTTCTGGTCGAGCACCCGGCGGGAGACGTCGAGCGCACCGTCGGGCACCTCGCACTGCTCTCCGACCACGTCCAGGATCTTCGGCCCGCCAGGATGGACGGCCCAGCCGGCGACGTCGTGCACGGTCTTGCCGTGCCGGGCCAGAAGCCGGTCGACGACCGGGCGTACGGCGGCGCGCAGCGCCTTGGGCACCATCGGCGACAGCCCCATCCGGAAGCCGGTGTCGGTGACGTCCCAGGTCATCAGCGACGCGGTGTCGACGTTGGTCTCGGCCTCGCTGTCGAGGATCTCGAGCCCGGCCGGCAGGTCGGGGGCGTCACCGGGCAGCACCGCTGCGGCCGCTGCGGCGTCGGCGAACAGGGAGTGCGCCACGAGCTGCTGCAACCCCTCACGGGTGTTCGCGGCCAGCGGCGGCTGGGCGTGCAGGCTGGTCAGCTCGCAGCAGAGCAGGACAGCCGGCCGGGAGCGGGCCCGGGCGAAGTCGGCGACCGACAACAGGCCGGGCAGCGCCGCATAGCACCCCATGTGTCCGATCCCGAGCCGCTGGGTGGAGTCGGCGAACCCGAGGTCGCGGGCCAGCACGATATCCAGGCCCGGGGTCGCGTAGCCGGTGCAGGACGCCACCGCGAACAGCCCGACGTCAGCCGGGTCGAGCTGGTCGAGCACCCCGGTGACGGCTTCCTTGCCGAGCGCCGGTGCCTCCTGCATGAACCGGCGCATCCGCTCGCCTGTGCCCCACCCGGTCACGTCCTCGATCCGGGGGTCCAGGACCCCGTGGCGCGAGGTGACCCCGGCAGACCTCCACAGGCGCTCGGCCCGGTCGCTGCTGCCGAAGCGCGCGGCGAAAAAGTCGTCCCAGAGACCGCCGTGGTCCATCGGGGCGGGCACGGCGTGGGCGAGGGAGACCAGGCGGGATACAGGCGTCACCCGCGCTGTCTACCCGGCCTGATCGGCGCCCACCCGCTTCGTGCCGACCCCGGTGAACAGCACCGACGTGAGGGGGGTCGTGACCATTCGTACGGTGTCGCGCCGTCGGGCGAGCCAGGACAGATAGCCCGGGGCGGACGGCCGCAGGCCCCGCAGGGTGAGGTCGACCCCGAGCGCGGAGCACGTGCGCAGGAGCGCGCTGCGGTCCAGGAACAGGTTGCCGTCGTGCAGCCCGACCGGCGGGCCGCCCGGCAGACGCTCGGCCAGCGTGATCGAGACGAACCGCGCCAGCGCGGTGTCGGCGATGGTGTCCAGCACGAGGGTGCCGCCGGGCCGCAGCACCCGGACCGCCTCGGTGAGCAGGACAGCGGGGTCGCGTACGTGCTCGAGCACCTCCCCGGCCACCACGACCTGGGCGCAGGCGTCCGCGAACGGGAGTCGGGTCACGTCGCCCCGCACGGTCGTGACCCCGTGCTCGCGGGCGACCCGGACGGCGGTGGGCGACAGGTCCAGGCCGACGTGCCGGTATCCGGTCAGGTGCGGGGCTAGCAGCCCGCCACCGCAGGCCAGATCGAGCAGCAGCGCGCCCGGCCGGGTGCACAGCGGCACCAGCGAGGCCCGGTGCGCGGCGAGCCAGGCGAGCATCGCGAAGTCGCCGTGCGGGTCCCACCACTGGTCGGCGAGCGTGTCGTACTGACCCGGGTCGTTCCGGACGAGCGGCTCGTCCCGGATCAGCTGAACCAACCTCGCACCTTCGCGGTCATCGTGGCCTCGCGGGCGGTCGGCCAGGTGGCGAGCCCCTCGCCGCGAGCCTGCTCGAGCCCGGACAGTCGGCCGTACGTCCAGGTCGGCTCACCGGCCTGCGCGGCGGCGTCGGCCAGCTCGCGGAGCAGCTCGCGGGTGATCACGCCGTCCTGGTGCTCCCCGAGGGCCTCGGTGAGGACTTCGGCGGCCTTGGCCGTGACCCGGGCGTACGCGCCGAGCGCCGGGGTCACCGCCTCGGTGACGTAGCGGGCGCGCTTGGCGTCCTTGCGCGCCTCGTGGAGCAGCAGGTCCCGCTCGTGCGAAGGCGCGAGCGCGTCGACCTCGGCCAGCCGTGCGTCCACCCGGCGCCAGGCCCGCCGCACCACCTTGGGCAGCCGCTTGTCGGCGGCGTCGAAGGCTACGTGCGTCAGGGGGGGCTCCGCGAGCAGCGCGTCGAGCTCGCGCAGCAGGGCTAGGTAGCGCGGGCTGTCCAAGGCCTTCACGACGTCCCGATGAGCCGCGGCGTAGACCCGGGTGAAGTGCTCGTCCACCCGCGCCCGGACCGGGCCCACCAGGTCGGGCTCGTCGTCCAGCAGCCCGCCGATGCGGGCGTGCTGCACCTCCGCGTCCCGGGCGTGCCCGAGCACCCCGGCGAGCCAGCCCAGCTCGGCGCGCAGCGGGTCGGTGCGGGTGCGGTCGACCAGCGGTCGCAGCGTCACCAGCGCGCTGCGCATCCGACGGGTCGCGACCCGCATCTTGTGGACCGAGTCCGGCAGGTCACGGCGCACCCGGGGGTCGCGGCGGACCAGCTCGGCGAGCTGCTCGGAGAGGTGGGTGCGCAGCACGTCGCCCGCCGTACGCATCTGTGGGCGGCCCTCGCGCAGCCACCAGGCCACCTGCCCGGGCCGGCCGGCCAGCACCCGTCCGACCTTGGAGGCGGTGTCGGCGGGCGCCGCCCCGGCCGCGGTCAGTCGCTCGGCAACGGCCTGCAGCAGCCCCCGCTCGCCCTGCTTCAGCTCGGCCTCCCACTCGCGCCAGACCAGCGGGATGCCCCCGGTCGGGGTCCCGACGACGTGGTCGTCAGCGATCTCCAGCAGCAGCGTCCCGTCCGCCGCGAGCAGGTGGTGAACGGTGCGGCGGGTCCGCAGCTCGGCGACCGGGACGAGGGTGCCGCCGCGGGCAGCCGCCCGGACCAGGCTGGTCAGCGCGACCGGGACCCCCTCGTCCGCCGGGCCGAGCGGCGACGTCAGCTCCTCGCGATCCTCGCCCGACGGCGTCTTGAGGTGCCAGCCGGCGTCCGGACCGCCGGTGCGTCGCCGAAGCGTGGTCCTGGCTGCGCGCAGGTGCAGCTCGGGCGTGTCGTAGTAGACGGCGACCAGCTCGTGGGTCACCGGCGCCGAGACCTCGGCCACCCCGGCCAGGCCGGTGAGCGACGGCACCTCGGTGGTCGGGGCGATGTCGAGCTTGAGCTCGATCTCGAGGGTCGAGACGATGCTGTCGGGTCGGGTGGGCATCAGAAACCTCTCGGCGGGGGCTCGCGCTCGGGCACCGGCAGGCCGTGCTGGGCGAGTCGTCGGTCACGGATGTCGTCCCCGTAGGCGGCGGTGACGAACGCGACGGAGACGACAAGCAGCAGCGGCACGGCCAGGTGCAGCCAGACCGGGCCGGGCAGGAGCGCCAGCAGCACGGCGAACGGGAAGGTCTGCGCGGACGCCCGACCCATGGCCCGCCAGCGCCAGCCCTTGCTCGTCAGATCGTGCATCACCCGGGTGCGCCGGGACAGCGGCAGCCGGCCGCCCATCGTGTAGCGCAGACGTTGTCCCCGGGAGGGCGCCTTCACGATGCACCGGGCACGGCCGGGGTCAGTCCGCGATCTCGCAGATCGCCGTCCCGGACGGCACGACCGCACCGACCTGGGCGGACAACCCGCTGATCGTGCCGGCCTTGTGGGCGTTGAGCGGCTGCTCCATCTTCATCGCCTCGATCACGACGACCATCTGCCCGGCCTCGACCGTGTCTCCGTCGGAGACCGCGACCTTGACGATCGTGCCCTGCATGGGGGAGGTGAGGGTGTCGCCGGAGGCCGCGGCCCCAGCCTTCTTGCCGCCGCCGCGCTTGGGCGCCTTCGGCGCGGCCGCCGGAGCCGACCCTGCCCCGAGGCCCGCCGGCAGGGTGACCTCCAGGCGCTTGCCGCCGACCTCGACGACCACGGTCTCGCGGGCCTCGGGCTCCTCGGCGTCGGGTGTCGCGCCGGCGTACGGCTCCAGGGTGTTGTCGAACTCGGTCTCGATCCAGCGGTTGTGCACCGCGAACGCTTCTTCCGGATCAGCAGGGCTGAAGGCGGGGTCGGTGACGACGGCGCGGTGGAACGGCAGCAGCGTGGCCATGCCGTCCACCTCCATCTCCGACAGCGCGCGGACCGAGCGCTGGAGCGCCTCCTGGCGGGTCGCGCCGGTGACGATCAGCTTGGCGAGCAGCGAGTCGAACGCGCCGCCGATCACCGAGCCGGCCTCCACGCCGGAGTCCAGGCGGACGCCGGGGCCCTGCGGCGCGACGAAGCGGGTGACCGTGCCCGGCGCCGGCAGGAAGCCGCGACCCGGGTCCTCGCCGTTGATCCGGAACTCGAAGCTGTGCCCGCGCGGCTGCGGGTCGGTGAAGGTGAGCGCCTCGCCGTCGGCGATCCGAAACTGCTCGCGCACCAGGTCGACGCCGGTGACCTCCTCGGTGACCGGGTGCTCGACCTGCAGGCGGGTGTTGACCTCCAGGAAGCTGATCAACCCGTCCGCCCCGACCAGGAACTCGCAGGTGCCGGCGCCGACATACCCGGCCTCGACGATGATCCGCCTGCTCGCGTCGTAGATCTCTTCGGTCTGCGCCTCGGTGAGGAACGGCGCCGGGGCCTCCTCGACGACCTTCTGATAGCGACGCTGCAGCGAGCAGTCGCGGGTGCCGACGACCACGACGTTGCCGTGCGTGTCGGCGAGCACCTGGGTCTCGACGTGGCGCGGCTTGTCGAGGTAGCGCTCGACGAAGCACTCCCCGCGGCCGAAGGCGGCGACGGCCTCGCGCACCGCCGACTCGTACAGCTCAGGGACTTCCT
>JBBSTI010000192.1:0-5366 GCA_038236005.1 Mycobacteriales bacterium | reverse complement strand
CTGGCCGTGGGCCTCGAACACCTGGCTGTCGCCGGCGGACAGCTCAGCGCCCAGCTCGGCGAGGGTCCCGTCCACGAGCCGGACGTCGACCGGGGCGCCCTCGCCGTAGGGGCGAACACCCCTGATCAGCGTGTTCATACGGTGACCCCGATCGCGGGCTCGGCGCTGCCGAGCATCAGGTAGAGCACGGCCATGCGCACGGTGACGCCGTTCGCGACCTGCGCCACGATCGTGCTGCGCGGTCCGTCGGCGACCTCGGAGGCGAGCTCTACGCCGCGGTTCATCGGTCCGGGGTGCATGACGATCGTGTCCTCCCTGAGACGTGCGGCGCGACGGACGTCGAGCCCGTAGCGCTGGGCGTACTCGCGGCTGCTGGGGAAGAACGAGACGCCCATCCGCTCGCGCTGCACCCGGAGCATCATGACGACGTCGCTGGTCGGCAGCACGGCGTCCAGGTCGTAGGAGAGCTGGCACGGCCAGGTCCCGATACCGACCGGCAGCAGGGTCGGCGGCGCGACGACGGTGACCTCTGCCCCGAGGGTGTGCAGCAGCAGCACGTTGCTGCGCGCGACCCGGCTGTGCAGGATGTCCCCGACGATCGTGACCTTGAGGCCTTCGACCCGGCCGAGCCGCTGACGCAGCGTGTAGGCGTCGAGCAAGGCCTGGGTGGGGTGCTCGTGCGTGCCGTCGCCGGCGTTGACCACCGAGCCGCGGACGTAGCGGGCGAGGGTGACCGGCGCTCCGCTCCAGCTGTGCCGCACGACGATGCCGTCGGCGCCCATCGCCTCCAGGGTCAGCGCGGTGTCCTTCAGGGTCTCGCCCTTGCTGACCGAGGACCCCTTGGCGGCGAACCCGATCACGTCGGCGGACAACCGCTTGGCCGCCAGCTCGAAGCTGGTCTTGGTGCGGGTGGAGTCCTCGAAGAACAAGGTGACGACCGTCCGGCCGCGCAGGGTCGGCAGCTTGCCGACGCTGGAGGTCGCCAGCACGGCTTCCAGCTCGGCGGCGGTGTCCAGCACCAGCGTCGCGTCCGCCAGGCTGAGGTCGGCGGCGGACAGCAGATGGCGGGTCATTCGCGGTCGTGAACGGAGTCGGCCTGACCGGTTTCGGCCTTGCCGAGGTCGGCGGGGCCCAGCAGCACGCCGTCCTCGCCGTCGGTCTCGGTCAGCAGCACGTGGATGGTCTCGGTGAGCGTCGTGGCGACGTTGCGTCCCACGTGGTCGGCGCGGATCGGCAGCTCGCGGTGGCCCCGGTCGACCAGCACGAGCAGCTCGACGGCCCGGGGTCGCCCGAGGTCGGCCAACGCATCGAGCGCCGCCCGGACGCTGCGCCCGGTGAACAGCACGTCGTCGACCAGGACGACCCGCCGGCCGTCGATCCCGTCCGGCGGCAGCTCGGTGCTCGCCAGGGCGCGGGGACCCTTCAGCCTGAGGTCGTCGCGATAGAGGGTGACGTCGAGCGCTCCGACCGGGACGTGCTCGCCGGAGAAGACGCCGACCCGGTCAGCGAGCCGGCGCGCGAGGGCCACCCCACGGGTCGGGATGCCCAGCAGGACCACGTCCGTCACCCCGCCGGCGCTCTCCAACAGCTCGTGGGCCATCCGGTCGACGACCCGGCCGACCTGCTCGGCGGTCACCACGGTCCGGGCGGCGGAGCGATCTCCGGTCACCGGACGTGGGGCGGGCCGGGGCTGCGGGGCCGGCGTGGGAGCAGCCGTCATCCTCGTCCTCCTTCATCGCCTCGCTGGACGATCGTCACCGCCCGAAGGCGGTAGAAGCCGTCTCGCGGGACGGCGGGTGGAGTGATTCCCGCGGTGTCGACGGCCTGGCGACCGGCACCATCGGGTGAACTGCGCCTTGACACTAGCCCAATCCAGGGCTCCGCTTGACCGGTCACCCCTCGCCGCCTAGCGTGACTCCGAGTAGTCGCAGGGCAAGGTCTGAAGCAGGGCACGAGGCGAGGCGTTGACCCCGGAGGGTGGGACGGTCACCCCAGATCTGGTCCCCCAGATCGACTCCTCGGGCGAGCCAGTGGTGAGACCGGCGCCCGGAGCACGACGATCCTCGGGTCGTCCTACGGGAGGCAGAACGTGTCGGAGTACGCCAAGGCCCTGGGCGCCAAGCTGCGCGCCATCCGCACCCAGCAGCACCTCTCCCTGCACGGCGTCGAGGAGAAGTCGCAGGGTCGCTGGAAGGCCGTCGTCGTGGGCTCCTACGAGCGCGGCGACCGGGCGGTCACCGTGCAGCGGCTGTCCGAGCTGGCGGAGTTCTACGGCGTGCCGGTGGCCGAGCTGCTCCCCAAGGGCGTGTCCGCGACCGTGCTGGAGCCCTCCCCGCGGATCGTCATCGACCTCGAGCAGCTGCAGCAGCTGCCCCCGGACCAGGCGGCGCCGCTGGCCCGCTATGCCGCGACGATCCAGAGCCAGCGCGGCGACTACAACGGCCGGGTGCTGTCGATCCGCAACGAGGACCTCCGGTCGCTCGCTGTCATCTATGACGCGGCTCCGGCCGCGCTCACCGAGCAGCTGATCGTCTGGGGCGTGCTGTCCGCCGACGCCCGGCGGGCCGTCGAGGCCTAGCTCGCCTCTTCTCCCGGCAGGTCTGCTTCTTCGAGAAGATCCGAGCCCGCTCGCCGGTCCGGCACGATAGACAGCGACGGCTTGAGGTTCGACAGCCGTCCGAGCAGCCCGTTGACGAACTGCGGGCTGTCGTCGGTCGACAGGCTGGCTGCCAGTGCGACCGCCTCGCTGACCGCGACCGCGTCCGGGACGTCGTCGCACCAGAGCAGCTCGTACGCCCCGATCTGGAGCACCGCGCGGTCGACCGGCGGCATCCGCTCGAGCGTCCACCCCTCGGCGTACGTCGCGAGCAGCTCGTCGATCCGATCCCGGTGCGCGACGACGCCTTCGACCAGACCGACCGCGTACTCCGAGACGGGCGGGTCGGACTGCCTGAGCCGATCCTTCAGGGTCGTCATGGTCTCGGTGCCGCGCTGCGCGGACTCGTACAGGACGTCCAGGGCGCGCTTGCGCGACTTGCTGCGGGCACCCACCTAGCTGCCGGCGCTGATGCGACCCAGGTAACGCCCGTCGCGGGTGTCGACCTTGATCTTCTCGCCGGTGGTGAGGAACAGCGGCACCTGGATCTCGGCGCCGGTCTCCAGGGTCGCAGGCTTGGTCCCGCCGGTGCTGCGGTCGCCCTGCAGGCCCGGGTCGGTGTGCTGCACCAGCAGCTCGACGCTCGCGGGCAGCTCGATGTAGAGCGCAGCCTCCTCGTGCACGGCCACCACGGCGTCGGTGTTCTCCAGCATGTAGTCGGCGTTGCCACCGACCGTCTCGGCCGGCACATACATCTGGTCGAAGTTGCCGGTGTCCATGAACACGAAGTCGGTGCCCTCGCGATAGAGGAAGGTCATGTCGCGCTTGTCGACCGACGCCACCTCGACCTTCGTGCCGGCGTTGAACGTCTTGTCGACGCTCTTGCCGGTGACGACGTTCTTCAGGGTGGTCCGCACGAACGCGCCGCCTTTGCCCGGCTTGACGTGCTGGAACTCGATCACCGCCCAGAGCCCGTTGTCCTGCTTGAGGACCATGCCGTTCTTGAGATCGTTGCTGGTTGCCATAGTGGTCGAGCCTAGCGGGGCGGGTCCGATGCCGGCACGGCCCAAGCTCGAAGCACGGCAGCCACGTCGGCCACCTCGAGCAGGCGGCGCTCGGCGACATCGATGACCAGGTCGTACGCCGGGTCCTCGGGAACCACGACGTGCAGCCCGTTCTTGCGCAGGAGCAGGATCGCGGCGGTGAAGCCGACCCGCTTGTTCCCGTCGACGAGGGCATGGTTGCCCACCAGGCTCATCAGCAGGGCAGACGGCTTGTCCCACACGGTCGGGTAGGCGTCCTCGCCGAACACGGTTGCCTGCGGACGCGCCAGGGCGGACTCGAGCAACCCCCAGTCACGCACCTGCACCTGCTCGTTCAGCACTGCCGCGGCCACGGCCATCAGGTCCGGCATGTCGAGGTGCCGCGTGGCGGGACGGTCCGGACTCACTGGCCGAGACGGTCGAGCAGCGCGCGGTTCTGTGTCGCGAAGTCCGCCAAGAACGTGTCCCGGGTGCGTGCCCAGGCGTCGACACTCGCGGCGATCGCCTGACGAGCGAACTCGTGCATGCTGACGCCGTCCGCCTCGGCAGCGCGCCGCAGCTGCTCGGTCTCGTCGTCAGTCAGTCGCAGTGTCATGGCCATGACGTCGATGATACCGCCGCAGTGTCAAGCAGGTTGCTTCGTCGACGATCTTCCCCGGACCGCTACTCGGTGACCGTTCTGCCCGATCTTTGCGGAAGATCGTTCAGGGTGCGGACTGCGCCAGGTAGCGCAAGGCGGCGCGGTAGCCCTCCACGCCGAGGCCGGTGATCGTGCCGGCCGCGACGGCGCTGAGCACGCTGTGGTGCCGGAACTCCTCGCGGGCGTGGGTCTGCGACAGGTGCACCTCGACCAGCGGTGCGGTCAGGGTGGCGCAGGCGTCGCGCAGCGCGTACGAGTAGTGCGTCCAGGCCGCACCGTTGAGCACGACCGGGCTCTGGTCGTCCGCGGCGCCGTGCAGCCAACCGATCATCGTGGCCTCGTCGTCGGTCTGACGCACCTCTACCTCAAGCCCCAGCGCGGTCCCGGTCTCGCTGCAGAGCGTGACGAGCTCGTCGTACGTCGTGCTGCCGTAGACCTCCGGCTGCCGGGTGCCGAGGCGGCCGAGGTTGGGTCCGTTGAGCACCAGCACCCTCACAGGAACACCTCGGTCCCGCGGTCGCGACGGACCTCTTCGTAGGCGGCGACCAGCAGCGAGGGGTCCGGGTCGTCCAGCATCCGAGCCTTGCCGAGCGCGTCGAGCACGACGAACCGCAGCCGGCTGCCGCGGGACTTCTTGTCGATGCTCATCGCCGACCGCAGGCGGTTCCAGTCGCCGGTGTAGCTGGTGGGCAGCCCGACGCTCTCCAGGACCGTGCGGTGCCGGGCGGCGGTGGCGTCGTCAAGCCGACCGGCCAGGCGCCCCAGCTCGGCGACGAAGATCAGTCCGACACTCACCGCAGCCCCGTGCCGCCAGCGGTAGTCCTCGACCTTCTCGATCGCGTGCCCGAGGGTGTGGCCGTAGTTGAGGAACTCACGCTCGCCCTGCTCGGTGAGGTCATTGCCGACCACGCCGGCCTTGACCGCGATCGACCGCTCGATCAGCTCCCGGGTGTGCGGGCCGTCCGGGGACTGCGCGCCCTGCGGGTCGGCCTCGATCAGCTCCAGGATGCGCGGGTCGTGCGTGAAGCCGACCTTGATCACCTCGGCGAGGCCGGCGACGTAGTCGTGGCGTGGGACGCTCGCCAGG
>JBBSTI010000191.1:0-5435 GCA_038236005.1 Mycobacteriales bacterium | reverse complement strand
GGCCGTGCTGCCGTGGCCGCCGCGCGCGGGCCGCCCCCCCCCCCCGGTCGGGGGGGCCCCACCCGCGGTGTGGGGCCGCGACCGGGCCGGCGCCGCGGCACGACTGGTCGCCGACCTGGTCTCGGCCGACCTGGGGCCGTGCACCGTGGTTCTGGAGGGCGCCGCCCGTGCCGGCGTCCCGGTCGGGACGATCCAGCGCTGTGGCGTGGGTCCCGGGCGGGTCGCGCCCGCTGCCCACCAGGGGTCACCCGCGACGGAGACGACGCTGCCGCTGCGGGTGATGCATGCGTCCGGCTCGGGCGACGACACCCTGGCTGCTCTGTGCGGCCCGGGCGTCACCCTGGTCACCGCCGACCGCGGCCTACGAGCCCGGGGCGAGTCGGTCGGCGCGAGCTGCCGGGGGCCTCGGTGGCTGCTCGACCAGCTGCCGCCGACCCCTCCCTCATGATCGTGGGTTGCGAGCGCCGTCCGGCCCCTCAGCGCTCACGATCACGAGGTGGCCGCTGTGGTGGGGATCAGGACCCTCCGCTCGCCACAGCGGTGGTCTCGTGATCACGACTTGCCGGTACGGGTGCCGTTCAGCTCTCGACCGCGAAACGACAGGAACAGCGCCAGGAGCCCGCCGACCACGATGCCGCTGTCAGCCAGGTTGAAGCTCGGATAGACCTGGAAATCGATGAAGTCGACCACCGCCCCCCGTCCGACGCCCGGCGAGCGGAACAGCCGGTCGACAAGGTTGCCCGTAGCGCCGCCGAGCAGCAGGCCGAGCGCAAGCGCCCAGCCGCCGTCGCGAACACGTCGGGAGACGTAGAGCACCCCGACCGTCACCGCCACGGCAAAGACCGTGAAGACCAGCGTGCTGTCCTCCGCGAAGGAGAACGCCGCCCCGGGGTTGCGGGACACCCGCAGGAGCAGCTGCCCGAGCTCGATCTGGCGGCGACCCTCGAGCTCTGCCACGACGAGCACCTTGGTCAGCACGTCCATCGCCATCCAGACCAGCGCGATGGTCAGGAGCAGGCCCGTACGCCGTCGGGGGGTGATCCGGGTGCTGGTCAGCGACGCTCCTCGCGTTCCTTGTCCTTGACGCACAGCGTCGCGCGCGGGAAGGCCTGCAGGCGGGCCTTGGCGATCGGGTTCCCGCAGACCTCGCACAGACCGTAGGTCCCTGCCTCGATCCGTCCCAGCGCGCGGTTGACCTGGGTCAGCAGGTCGCGGCTGTTGTTGGCCAGCGACACCGCATGCTCGCGCTCGAACGTCTTGCTGCCGGCGTCGGCCTCGTCGCCGGATCCCTCGCCGCTGTTGCTGCGCTGCAGGGCTGCGCTGACGCCCTCGGCCTGCTCGATCTCGACCCGCAGCTCCTCGGCCTGAGCCTGGAGCCCGGTGCGGACCGGCGCCAGCTCCTCCGCGGTCCAGAGGTCCTCCGGAACGAGGACGACCGCCGGGACATCGGGCGTACGGCGGGCCGGGCCCTTCTTCGGCGCGGGCTGAGCAGGGTCGGGCTTCGGCGCTTCCGCGGTCCTGGTCTGAGCGACGGCTGAGGTCTCCACGTCCTGCTTCGCGAGACGGGGCGGGACGGGAGCAGGGGCCTTCTTCGCAGCGGCAGATGCTGTCTGGTTCGTCGAGGACGACACGTTCTTGGACGGCTGCTCTGCCGGCGGCTTCGCGACGGAGACTGGCTTTGTCTTGCGTGGCTCGGCGACAGCCGGCTTGGCCGCGGCGGTCTTGGCTGCCGACTTTCTTGCCGCAGCTGCGGCTGCGGGCGGCTGCGCTCGTACGCCGGGCGCCTTGGCCGGCCTGGCCGGCGTCTTGGCCGAGCTGCCCGCAGAGATGGCTGAGGAAGGGACGTCCGCCTTCGTGCTCGGCTTCTCGGGCGCCGCCTTCACGGGCCTCGCCGCCCGGGTCGGCCTGCTGACCGTCGCCGAGGAGGCAGCTGACGTACGACGAGCGGGTCCGGCACTCGGCGTGGCGGCGGCTGGACTCCGCTCCGCTGCCGCCTTGCCGGTGCCCGCCGCCTTCTTGGGCGGACTCTTCCGGGGGGAGGCCTTCTTGGCGACCGACGTGCCCGCCCGAGCAGCCTTCTGAGGGGCCGAAGGCGCAGCGACATCCGTGGCGGGGACATCGGAGGGGTCCGGGCGGCGATCGGCGTCCGGCGCCTGCGCACGAGGCTCCGCCGCGGACTCCGGGGCCGGGTCACGACGATCGACAGGGTTCGCGTCCGACGGGTCGTCCGATCCAGCACGCTCGACGTGCCCCTGCTTCGGCGGAGCCGGCTCGGCGTCCTGGGTCAGCGGCACGGAGCTGCCGGCCGCCGTCGCCGACGAGCCCGACGTCTTGTCTCGACCGAACCGTTCCCTGAGCCTGTCCCGCAGGCTGCCCTTGCCGGCCATCCGGTGTCGTCCCCCGTCGTAGATCACGCGTCCGGGAAGAATAGGCGGACGGTCAAGGCGTCGACAAACCTGATCAGTCCCGGAACAGCGCGGGGTCGCAGTCGTACGTGCCGGACTCCGCACCCGGCGGGGGGCCGCCGGGCTCGGCGCAGGCGCCCAGGCCGATCGCGTCGACGAGCCTGCGAGGGTCCCCGTCGAGTGCGTACAGGACGGTCTCGACCGGCCCCAGTCCCGCCAGCGTGGCCCTGACCGGCCCGCCGAAGGTCACGCAGCCTTCCGCCGTCAGGCAGGGGTAGCCGGCCGCCACCTCAGCGTGCAGGTCGACGTAGTAGGTGCTGCCCCGCTGGTGCACCGAGCGCAGCAGCCCCGCGGTGCTCGGACCGACGCCGGACAGGCCCTGCTCCCGCTCGGCCTCGGTCGGTCCGGCGAACAGCAGCTCCAGCGCCTCGGCTGCGGTCGGCGGGCCGAGAACGTCGCGCTCGGTGACCCGGGTCGCCCCCACGCCACCCGGGTCGCCGTCGGCCACGAAGGCGAGCCCGACCGTGCTGAACGGGCTCGGCGTAGCGAACGGTGCGGGGTCGCACGGGTCGCCGACTTTGACCGGTTCCGGGCACCCGACCTGAAACACGTCCTGCGCCGCCGCCGGGTCTCCCTCGATCGCGATCCGCGCGTCGCCGACGGCGCCGAACGGGGCCAGCGTCGCCTCGATCTGAGCCAGGAACGCGGTCGTGCCGCAGGTCGTGCCGACCGGCAGCCTGAGACCGCGGAAGTCGTTCAGGTCGACGTACGCCACCCCGTCCACGACGTGGACCGAGCGGAGCAACCCTTCCGTCCGGGCGTCGAACGAGCTGGACAGGCCCCGCTCCTTTTCGACGAGGTTCGGGGTCGCCGCGAACAACGCCGTGAGCGCGGCGGACGCGTCCGGCAGGCCTTCGACCGGGCGGACGACCGTCGTGGTCTCCCCGCACGTGTCGCTCCCGGGCCCGCTGAGCGCGACCCGCACGGTCGTCCTCGGGGACCCGGCTCCGCCGAACAGCGACGCACCCTGCGACTCGTCGCCGTCGACCGTGATGACGTACGGGCGGTAGGCGTCGAGCGTGCGGTTGACCACCGCGGACAGCTGTTGCGGCTCGCAGCTGCTCGGGTCCTGGACGAGGTTCCGTACGGCGCCGCCGAGGTCGATGACGGTGATCCCGTCGCGGGTCTGGACCCCCTGGAGCAGCCCGGCCGTCGCCGGGCTGAAGGCCGAGGTGAACCGACCGGTCGCTGCCTCGGCCGGCGTGAGACCCGAGAACAAGGACTTGAGCGCAGCGCCCACGGTGGGCGGCCCCGGCACGACCCGCGGCACCAGGACGACATTGATGCACGAGGCGAACCCGCCGCGCACGCCGACCTGAACCGTCGACGTGTCCGGGGTCGTCGAGGGGGTCGGTGACGAGGCCGGCGAGGGAACCGGGGCCGGGGTCTCGGCCGGCTGCAGCACTTGACTGCCGCTATCGCGCGTCACGGCGAACGCCGTCCCGACGCCACCCACGACCAGGGCGAGCGCGAGCCCGACCGCTCCCGCCCGCAGGCGCTGACGACGGCGGGCCGCGGCGAGCACGGCGTCGACGGACAGCCCGGGTGCGGGCTCCGGGGTGGCGTCCTCGAGCAGCCGGTTCAGATCGTTCACGGCGTACGCACCTCCGAAAGGCCCGGCTGACGCCGGAGGGTGGCGAGCGCCTTGCTCGCCTGGCTCTTGACCGTGCCGACGGCGATCCCGAGCACCTCGGCGGTCTGTGCCTCGGTCAGATCGTCGAAAAAGCGCAGCACCAGCACGGCGCGCTGGCGGGGCGGCAGCTGACCGAGCGCCTGCAGCACGACCAGGCGGGTCTCGACCGGCTCCGTGGGTGCCACGACCTCAGGCAGGGCGCCGGTAGCGACCTCGCCGTTCCACCGACGGGCCCAACCGCTGCGACGCGCGTTGAGCATGACCTTGCGGACGTAGACGTCCGGCTCACCGCCGCGCACGATGCGGGACCAGCGCGGCCACACCCGGACGAACGCCTGCTGCACGAGGTCCTCCGCCGCAGCCTGGTCCCCGGTCAGCAGGAACGCCAGGCGTAGCAGCCGACGCTGGTGCGCCTGCACGTACGCCCGAAAGCTCGTTTCGCTGTCCATGCCTCCCCCACCGGCCGGCCCGCCCGAAAGGTTGCCAGGGCTAGCATGACGGTCGCGCAGCAGTGACGGGGACGAGTAACGCCGGACGCAGCCATGAGCGACCTGGGGACGGTGCGAGCCCGGGGGCCTGGCCGGCGTGAAGATCACCTCTGAGCGGCGTACGCAGGACAAGAGCGGGGGCGGCCCAGTCACTTTCGGGGGCCCCAAGGAGGGTGGTACCGCGGGGCACGCCTCGTCCCTCCGTCGAGACGCACCCCCGACGGAGACGACATGAAGCAGCTGCCCGCCCAGATCGACCTGCCCGCGCTGGAACGTGCCGTGCTGGCGCGCTGGGCCACCGACGACGTGTTCGCCCGCCAGCGCGAGCAGACCGCCGGCGGGGAGCCGTGGGTGTTCTACGAGGGGCCGCCGACCGCCAACGGCAAGCCGGGCACCCACCACGTCGAGGCGCGGGCGTTCAAGGACCTGTTCCCGCGCTTTCAGTCCATGCGCGGCAAGGCGGTGCCGCGCCGGGCCGGCTGGGACTGTCACGGGCTCCCGGTCGAGCTGGCGGTGGAGAAAGAGCTCGGCTTCACCGGCAAGGGCGACATCGAGGCGTACGGGATCGCCGAGTTCAACGCCCGCTGCCGGGAGAACGTGCAGCGTCACGTCGACGAGTTCGAGCGCTTGACGACCCGGATGGGTCTTTGGGTCGACATGTCGACCGCGTATTGGACGATGAGCCCGGAGTACGTGCAGAGCGTCTGGTGGTCGCTGAAGCAGATCGCGGAGAAGGGCCTGCTGGTCGAGGACCACCGGGTCGCGCCCTACTGCCCGCGCTGGAACGTGCCGTGCTGGCGCGCTGGGCCACCGACGACGTGTTCGCCCGCCAGCGCGAGCAGACCGCCG
>JBBSTI010000190.1:0-5435 GCA_038236005.1 Mycobacteriales bacterium | reverse complement strand
GGTGCGGTCCTGGGCGCTGCGGGGGGGGTGGGGGGCGGCCGCCCCCTGGAGGGCGGCGACGGTCGGCCGGGGGCGGGCGCCGGGCAGCTCGGCAAGGAGTCGGCCGTCGGCGGGGTCGTGCACCAGCAGCGGCGGCCCCTCGCCCTCGGTGAGCCAGCGACCGCCGACGAAGGAGCCGCCCCGCACGGACACCTGCTCGGTCAGCGGCTCGCGGACGGTGGTGCCGGTGGTCGTCATGCCGTGGTCTCCTGCTGCTCGGGGGAGGTTGCCGTCAGGACGTCGGGGAACCCGGGGGCGCGCAGCGCGACGCCCATCGCCTCCTCGAGCAGGCGGATCACCATGGGCGACCAGGCATCGCCGCCGAACTGGCCGCGCGCCGCGTGGAACTGCTGCTCGACGAGCTGCTGCAAGGGCAGCGGGACGCCGAGGTCGCGGCCCAGTTGGGTGGCGAAGCCGAGGTCCTTGCACGCCAGATCGATCGTGAAGCCGATGTTGTAGCTGCCGCTGAGGACGACCTGGCTCTCGGTCTCGTGGACGAAGCTGTTCCCGGACGACGCCCGGATCGCCTCGAAAGAGGTGGCGAGGTCCAGACCGCCGCGCTTGGCGAGCATGAGAGCCTCCCCGGCGGCGACGAGATGCACGAAGGCCAGCATGTTGGTGATGACCTTGATGATCGAGGCGTTGCCGAGCGGTCCCATGTGGAAGACGTTGCTGCCGATCGTCTGGAAGACCGCGAGGTGTCGTGCGAAGACCTCCTCGTCACCGCCCACCAGCACGGTGATGTCCCCGGTCGCCGCCTTGTGCACCCCGCCCGTCACCGGCGCCTCCAGCACCGAGAGCCCCTGCAGGGCGGCCAGGTCGGCCAGCCGCTGCACGTGCTCGCGGTCGTTGGTGCTCATCTCCACCCAGGTGCCGCCGCGGGCGAGGCCGGCCAGGACGCCGTCCGACCCGGTCATGACCGCGTCCACGGCCGCGGGCGAGGGCAGGCAGGTGATGACCGAGTCGACCGTCGCCGCCAGCTCACGGGGCGAGCCCGCCCACTCGGCGCCCGCGGCCAGCAGCGGCGCCGCGCGGGTCGGGTCGAGATCGTGCACGGCCACCGGGAAGCCGCCCTGCAGCAGACTGGCCGCGAGGTGCACCCCCAGATTGCCCAGGCCGATGAAGCCGATGCGCTGGACCACTGCAAGTCTCCTTTCGATGGATGGGCGGGGGCGCTAGAGGACCGGGTGCATGGACATCTCCAGGTGCAGCCGGTCACCGGTGTAGGGGTGCCGTGCGGCGACCTCCTCGTCGAGCTCGATGCCGAGACCCGGGCCCTGCGGGGGCAGCAGGAAGCCCTCTTCCCATCGCAGTGGCACCCGGAGCAGCTCGGCATGGAAGCCGCCCATCGTCTCGATGCTCTCCTGGATCAGGAAGTTGGGCGTGCACAGCGCGACCTGCACGTTCGCCGCGGCCTCGACCGGACCGGCGTAGAGGTGCGGGGCGATGTCGGCGTACTGCGTCTCGGCCGCGGCGGCGATCTTCTTGGTCTCGAGGATGCCGCCGACCCGTCCGATGGCCATCTGCAGGATCGAGGCGGCCTTGCACTCCAGCACCCGGGCGAACTCGTACTTCGTCGACAGCCGCTCCCCGGTGGCGATGGGGATGGTCGTGCTGTGCGCAACCCGGGCCATCTCGGCCGGGTTCTCCGGAGGGGTGGGCTCCTCGAACCACAGCGGGTCGAACTTCTCCAGCCGGCGGGCCAGCCGGATCGCTGAGGACGTCGTCATCTGCCCGTGCGTGCCGATGAGCAGGTCGACCCCGGGGCCGACGGACTCACGGATCGTGGCGACGAACTCCTCGGTCCGCTGGAGCACCTCGGCACTCAGCTGGCGCGGGTCGAAGGCGGAGTACGGGCCGACGGGGTCGAACTTCAGCGCGGTGAACCCCTGGGCCACGTAGGCATCGGCCCGGCCAGCGGCGACCCGCGGGTCGGTGTACGCGTCGTCGTCCCCGTCGTGCTCGGGGTAGATGTAGGTGTACGTGCGCACCCGGTCGCGCACCCGGCCGCCCAGCAGTTCGTGCACCGGCCGGTCGACCTCCTTGCCCACGATGTCCCAGCACGCCATCTCCAGGCCGCTGAGGATGGCCGACACCGAGATGTCGGGCCGCTGGGTGAACCCGCCGGAGTAGACCAGCCGCCACAGCCGCTCGATGTCGAAGGGGTTGCTCCCCAGCACGTAGCGCTCGACGACGTCGTTGATCATCACCACCGTGGTGTCCGGGCGGAACGGCACGGCGTAGACCTCGCCGATGCCCTCCACGCCGGAGTCGGTCGTCAGCTTCACGAAGACCCAGAAGGCACCGCCCTTGTGCGGCGGGGGCGTGCCGACCACGAACGTCTGCGCGGCGACGACCTTCACCGGCAGGACCCGTGGCGCGCTGCGACCGGTGCGCAGGTCACGCGATGAAGCCGACGGAGCGGAGGGTGAAGTTGTTCAGCGAGGTGCCGGTCTTCGACTCCTCGAAGCCGACCAGCTTCGCGCTGTGCGCGTCGACCTGGTTGGTGAAGGACGGGATGATGTACCCGCCCTGGTCGTACTCCAGCTGCTGCGCAGCCAGGAGCAGCTCGGTGCGCTTGGCCTCGTCCGGCTGCCCCTGGGCCTGCTCGACCAGCGACACGTAGTCGGGGTCGCTCCAGTGCGTCTCGTTCCACGGCGAGGACGGCAGGCTGCTGAGCGCGGCCTGGCTCAGGTAGCTGCGGGTAACCCAGTAGTCGGCCGCAAACGGCCAACTCAGCCATTGGTCGCCGTACAGCGTGGAGCCATCAACAGTGGAGACCCGGACGTCCACACCGGCGTCGGTGGCGTTCTGGGCGAAGACGGTGGCGCCCTCGACCATGCCCTGGAAGGAGGATGCGGTCACCAGCTCGGCCTGCAGGTCGCTGCGCCCGGCTTGCCTGAGCAGCGACGTCGCCTCGTCGATGTCCTGCTCGCGCTGGGCAAGGTCCGTGGCATAGGCGACGTCGTAGCGACCGTAGAGGTCGTTGCCCACGATCGCCTGTCCGCTGAAGGCCTGTGCCACCACCTGGGGGCGGTCGCAAAGCAGCCGCATCGCCTGCCGGACGCGGACGTCGTCGAAGGGGGGCGTGTCCACCCGCATGGCCAGCGCGAGCCAGGCACCGGTCGGCGAGTTGAGCAACGAGAGCTCGCTGTTTGCCTGGATCGCCGGGATCTGGTTGGTCGGCAGGCTGCTGATCGCGTCCACCTGGCCACCGAGGAGCGCATTGACCCGCGCGGTGTCGTCCGGGAAGTCGATGATGACGACCTCGTCGACGTAGGGCTCGCCGTCCCGCCAGTAGTTGGCGTTGCGGGTGAAGACGCTCTGCTGGCCGGCGGTGAAGCTCTGGTAGACGAACGGCCCCGTACCGACGGGCTTCGCCGGGTCGTAGCCGACCGGGACGATGCCCATGAAGTACTGCGCGAACTGCTCGGCGAAGCCGACGTTGCGGACCGTCAGCGGTAGGCGGACCGTACGGTCGTCGACCTTCTGCATGCCGGCGGCGTCGAGGTAGGAGATGCCGGAGGCGCCGACCTTCGGGTCGGCCGGGTCGATGATGCGGTTGATGGTGAAGATGACGTCGTCGGCGGTCAGCGGCCGGCCATCGTGGAACTCGACGCCCCTGCGCAGCGTGAGGGTCCACTCGTCGGCGGTGGCGTTCGGCTCGAAGGACTCGGCGAGCTCGGGCTCCAGGACGAAGTCGGGCGTGAACCGCATGAGCCGGTCGTAGAGCTGCATCGCCCGTGCGGTGTCGGGGTTGAAACCACCGCGGTGCGCGTCGAGGGTGTCCTTCGCCCCGCCGCCGGCCACCCCGACGCGCAGCGTGCCGCCACGGGTCGGCGTCCCGCCCGCCGCCGCCGTAGCGGCCGGGGCGCTGCCGGACCCGCAGGCGCCGAGCACCCCCCCGAGGCCGAGCACGACCCCTCCGGCGACGGCTGCACGCAGCAGCGCGCGACGGCTGAGCCCGTCCAGGACCGTGCCCTGGGGCTGCGGCAGTGACGACTGCTTCATGGCTTCCATCCTCAGAACGGAGTCGATCCGGTGTCGTGCAGCCGACGAGAAGGTGGACGTGCACCGTCGGGCCACTGGACGGCAAAAGTAAGGATGAGTAGCGTGACCTGCAATACAAGTTGCGCGTATGGCACCGAAGGAGTCGGCCCCATGGACGAGTCCCGCCCGCACAGCGCCGGTCTGACGCGTGACCTGGACCTGCTCACCGTTCTCGCTTCGCCCGAGGCCCTTCGCAGGCAGGGCGTCGGCGTCGTCCGGATCGCAGCCCTGGCCGGGCGGGAGAAGACCCAGGTCTCGCGCGCCCTGGCCACGCTGTGCTCGGCCGGCCTCGTCGACCGGGACCCGGAGACGCGGGCGTACCGGCTGGGCTGGCGGCTCTACACGCTGGCGGCCCAGACCTACGAGAGCCACCTGACCACCGTCGGCGACCCGTTCCTGGTCCAGCTGTGCGACCGTGTCCAGGAGACGACCCACCTGTGCGTGCTGCGCGGGCTCGACGTGGTCACCATCGCGTCGCACTCGCAGGCGCACGCGTTCCGCGTGATGTGGCAGGGGGTGCCCGCAGCCGTGCACCTCACCTCCGCCGGGCGGGTGCTCCTGTCCGAGTGGCCCAGCGACGTCGTGCGCTCCATCTTCACGCCCGAGCGCCTGCAGGCCGGTGGTGGCCAGTGCGCACTCACCACGACCGAGGACCTGCTGCGCGCGCTGGAGGTCATCCGGGCGCGCGGCTACGCCACCGTGGACGAGGAGTGGGATGTCGGCGTGGTCGGCTGCTCGGCACCGGTGCGGGACTCGACCGGAAAGATCGCGGCCGCCGTGAACGTCGGTGCGCCCAAGGGCAGGTTCGGCGACAAGCTGGATGCGGCCGGCCGCCTCACCGTGCGGTACGCCGGGCTGATCAGCGAGGCGCTCGGTGCGCGGAAGCTCGCCGACGGCGAGGCGGCCGCCCGGGAGCCCGCCACGGCCGGTCAGGCGTACCGCCTCGCGGATCAGCCGACGACGTAGCGAGGGCGCAGGAACGCCGGGCCCGGCGGACGGTGTCGGTCACGCACCTTCCCGCCCGGCCCGGCCCGGCCCGGCACCGCCCCCGTGCAGCAGATCAGCACCACGTTGCTCACGTGCACCGGCCGACCGCTGGGTGTACCCGGCGATGTCCATCCGGCGTCCCGCACACTGGGGCCCCGCCCGTCGTCGTGTCCCGCCCACTGAACAGATCTCGAGAGGCACCCAGGATGAGCATCACCATCCCCCGCGAGCTCCTGCCCGCCGATGGCCGCTTCGGCTGCGGCCCGTCCAAGGTGCGACCCGAGGCGCTGGCCGCGCTGGCCTCCGAGGGCGCCGGGCTGATGGGTACCTCGCACCGGCAGCCCCCGGTGAAGAACCTG
>JBBSTI010000189.1:0-5439 GCA_038236005.1 Mycobacteriales bacterium | reverse complement strand
GGCTCGCTCAGAGCGCCGGTCTGCTCGTCGTCGACGAGGCCCATTGCGTCTCGGACTGGGGGCACGACTTCCGGCCCGACTACCGCCGGATCCGCACGCTGCTCGAGGACCTCCCGGTCGGCACCCCGGTGCTCGCCACCACCGCGACCGCGAACGCCCGGGTCGTGGCGGATGTGGCCGAGCAGCTGGCCACCGGTCACCTCCCGCCGGTGCCGGACGCGAGCATGGGTGATCTTGAGGCCGGTTCCCGGCCCAAGATCACCAACGGGGGGACGCTGGTGCTGCGCGGCGGGCTCGACCGGGAGTCGCTGCACCTGTCGGTCGCCACGCTCCCGTCGGCCGCTCACCGGCTCGCCTGGCTCGCCGCCGCGATCCACGACGGACGGCTCCCGGGTTCCGGGATCGTCTACACGCTCACCGTCGCCGCTACCGAGGAGGTCGCCGGCTTCCTGCGCGCTCAGGGGATCAGGGCCGCGCCCTACTCCGGCCGCACCGACACCGCCGAGCGCCAGGCCGCCGAGGACGACCTGCTCGCCGGGCGCCTCCAGGCCCTGGTCGCGACCTCGGCGCTCGGGATGGGGTTCGACAAGCCGGACCTCGGCTTCGTCGTCCACCTCGGCGCGCCGTCCTCGCCGATCGCCTACTACCAGCAGGTCGGCCGTGCCGGTCGCGCCGTGGACTCCGCGCAGGTGGTCCTGCTGCCGGGCGCGGAGGACGAAGCGATCTGGCGCTACTTCGCCTCGCTCGGCTTCCCGCCCGAGGAGCAGGTGCGACGGGTGCTGGCCGCCCTGTCCGGCACCGTCCTGTCCACCCCGGCGCTGGAGGCCCGGGTCGACCTGCGGCGTACGCGCCTGGAGACCATGCTCAAGGTGCTCGACGTCGACGGGGCCGTCCGCAAGGTCACCGGGGGCTGGACCGCGACCGGTCAGGAGTGGGCGTACGACGCCGACCGCTACGCCCGGGTGGCCGCCGACCGCGGGGCGGAGCAGCAGGCGATGCGCGACTACGTCGACACGCCCGGGTGCCGGATGGAGTTTCTTCGGCTGCAGCTCGACGACCCCGAGGTCCCCGGCCCCGGGACCAGCCCGTGCGGGCGCTGCGACCGGTGCCTGGGCGCTCCCGACGCCCGCGAGGTCGACCCGGAGCTGCTCGCCACCGCCCAGGCGCGCCTCGGCAAGCCGGGGATCGAGGTCCCCCCGAAGAAGCTGTGGCCGACCGGCATGGACACCCTCGGGGTGCAGCTCAAAGGCAAGATCCGTGAGCCCGCCGAGAGCGGTCGGGCGCTCGGCCGCCTCTCCGACCTGGGCTGGGGCACCCGTCTGCGCACCCTGCTCGCCGCGCCCGACGCACCGGTCCCGGACGACGTGTTCCGGGCGCTCGTCGACGTGCTGGCCGGGTGGGGCTGGGAGCAGCGTCCGACCGGGGTGGTCCTCGTGCCGTCCCGCACCCGGCCGCAGCTCGTCGGCTCCTTGGCCGCCCGGCTCGCCGAGGTCGGGCGGCTCACACCGGTCGGCACGCTCTCCCGGGTCCGCGACTCGGGCACGGGTCGGGGCCGCAACAGCGCCCAGCGGCTGCAACAGGTGCACGGAACGCTCGCTGCCGACGGCTTGACGCTCGGCGGCGGCCCGCTGTTGCTCGTGGACGACCTCACCGACACCGGCTGGACGCTGACCGAGGCGACACGGGTGCTGCGCGAGGCCGGGGCGAGCGCCGTGCTCCCGCTCGTGCTCGCAGCCGCGGGCTGAGCCCTACCGGCGGGACTCGAGAAGCCGACCGGCTGGCCTGGGCTGCGACGACGATGACGGGGTCACCCCCAGCCATGATCGGACATCCGGACCGCAAGGCCGCCGACCTGCTGACAACCCGCGCGGTGGGGTAGGACCGCCTCGTGCCACCTCCCCCCAAGTCCTGCCTCACGTGCGGCCGTGAGATCACCTGGCGCAAGAAGTGGGAGCGCGACTGGGACCAGGTGAAGTACTGCTCGGACGCCTGCCGTCGCCACAAGCCCGGCACGACGGACCTGGCGTTGGAGCACGACCTGCTCGCGCTGCTCGCCTCCCGAGCTCGCACGGCAACGGTTTGTCCCAGCGAGGTCGCCCGGCGGGTCGGCGGCGACGACTGGCGGGGGCTCATGGAGCCGGCCAGGGCGGCCGCCCGTCGTCTGGTGGCCCGCGGCGAGGTCGAGATCACCCAGGGCGGACGGGTCGTGGACCCGTCGACGGCGAAGGGCCCGATCCGCGTACGGAAAGTCTGACGCCTGCCATGTCAAGGAAGGTCTGACCGGTCGCTCGGCGTTGTGGTCAGCATGAAGGTCGAGATCTGGTCCGACGTCGTCTGTCCCTGGTGCTACATCGGCAAGCGCCGGTTCGAGGCCGCACTGGCCTCGTTCCCGCACGCCGAGCAGGTCGAGCTGGTGTGGCGCAGCTTCGAGCTGGACCCGGGAGCGCCGCCATCGCCCGCCGAGCCGGGCGGATACGCCGAACGGTTGGCCAAGAAGTACGGCACGACGACCGACCGCGCCCAGGAGATGATCGACGGGATGACCGAGACCGCGGCCACCGAGGGGCTCGAGTTCCGGTTCGAGAAGTCCCGCGCCGGCAACACCTTCGACGCCCACCGCCTGCTGCACCTGGCGCTCGCGCACGGGGTGCAGGACGAGCTCAAGGAGCGCCTGGACCGAGCGACCTTCACCGAGGGGCTCGCGGTCAGCGACCATGCCTCGCTGAGCGCGCTCGCGATCGAGGTCGGCCTGCCCGAAGCCGAGGTGAGCCGGGTGCTCGCCACCGACGCCTTCTCCGAGGCGGTCCGGGCCGACGAGGCGCAGGCTGCTGCGTACGGGATCTCCGGGGTGCCGTTCTTCGTCGTCGACGGCCGCTACGGGGTCAACGGCGCGCAGCCGGCCGGGCAGATCCTCGAGGTGCTGGCGCGGGCCTGGTCCGAGCAGTCCCCGCTGGTCATGTCCGGTGCGGCCGGACCCGCCGACGGCTGCGACGACGGCTCCTGCGCCGTCTGAGATCAGCGCGCCGGCTGCTGGACGGTCCTGACAACCCTGTTCCCGACCGCCTGCATGATCGTGCGGCGATGTGAGACACCAACAGGCCGTTCCGACGACCTTCAGGTCCGGAAGGACCGCATGATCACGGAACTGATCCGTAGACGTTCGCCCGGTGCCAGTCGAGATAGCTGGTCTTCGGGGCCGTAGCGCCGGCGGGCAGAAGCAGCCGGTCAGCCAGCGGTGGTCTGCCGAAGGCGGCTTGGACGGCGGGAGACCCGTCGGCGATCAGGTGCGGCTTGATGTGGATCCTCAGTCCACCGTTCACCGACAGCAGACCTTCTGTCGAAGGCGACGTCGTGCGTGGGGCACGCGGACAGGCCGTTGCGGTGGTCGAGCCGTTCGGCGGGCGAGCTCACCTTCCACGGCTTGATGTGACTGGCAACCAACATGCGGCGGGCGCGCACCTCGCCCGTTGGGACGGTCAGGCCGCAGAAGACCGAGGCTCGCTGCGAGCGACATGAGAGTCTCCACCGGCAAGAAGTCCACCTGCCGCTTACCGGGGGCCGCCGAGGCGCGCTGCAATAACGACTGCCACTGGGCTCTGGCCTCCGCCGGAGACATTCCGAGATATTGGTGGGCGCTGATCGCCAACCTGACCCCCCGGACTCGACGACGACCTGCCTGGACGCTAACTCACGCTTTGGCCTGGGATCAGGCCAGCTCGGCCAGCAGGGCGGGCAGGACCTCACCGAGCGGAGCGTCCACGCGTACGGTCGCGTGCCCGTCGCCGCGGGTCGGGCCCTGGTTCACGATCGCCACCGGGATGCCGAGCTTGGACGCGCGCAGCACGAACCGGTAGCCGCTCATCACGGTGAGCGAGGAGCCCAGCACCACCAGCGACCGGGCTGCCTCGACGAGCGCGAAGCTGCGGGCCACCCGGTCTGCCGGGACGGTCTCGCCGAAGAAGACCACATCGGGCTTCAGCACCCCGTCGCACACCAGGCAGTCGACGGGGACGAACGCATCCAGCGCCTCCTCGGGCAGGTCGACGTCGCCGTCGGGGTTGATCGCCGTCGCCTGGCCGTCCCAGTCGCGGTTGGCCGCCCGCAGCCGTTGGTCCAGCTCTGTGCGCGGGCTCGAGTCCCCGCACCGCAGGCAGACCACCCGGTCGAGGTTGCCGTGCAGCTCGATCACGTCGTCCGCGCCGCCGGCGGTGTGCAGGCCGTCCACGTTCTGCGTGACGATCCCGTCGAGCAGGCCCCTCCGCTGCAGCGTGGCGACCGCCCGGTGCCCGGCGTTCGGCCTCGCCTCGCCGATCACGTGCCAGCCAAGATGGCTGCGCGCCCAGTATCGGCGCCGCGCGTCAGGCTCGCGGGTGAAGACCTGGTAAGTCATCGGCGTCACCGACCGGTGGCTGCCGGTCGGACCGCGATAGTCCGGGATCCCCGACTCGGTCGACAGTCCCGCGCCACTGAGCACCGCGACGTCGCCGGCGGCGAGGAGATCGACGAGCTCAACCAGGTCGTAGTGGTCCATCGCAACCGAGGCTAAGCGGATGGTCCGGCCGCCACCACTCCTGCGAGCGACGCCAGCACACGCGATGTCGCAGCGCTGTCCCGTCCGGCGCCAGGAGCGGCTGCGAGGTAGCCGTGACGATCGCGCAGGTCGAGCACGGAAGGTCCCACGGCTGCCCCGTCCTGGCCCATCTTTCGTCCGCAAGGTGCACGACAACGGACTGCTCTCCTGTGCCCGCACCCTGGCGGGTGCGAGCAGCCCTCAAGCGTCTCGGGTCTTTGGGGCGGTCCTACCAATCGCGGTAGGACACCTCCGACCGGCTCAGGAGGCCGTACTGCATGTTCCGAGCCTTAAAGACCTGCATGACGGAATCCAACGCCAGGTCGGGGTGCTGTGTCGGACCGATCGTGACCGTTATCGGCGTCGTCGCCAGGTCGTTGAGCGCGACCACCTCGTAGGGAATCAAGCAATGGCGACCCTTGCGAAAACTGGTCCTGTTGGGACTGACGTATCGCGTCGCGATGAGGCGCCACTCCTTCTCCTCCTCGAAGGCGCGGTCCTTGAGTGAGGCAGCCACGGCCAGGGCCTGAAAGATGAATTCGAAGCCAACGCTCTCCAGGGCCACGTCCAGCGCAGGCGCGTCTTGCTGACCTAAAAGGAAGGCCAACTTCTCCCTGGCCGTCACGAGAAGCTGCGGCAGCGCGGCCCGCTGCTCCTCCAGCGCATAACTGGCTCTTCACAATCGAGGGTGTAGCTGGGGTCTGAATCCGCCGGTCTCGAGCAGGCTGCGGGCGATGTAGTTGGTGAGGTTCCGAAAGCCGAGGGCCGAGCCGCGCAGGTGCTCCAGTCGGCCGTTCATGGCCTCGGTCGGGCCGATGCTGGTGCCGGGTCGTTCGAGAAGTTGGCCAGGGGCGTCCTCGGCCCGCTTC
>JBBSTI010000188.1:0-5476 GCA_038236005.1 Mycobacteriales bacterium | reverse complement strand
TGAGCGCCCGGTGTCCGCCGCCCTTGGCCGGCGCCTGGTAGTAGGCCTTGGGATACCAGCGCTTGGTGAGCTCCTTGATCGAGCTGACGTCGACCATCCGGTAGTGCAGCCAGCTGTCCAGCTCGGGCATGTCGCGGGCGAGGAAGCCGCGGTCGACCCCGATCGAGTTTCCGCAGAGCGGCGCTCTGCGGGCCTCGGGCACGTGCGTCTTGACGTACGCCAGGACCTGCTCCTCCGCCTCGCGCAACGTCAGCGTTGCCGCGAGCACCTCGTCGGTGAGGCCGGAGGAAGCGTGCATCTGCTGCACCACCGGGAGCATCCCGGCCATCGCGTCGGCCGGGGCGCCGATCACCAGGTCGATGCCCTCGTCGAGCACGTTGAGCTCGCCGTCGGTCACCACGGCGGCGACCTCGACGAGCAGGTCGTGCCCCAGCTCGAGCCCGGTCATCTCGCAGTCGATCCACACCAGTCGGTCCATCATGAGCCGCAACCTTAGGGTGCTGGCATGGACGATCATCTGCAGGAGATCAGTGCGGCGTACGGCTTCGAAGGCCCGGTGCTCGAGCTGGGCGCCGTCGTGCTGGACGGACAGAGCCACCCCGACGCCCCCGTACGGGTGCCGCTCGCGATGCTCAACCGGCACGGGCTGATCGCCGGCGCGACCGGCACGGGCAAGACCAAGACCCTGCAGCTGATGGCCGAGCAGATGTCGGCCGCCGGCATCCCGGTGTTCCTGGCCGACATCAAAGGTGACCTGACCGGCCTCGGGGCGCCGGGGGCGACCAGCGACCGGGTCACGAGGCGGGCGACTGAGACCGGCACGGACTGGCAGCCGACGGCTTTCCCGGTGGAGCTGCTGAGCCTCGGTGGGATCGGAGACGGCGTCCCGGTGCGGGCGACCATCACCTCCTTCGGCCCGGTCCTGCTGTCGAAGGTGCTGCGTCTGAACAAGACCCAGGAGTCCTCGCTCGGGCTGGTCTTCCACTGGGCCGACGGACGCGGCCTGCCGCTGCTGGACCTGAAGGACCTGCGTGCGGTCATCACGCACCTGATCAGCGACGAGGGCAAGCAGGACCTGGCCGGGATCGGCGGGCTCGCCAAGGCCACGGCGGGGGTGATCCTGCGCGAGCTGGTCGGGCTGGAGAGCTCCGGGGGTGACGTGTTCTTCGGCGAGCCTGAGCTGGACACCCAGAAGCTGATGCGGGTGCAGGACGGTCGTGGCGTGCTGTCGATCATGAACCTGTCGCAGCTGCAGGACCGGCCGCAGCTGTTCTCCACCTTTCTCATGTGGCTGCTCGCCGACCTGTTCGAGGACCTGCCCGAGGTCGGCGACCCCGACCAGCCCAAGCTGGTGTTCTTCTTCGACGAGGCGCACCTGCTGTTCGACGACGCGAGCGAAGCGTTTCTGGACGCCATCGCGCGCACGGTCCGGCTGATCCGCTCGAAGGGGGTCGGGGTGTTCTTCGTGACCCAGACCCCGAAAGACGTGCCCGGCGAGGTGCTCGCGCAGCTCGGCAACCGGGTGCAGCACGCGCTGCGGGCCTTTACGCCCGAAGACGCCAAAGCCCTGAAGGCAACGGTGAGCACGTTCCCGACCTCGACGGCGTATGACCTCGAGGAGCTGCTGCCCGCGCTCGGCATCGGGGAGGCGGTCGTCACCGTGCTGACCGACCGAGGCACCCCGACGCCGGTCGCGTGGACCCGGCTGCGCCCGCCGGCCTCGCTCATGGCGCCGATGGCCCAGGCCGACCAGGACGCGGTGATCGCGGCCTCGCCGCTGCTCGCCGAGTACGGCCAGGCCGTCGATCGCGACAGCGCGTACGAACGGCTGCTCGCCAAGGTGACCCCTGAGCCCGAGGAGCCGCCCGAGCCTGACGAGCGAGCCGAGGCGCGCGAGCCCGAGCCGCGACCACGCGCAGAGAAGCCTGAGGAGAGCACCGTCGACAAGGTCCTCGGTTCCAGCGTGTTCAAGCAGTTCGCCCGCTCGGCGGGGCGCGAGATCACCCGGTCGCTCTTCGGGACGGCGCGCCGCCGCCGGCGCTAGCCGGTACGTGCCGGAAACACGCGGGCCACCGCCGGGAAACCCGCGGTTCCTAGCGTCCGGGGGACCGTACGGAGACCCCGGAGGAACCGATGGCTGCCCCCGCTGACCGCCCAGCCCCGCCAACCCAGCCTCGCCTGCACGCCGTCGCGCTCCCGCTCGAGCTGGAGCCGCGAGGCTTTGTCGACCGGGCCGCGGACGCGGGGGTGGAGGTCGCCCTGCGGGTGACCCACGGCTGCCTGGTGGTTGACCTGGCCGGCTACTCCGTCACCCTGGAGGGCGCCGAGCTGGAGCTGTCGCCGCGGCAGGTCGAGCTGCTCGCGCTGTTCCTGTCGCAGCCGCGCAAGGTGTGGTCGCGGACGCAGCTGCACCGGGTCTGCTGGGGCGACACCAGCCCCTCGCGCCGGGTCGACGTGCAGCTGTGCCGGCTGCGCGCCAAGACCGGCCTGGACCTGTTCCGCAACGTCCGTGACCGAGGGTGGGCGCTGCGTCCGGTCGCGTAGACCCCCTTCGCTCGACGATCTTCCCCTGCCAGGGCCGTACGACCGGTCTGTCCCTCTTCTGAGGAAGATCGCCGACCGTGGGACGTGCTGCGCGCCCGGAAGGGTTCGAACCTTCGACCTGCCGCTTAGAAGGCGGCTGCTCTGTCCAGCTGAGCTACGGGCGCTCGTGCGGCTCCATGCTGCCACCGCCCGGGGGATGAGACGAGGCAGACACCGCCGAGGCGGTGATCTCGTGGCACGATGGACTGTCATCGCGTGATGACGGCTCGAGAGAGGAACTCTGTGCACACGACCCCGAGACGTGGCTTCGTCCCGACGCTGGTCTTCCTCGCCCTGGTCGTGTCGCTGGTCAGCAGCCTCGGCGCCCCGCTCATCCCGACCATCGCGCAGGACTACGGCGTCTCGCTGACCAGCGCGCAGTGGTCGCTGACGCTCGCCCTGCTGGTCGGGGCGATCGGCACCCCGGTGCTCGGTCGGCTCGGCGATGGCCGGCACCGGCGTCGGGCGGTGCTGATCGCGGTGGCCGGCGTCCTGGTCGGCAGCCTGCTGGCCACCCTTCCGCTCGGGTTCGCCGCGCTGCTCGCCGGACGGGCGATGCAGGGCTTCGGGCTGGGCCTCGTGCCGATGGCGATGTCGCTCGCCCGGGACCACGTGCCCGGCGAGCACGGTCGACGGACCGTCGCGCTGCTGTCGGTGAGCGCGGTCGCGGGCGTCGGGCTCGGCTATCCGGTGACCGGCATCGTGGCCGAGGTCGGGGGTCTGCACGGCGCGTTCGCCTTCGGGGCGCTGCTGTCCGGGCTCGCCCTGGCTGCGGCCTGGTGGGTGCTGCCGCACGAGCCAGGCCGGATCACCCACCCGCTGGACGTACGAGGAGCCGGACTGCTCGGTCTGGGCTTCTCCGGCCTGCTGCTGGCGCTGGCCGAGGGGGAGCGGTGGGGCTGGGCCTCGCCGCGCACCCTGGTGCTGACGCTGGTCTCCGCCTTGCTGCTCGCGGGCTTCGTCGTGCTCAGCAACCGGGTGGCGCACCCGCTGGTCGACCTGCACCTGCTGCGGCACAAGGGCGTGCTGCTCGCCGACGTCACCGGTCTGCTGTCCGGTGTCGTGATGTATCTGCTGCTGTCCATGGTGATCCGGCTCGTCCAGACCCCGACGTCGACCGGCTACGGGATCGGCGCGTCGGTCGTGGTCGGGGGTCTCGTGCTGCTGCCGATGTCGGCCCTGTCGTTCTCCGCCGGAAGGCTCGTGCCGTTCCTCACCCGGCGGCTGCGCACCGAATGGCTGCTGCCGCTCGGGACCGTCACGTTCGGCGTCGGAGCGCTGGTGTTCGCGCTCGGTCGAGGCAGCCTGTGGCAGCTGTTCGTCGTCATGGGCATCGTCGGCCTCGGCGTCGGGCTCACCGTCTCGGTCATGCCCGCGCTGATCCTCGGCACCGTCCCGGCCGAGGAGACCGGGAGCGCGACCGGCTTCAACCAGGTTCTGCGTACGGCTGGGTTCTCCGCCGGCAGCGCCCTGTCCGCGACCGTGCTCGAGGCCGCGACCCGGGACGGTGCCCGCTTCCCGGACGCCTCCGGCTACCAGACCGGGGCGTACGTCGCCCTCGGGCTCTGTATCGCCATCCTGTGCGTCGTGGTCCCGCTGGTGCTGCGGACCCGTCCGGAAGACCGTGACCTCGCCGTGCCGGACGTCGTGACCGAGCCGGTCGCTGACGCCCTCGCCGGGGTGAGCGCGTCCCGCTGACACCGATGACGCCGTGACCACCAGTCGGGAGCGCCTTCTCCAGGCCGCCGTGCGGCTGTTCCACGACAAGGGTTACGACGCCACGACCACCCGTGAGATCGGTGCTGAGGCAGGGGTGGACGCGGCGCTGATCGCCCGTCACTTCGGCAACAAGGCTGGGCTGTACGTGGCCGCCGTCCGGGCCGAGACCGGTGAGCAGGCGCCTGCGGACCTGCTCACCGACGGTCGGGTGGGTGCCCTGCTGGCCCGGGCGGACGCCCAGGGCCCGGGGCCCGTCTACCGGGCCACGGTGGCGGGCGAGGACGACGTCGCCGTTCTCGCGATCCTGCGGGAACAGCTCGGCGACCGACTCCTGGACCCGCTGCGCTCCCGGCTTACCGGACCGGACGCCGAGCTGCGGGCCCAGCTGATCGTCGCCGCGTTCGCGGGCGTGGTGACGGCACGCGCTGCCGGCACGTTGCAGACGCTGGCACAGGCGCCCCCGGGGGAGGTCGGGAGGCTGATCGACCGGCTCCTGCGTACGCTCGACGACGCGTGAGCAGCTCGACCAGGGGTAAGCCCGCGTCGGCACCGTCGAAGGGGTTGTCATGGGGTTTCGCGAGACGTTCCTGGGCTGGCCGGTCCTCAAGCAGCTGACCGGCGAGGACCGCACCGCCCGGGGCCCGGCGGCCGCCGCCGACAGCCACCCTCGAGCTCGCACCGCCACCGCGGACAAGGTGGTGCAGAGCGTCTGCCCGTTCTGCGCCGTCGGCTGCGGCCAGAAGATCTTCGTGAAGGACGACAAGGTCATCCACATCGAGGGTGACCCGGACTCGCCGGTCTCCCGCGGCCGGTTGTGCCCCAAGGGCAGCGCGAGCGAGCAGCTCGTCAACAGCCCTACCCGGCTCACCACGGTCCGCTACCGGCGTCCGGGCGGCACCGAGTGGGAGGAGCTGGCGCTCGACACGGCCATGAACATGCTGGCCGACCGAGTCGTCGACACCCGGGAGCGCACCTGGCAGGACGTCGACGACCAGGGTCGCGCGCTGCACCGCACGCTGGGCTTCGCGCACCTGGGCGGCGCCACCCTGGACAACGAGGAGAACTACCTCCTGAAGAAGCTGTTCACCGCCGCCGGCGCCGTGCAGGTCGAGAAACAGGCCCGGATATGACACAGCGCCACGGTCCCCAGTCTGGGGGCCTCGCTCGGACGCGG
>JBBSTI010000187.1:0-5493 GCA_038236005.1 Mycobacteriales bacterium | reverse complement strand
GGCGCCGACATCCGCAACATCAACGACTTCGAGAACGACTACCCGGATGCGAAGGTCGTGCTGCTCGAGCAGAACTACCGCTCCACCCAGACCATCCTGTCCGCGGCCAACGCGGTGATCGCGCTCAACACCGGTCGCAAGGACAAGCGGCTGTGGACCGACGCCGGTGACGGCGAGAAGATCGTCGGCTACGTCGCGGACAACGAGCACGACGAGGCGGCGTTCGTCGCGGCCGAGGTCGACCGGCTGACCGACGAGCACGAGGTGCAGCCGCACGACGTGGCCGTCTTCTACCGTACGAACGCGCAGTCCCGGGTCTTCGAGGAGGTCTTCGTACGGGTGGGGCTGCCCTACAAGGTGGTCGGCGGGGTCCGCTTCTACGAGCGCAAGGAGGTCCGCGACGCGCTCGCCTACCTCCGGGTGCTCGCGAACCCGTCCGACCTCGTGTCGCTCCGGCGCATCCTGAACACCCCCCGACGCGGCATCGGCGATCGGGCCGAGGAGTGTCTGACCCGGTTCGCCGAGCGCGAGCGGATCGGGTTCGGCGAGGCGGTCCGGCGCTGCGACGAGGTGCCGGGGCTCGCGACCCGCTCGGGCAAGGCGATCCGTGACTTCGCCGACCTCATGGACGAGCTGCGCACGCTTTCGGACGGCAACATGCCGCCGGCCGAGGTGCTCGAGGCGGTCCTGGATCGTACGGGCTACCTCACCGAGCTGGCCAGCAGCATCGACCCGCAGGACGAGAGCCGGGTGGAGAACCTGTCCGAGCTGGTCGGGGTCGCCCGCGAGTTCAGCGAGCGCAACCCCGAAGGCGGGGTCCGAGAGTTCATGGAGCAGGTGTCGTTGGTCGCGGACGCGGACCAGATCCCGGACGCCGACGGCACCGGTGGTGTAGTCACGCTGATGACCCTGCACGCAGCGAAAGGTCTCGAATACCCCGTCGTGTTCCTGACCGGCCTGGAGGACGGGGTTTTCCCGCACCTGCGGACCCTGGGCGACCCCAAAGAGCTGGAGGAGGAGCGTCGCTTGGCGTACGTCGGGATCACCCGCGCCCGCGAGCGCCTCTATCTGTCCCGTTCGCACATGCGCAGCGCCTGGGGTCAGACCACCTACAACCCGGCGTCCAGGTTCCTCGACGAGGTGCCCGAGAGCGCGGTCCGCTGGGAGCGCGCGGAGTCGACGGTCAGTGCCCCGACCGCTCTGGCGCAGGTCACGTCGCGGATCGCGTCGACCCCCCGGGGCCGGACCGCCGGGCCGGGGTTGCGGGCCGTTCTCCACCTGGAGATCGGTGACCGGGTCACCCACGACGCGTTCGGGCTCGGTACGGTCGTGGCCACCACCGGCACCGGCGAGGCGTCGCAGGCCGAGGTCGACTTCGGGGCGGGCACAGGCACCACGCGACTGCTGCTCCGCTATGCCCCGGTCGAGAAGCTCTAGGGCCCCGGTCGAGAAGCTCTAGGGCCCCGGTCGAGAAGCTCTAGGGCCCCGGTTTGAAAGCTGTAGGTGCACGCTCCGTCCGCTGGAGACGGTGACTAGGTCTGCGAGGGGCGGCGGCACGCCGGGAAGATCACGGCAGCTAGACGGTGACGCCCTGCCCGGCCAGCCACGCGCGGGGGTCGACCGGGTCGCCGCCGCCGGGGCGCACCTCGAAGTGCAGGTGCGGACCGGTGCTGTCACCGCTGTTGCCGGACATCCCGATGAGCTCGCCGACCTTGATCACCTGACCGTCGGTGACGAGGATCTGGGCCTGGTGCGCGTAGCGGGTCTCGGTACCGTCGGCATGCTGCAGGACCGTCAGGTTGCCGTAGCCCCCGCGGCTGCTGCTGGTCCGGAGCACGACCCCGTCCATGACCGCGACGATCGGGGAACCGATCGGCACACCGAAGTCCAGACCCGCGTGCAGCCGCCCCCATCGGTAGCCGAACGGGGACGTGATCGGGCCGACGGCCGGCGACACGACCGAGGGTGCGGCGGCGGCGAGCAGCGCAGCCTTGCTGCCGAGGATCTCCCGACCGTCCGCGGTGGTCAGCGGGGCGGGCAGGACCGGGGCCTCGCTGCGCGAGCGGGCGAGCGGGCTGGTGGAGGCGGGCGGCGGCACGACGACGGGCGTGGCGGCGGCGGCCGCCGACAGGACCGGGGCCGGGCCGGAAGTGCGTGCGCCCCCGTCTGTGCTGCGGGCCGCCACCGCGTCGGCGAAGGCCAGCTCGCCGTCGACGCCGGGCGACAGGTTGAGCAGGGGGCCGGCGGTCGGCGTGGCGGGAGCGCTGGCGCGGGCGGTCGGGCCCAGTGCCGTGGCGCCCGACGTGCCGGCCGATGACGTGCCGGCCGCGGCGGTCGCACTGCCTGAAGCGTTCCCGGCGGGCAGGGTCAGGACGCCCACCGCAGCGCCGGAGACGCCGAGCAGGAGCACCGGGAGCAGGACCGTGACCCGTGACGGGGCGGCGTGCCGGGCGGGGTGTCGGTCCCGGCAACGACCGGGTGCGGGCCCCGCTGGTGCGACGGCGCGGGCATCCCGGGTCGGTCCCGGGTCGTCGACGGTGCCGGCGGGCTGCCGTTCAGCGAGCATGGACGTGCGATCGGGCAGAAAAAAAGTGGGCACAGAGCGCTTCCGGTCAGGTCCCGGATGAGCGCACCCGGGTCAAGGGTCTGCGGACGGTGCGCACGACCTGAGAGGGGGAGTCAGACGGCGCCGGCCCGCTTGGATCGCGGGCTCGTTACCTGGACGTTATCGGATTGTCGTCTCACCGTCGAGTCGCTGTGACGATGTCGACGTCATGTAACAGAGTGTCGACGTTAGGTAACAGGATTACCTCGTCAGGACAAATGTCCCGGAAGGACCGAGGCCCACCGGGCTGAACGGGCGTCGGCCCGCTCCTGCCCGTCGCGCGAGACCAGCGCGCGCAAGGTGGCCGACCCGTCTGCCGGGTCCGCGACGAGGGCGTCGGCGGCACCGAGGGCGAGCAGGTCGGCGGGGGTCAGCCGCATCAGGTCGGCGCACTGTTCCGGCGGTCTGCGCAGGGCGGCGGAGGCACCTTCGGGCCCAAGAGCAGAGAAGTAGGAGTCGGGGGTGACCAGCAGGGCGTCGGCGGCGGCCAGCGCGAGCGCGCCGCCCGAGCCACCCTCGCCGTGCACGATCGCCAGCGTCGGGGAGCGGCACGTCAGCAGGGCGTCCAGCGTCTCGCTCATCGCGGGTGCGACCCCGTCCTGCTCCGACCGGGTCCCCGGATCGGCGCCCGGGGTGTCGATCAGCGACAGCACCGGCAGGCACAGGCGATCGGCGAGCCGCACCGCCCGGGTCGCCAGCCGGTAGCCCGCCGGCGTCGGCCGGCCGCCCAGCTCGGCGGCCAGCGCGATCCCGACCACCGGGAGCCCGTCCCAGCGGCCGAGGCAGGCCGCGACCGTTCCGTCGCCCCCGCCCAGGCGCACCCGGTCGGTCAGCAGACGGTCCAGCACCTGTCGGCCGCTCTCGGTCCGGGCGCGGGCGGCCTGAACCTGCGCCCAACCGCTGCGGGGGACGGCCGGCTCGTCGGCCGGGGCACGAGCAGCGGCAGGAGCGCCGGAAGTGCTGGGAGCGCCGGTCAGCACCGCCAGCACGGACCGGATCCAGCCCTCGACGGCATGGGGCGCCAGCTCAGCGTCGACGAGCCCCGCGGCAGCCGCGGATCCCGCGGTGTGGCTGCCCGGCGCAGGTCGCACCCCGGTGACCGCCTCGGCCACCCGCGGCCCGGCGAACCCGACCGTGGCGCCCTCGACGGCCACCCGGACGTCCGCCCCGCTCACCACCGAGATCCAGACCCCACCGGTGGTCGGCGCGTCGGCGACCGAGAGGTGCGCCACCCCGTCGCGGGCCAGCGCCAGCAGGGCCAGGCGGGCCCTCGGGATGCCGACCAGAGCGGCCATCCCCTCCTGCAGCCGCGTGCCACCGGAGCGGACCACGGTCAGCAGCGGCGTACGGGTGGACCGGGCCAGCTCTGCGGCCGCCACCAGGGCTCCTGCGTCGTCCTCGCCGAAGCTGCCTCCGTACGCCCCGAAGTCCCAGACCGCGGCGACGAGCCCCACCGGCAGGCGCAGGACGCGTACGGCCGAGCGGGGCTCGTAGCCCGGCCACCGGGACGGGTCTCGCCGGGCGGCCGGGACCGGGACCCGGGTCGCGCCGTCCAGCAGGGACCCGAGCAGCAGGCGGTCACGTGTGTCTGACGTCACGGTCGCGTACCGTCCTCGGGTGTGACCACACCAGGCCGGGCCGGACGCATCCGCGTGGTGGTCGGCAAGCCTGGGCTGGACGGGCACGACCGCGGCATCAAGATCGTCGCGAGGGCGTTGCGGGACGGCGGCATGGAGGTCATCTATACCGGTCTTCACCAGACCCCGGAGCAGATCGTCGAGACCGTGCTGCAGGAGGACGCCGACGGCGTCGGGCTGTCGGTGCTGTCCGGGGCGCACATGACGCTGTTCAAGCGGGTCACCGACCTGCTGATCGAGCGCGGCGCCGGCGACGTCATCGTGTTCGGCGGCGGCATCGTGCCCGAGGAAGACATGGCGCCGCTGGCCGAGATGGGCGTGCGCAAGGTCTTCACGCCGGGGGCCACCACGACCGAGATCGTGACCTGGGTGCGGGAGAACGTCGCTACGGGGGAGTAGGTCCCGGCGGGGGGCGGGCAGGTGCGGGTCGCTACCGTGCGTGCAGCGCACCCCCTGACCGCTCTCGTTACAGGACGGACCCCTCGTGGACCTGATGGAGTATCAAGCGAAGGAGCTCTTCGCGAAGCACGGCGTACCGGTTCTGCCGGGTGAGACCGTGGACACCGCAGAGGCGGCCCGCGGGGTCGCCGAGCGCATCGGCAAGCCGGTCGTCGTCAAGGCCCAGGTCAAGACCGGCGGACGGGGCAAGGCCGGCGGCGTCAAGCTGGCCGAGACGCCGGACGAGGCGGTCGCCCGCGCGACCGACATCCTCGGCCTGGACATCAAGGGTCACGTGGTCGAGAAGATCCTCGTCACCGAGGCCAGCGACATCGACACCGAGTACTACGTGAGCTTCCTGCTCGACCGCAGCAACCGCACCTACCTGGCGATGGCCAGCGTCGAGGGCGGCGTCGAGATCGAGGTGCTGGCCGTCGAGCGGCCCGAGGCGCTCGCCCGGGTCGCCGTCGACGCGCTCGTCGGCTGCG
Source organism: Mycobacteriales bacterium (assembly GCA_038236005.1). Classification (GTDB taxonomy): domain Bacteria; phylum Actinomycetota; class Actinomycetes; order Mycobacteriales; family SCTD01; genus CANKBT01. Next base: position 325 of record JBBSTI010000187.1, on the reverse strand, counting down.
ACGAGGCGAAGGCCCGCGAGATCGTCGAGGCCGCCGGGTTCCCGGCCGAGGTCAAGGACGAGGTCGCCGGCGTGCTCGTCGCGCTGTGGAAGGTGTTCGTCGAGGAAGAGGCCACGCTGGTCGAGGTCAACCCGCTGGTGAAGACCCCGGACGGCCGGATCGTCGCGCTGGACGGCAAGGTCACGCTGGACGCGAACGCCGAGTTCCGCCACACGCAGGTGTTCGACGACTACGCCGACACGATGGCCGAGGACGACCTCGAGGGTCGCGCGAAGGCGAAGAACCTCAACTACGTCAAGCTCGACGGCCAGGTCGGCATCATCGG
>JBBSTI010000186.1:0-5501 GCA_038236005.1 Mycobacteriales bacterium | reverse complement strand
CTGGTGGGTGAGGCGGTCAGCGACTACCGGGCGCAGGCGACGGGGGAGTCCCCGGCCGTGGAGCCCGCCGACGTCCGGGTCGACCTGCCCGTCGACGCGCACCTGCCGCACGACTACGTACCCGGCGAGCGGCTGCGGATGGAGGCCTACCGCAAGGTCGCCGGCGTGCAGGACGACGACCAGGCGCAGGCCGTGCTCGACGAGCTCACCGACCGCTACGGCCCGGCCCCCGCACCGGTGCTGAACCTGCTGGCGGTGGCCCGGTTCCGGGCCGCGATGCGCCAGCTGGGCGTCACCGAGGTGTCGATGGCCGGACGCAACGTGCGGATCTCGCCGGTCGAGCTGCGCGAGTCCCAGCAGATGAAGCTGGCCCGGCTCGCCGAGGGCGTGACCTACAAGGCAGGTGTCACCACGGTCTCGCTGAAGGTGCCGGTCGGACCCGACCGCCGGACGCCGCTGCGGGACGTCGCCCTGCTGGAGAAGCTGCACGCGCTGATGACCTCGGTGCTCGAGCAGCCGGTGGCCGCCGCGAGCTGACGGTCCGTCGGGGCGGAGAGGACCGGGAGCGTGTGGCATGGTCGCGCCGTGGCCCGTCGCACACTCGTCTCCCTGCTCGCCCTCGGTGTCGCCGTGGCCGGTCTCGCCGGCTGCCGTACCTCCCCCGACGTCGCCGCCTACGTCGGCGACGCCCAGGTGACCACCGACCAGGTGGACGGCGCGGTCCAGGAACGCCTGGCCGACGACGGCATCGCCGCCTACGCGGGCTCCCTCCCCACGGGGGACTACACCCGGCAGGTGCTCGACCTGATGGTGGGCGAGCGGGTGTACGACGAAGTGGAACGCCGCTACGACCTGGACGTGACCGCCGGTGAGGTCACCGGGCGGATCCAGGAGCTGCTGGCCGGACAGCCCCAGGACCAGCTCTTCACCCAGCTCGCCCAGCAGCAGGGCCTGCTGCCCGGGGACGCCCGCGAGATCATCCGACAGTTGCTGGTCCGCGAGGAGCTGGCCCAGGTCCAGGGTCTGGCCGACCTGTCCGAGGACGGCATCGCTGCGGCTTACGCCGACGCCCGGGACGCCGGGGAGCAGTTCGAGCTGGGCTACCTCACGGTCCCGGACCAGGCGACCGCCGACGCCGTGGTCGCCCAGCTCACCGCCGACCCCAGCGCCTACCAGGGCCTGGCCCTGCAGTACGCCGGGCCCTACACCCTCGCCGACCCCCAGGTGCGCACCCTCGACGAGGTCCCGGGCGTGCTCGCCGAGGCCGTCGCCGGGGTCCTGCCCGAGGGCGTCTTCAGCCTGCCGGTCGCCGAGACCGGCGGGATTCTCGTCGGCCAGGTGACGTTCCCGCCGATCGAAGACCTCTCCACAGATCTCACCAGCCAGGCCCGACAGGCCGCCTCGGATGCTGCCCAGCCCCTGGTCGACGCCGTGAAGGCCGATCTGGACGTGGTGGTCAACCCCCGCTACGGCGTGCTCGAGGACGGCTCGATCGTCGAGGGGGACGGCGGTGTGGTCCGCGTGCTGGAAGGTGCTGGCGCAGCAACCGGCGCGGACACCGTGACGGGGAGCAGCGCGCCTGCCGGAGACTGAGGGCGTGCCCGACACGACGACCGACCCGGCGCCTGCGGCCGGCCCGCTCCTGGTCACCGTCAGCCCCCGGCTCCCCGGCCTGCTCGGTCCCCTGGGCTGGCAGGCCCTCGCCGCCGCCCGCCGAGTGGTCGCCCTACCCGGTGCCGCGGCGACCGGCGCTGCGCTGCGGGAGGCCGGGATCGACGTCCTCGACCTACCCGGCCAGGACGACGCGGGGCCGGGCGACGTCGTGCTGCTCACTCCCGAAGAGGCCGGGGACACCCCGGTGGTCACCGGATCTCCGGAGCCGGCCGGGTCGCGGCTGCTCGACGTCGTCGCGGTGATGGACCGGCTGCGCTCACCCGGTGGCTGCCCGTGGGACGCCGAGCAGACCCATGCCTCGTTGCGCGGCTACCTGCTGGAGGAGGCCCACGAGGCCTACGACGCGATCACCGACGAGGACCCGGTCGCGATGCGCGAGGAGCTGGGCGACGTGCTGCTGCAGGTGGCGTTCCACGCCCGGGTCGCGGCCGAGGCGACCGGGGACCGCCGGTTCGACGTCGACGACGTGGCCGACGAGCTGGTCGCCAAGCTGGTCCGACGGCACCCGCACGTGTTCGCCGATGCCGGACCCCGCGACGTTGCTGCCGTCGAGCGCGGTTGGGACGAGATCAAGAAGGTGGAGAAGAAGCGCCGATCGCCGACCGAGGGGGTCTCCAGCTCCCAGTCGGCCGCGGCCTGGGGCACGGCCCTGGCGTCCCGGGCCCGCCGGGCCGACCTGCCCACCCCGCCGGCCGCCCAGCTCTCGGTCGGTACCCCGGCCGAGCTGGGGGAGCAGCTGCTCTCCCTGGTGGTCGCTGCACAGCAGCGCGGCTGGGACGCCGAGGACGCGCTGCGCACCGCCGTCCGCAGCTACGCCGCCGACCTCGACGACGCCGCCGCAGCCCGCGCCTCCGCCGCAGGCTGAGCCGCCCGACCCTCGGCGGTGGAAGCCCCGCACACCGGCTGTGGGGCCGTGGTGCGTGCCGGCATCCCGCGCCAGGGGTCGGTGGGGTCTCAGGCGGGTGTGGTTCGACGCACGCCGTCCGGAGCCTGACTCCGCCGCCGGGCACCCCTAGCGTGGGGGACGGCCCGCCGTGGTGTGAGCCGCCACCACCCCACTGGAAGGAGCGCCCCCTGCTGTCCGCACGTACCGATACCCCGTCCGCTGCCGAGGTCGTCGACGGCGTGGTCCCCGGCGGCACCTGGCTGATGCTCGTCGTGCTCGCCGCCGCTGCCGTCCTGGCCTACGTCCTCGCCGTCGCCATCGGCCGCCTGGTGGTGAGGCTGGCCCGCCGGTCCCCGGTGCTCGCCGACCTCTCCAGGCGCGGCCGCACGCCGCTGCGCATCCTCTTCGTGCTGATCGCGGTCACCGCCGTGCTCGACGCCGCCAGCGGCGTGGGTTCCTGGCGGGACCTGGTGGTCCGGGTGCTGGGCCTGGCCCTGATCGCCACCGTGGGCTGGCTCGTCGCCGTCGCCGCGTTCGTGGTCGAGGACATCGCGCTGGCCCGCTACGACGTGGACGTCGAGGACAACCGGCACGCCCGCCGGGTGCGCACCCAGGTCTCGCTCGTCCGCCGGCTCACCGTGGTGGTCATCGCGGTGATCGCCATCGCCGCGATGCTGCTCACCTTCCCGTCCGCCCGGGCCGCCGGCACCTCGATCCTGGCCAGTGCGGGAGTCATTTCGATCGTCGCCGGTCTGGCCGCGCAGACCTCGCTGGCCAACGTGTTCGCCGGGTTGCAGCTCGCTTTCACCGACGCCATCCGGGTCGACGACGTCGTGGTGGTCGAGGAGGAGTGGGGCCGGATCGAGGAGATCACGCTCACCTACGTCGTGGTGCACGTCTGGGACGACCGGCGGCTCGTGCTGCCCAGCACCTACTTCACGACGACGCCCTTCCAGAACTGGACCCGCACCGAGTCCGCCGTCCTCGGCGCGGTCGAGCTGGACGTGGACTGGACGGTTCCCTTCGAGGAGATGCGCGCGGAGACCGCCCGGCTGGTCCAGGGCAACCCGCTGTGGGACAGGCGGGTCGAGGTGCTCCAGGTGACCGATGCCATCGGGGCGCTGGTCCGGGTCCGGGTGCTGGTCAGCGCCAAGGACGGACCCACCCTGTTCGACCTGCGCTGCGAGGTCCGCGAAGGCCTGGTCGTCTGGTTGCAGCGCGAGCACCCGAACGGACTGCCCCGGGTGCGCAACGAGGGTCCGGCGGGCTTCGAGGCGGCCGTCCCGGGAGCGGGCGACCACCCGACAGCCGACCACCCGACAGCCGACCACCCGACCCACCCCGAGACCTCCCTGATCCCAGCGCAGACCGGCCCCCGCACAGCCGGGTTGTTCACCGGCAGCGTCGAGGCCCGCGAGCGCTCCCGGGCGTTCACCGGCCCCACTGACGAGGAGCAGTCCCGGCGCGAGCACGACCGCGCCGAGCAGTAGCCCGACGAGGCTCGTCCTCAGGTGCGGCCGGTCGCCCGCGGGTCCGAGCCCAGGAACTGCGGCAGCCAGAACAGCACCGTCGCGGCCAGCGCGGTCGCCACCGCGAACCCGGCCGCCCCGCTGCCGTCGACGTAGGCCCACAGCAGGCCGAGCACCGGGGCGAGCACGGCGACGACGACGTCCCCGCGGACCTGGCGGGCCATCCCCACCGGGCCGACGTCGGGATCGGCCGGGGCCTGCCGCGCCTCGCCCCGGGGGGCGACCCGCCGCAGCCGGCCGGACGGCCACACCTGCGCACCGTCCAGCACCGGCAGCACCACCGACGCCGAGGACGGGTCGCCGTGGACGAGAACCGAGGAGTCAGGGGCCAGCCGGTCGAGCTCGGGGGCCCAGTGCACCGGCAGCCAGCGGACCCCGTGCGGGGTCACCAGCTCCAGCCAGCTGCGCACCAGCAGGCCCCGCCGGACGACGAGATGCGTGGCGGTCACCGCGGTGGTGGGGCGGCCGGCCAGCCGTCCCCGGGTGAGCAGCCGCCACCCGGTGAGGCCGGCCACCACCAGCAGCACCACCGCCACCAGCACGAGCCCGAAGACGACGTCGGCGACGGCCCCGTGCGCGGCGTCGCCGTCGGCGTAGACCGGCGTCGTCCCGGGGACGGTCGTGGTGGGGTCGTACTGCACGGTCACCGGGGTGTCGGTGGCGACGTCCACCGCGCTGCGCAGCACCAGCAGGCCGGTACGCGGCGTGCCGGCCGCGTCGGTGAAGGCGACCTCGACGCCGCGGCCGGCCGGGTCCCGACCGTCCTGCACGACGGTGGCCCGCGCGGTGGCGACGGCGGCGGCCAGCGGTGCCTGGGTAGCCGGCAGCCGGACCGCCAGCACCACCAGCAGGACGATGCCGACGACCAGCACGGGCACCAGGCCCAGAAGGAGCTGGCGGCGCGCGCGGGTGTGCGGACGGGGGAGGGGTGTGCCGGTCATCGCCGTCCATGCTCCCGCACTGCGGCGCGGGGGCTGCCCGGGGTCGATGGGCTGTCGTTAGGCTGCCCCCGTGGCCAGCATCGACGCAGTAGGCGCGCGGGAGATCCTCGACTCGCGCGGAAACCCGACAGTGGAGGTCGAGGTCGCCCTCGACGACGGCACGATCACCAGGGCCGCCGTGCCCAGTGGTGCCTCCACCGGCGCCTTCGAGGCGGTGGAGTTGCGCGACGGCGGTGAGCGGTACGGCGGCAAGGGCGTGACCAAGGCCGTCGACGCCGTCCTGGACGTCATCGGCCCGGAGCTCGTGGGCTTCGAGGCCAGCGAGCAGCGGCTCGTCGACCAGGCGCTCATCGACCTCGACGGCACCCCCGACAAGTCCCGCCTGGGCGCCAACGCGATCCTCGGCGTCAGCCTCGCCGTCGCCAAGGCCGCGGCCGAGTCCTCCGGGCTGCCGCTGTTCCGCTACGTCGG
>JBBSTI010000185.1:0-5510 GCA_038236005.1 Mycobacteriales bacterium | reverse complement strand
GCCGGCGGCGTCGAGTCGATGTCGCGGGTGCCGATGGGCAGCGACGGCGGGGCGTGGCCGATGGACCCGGAGACCGCCATGGCGACCAACTTCGTGCCGCAGGGGATCGGGGCCGACCTGATCGCGACGATGCACGGCTGGACCCGCGAGGACGTCGACGCCTACGCCGCCGAGTCGCAGTCGCGGGCGGCGAAGGCCTGGGCCAACGACTACTTCGCCGGCTCGATCGTGCCGGTGCGGGACCTGAACGGCACCCTGGTGCTGGACCGCGACGAGCTGGTCCGCGAGGGCGTCACCGTCGAGTCGCTCGGCACGCTGCCCCCGGCGTTCGCGATGATCGGCGACATGGGCGGCTTCGACGCCCTGGCGCTGCAGAGGTATCACTGGGTCGAGAAGATCGATCACGTCCACACCGCCGGCAACTCCAGCGGCATCGTCGACGGCGCGGCCTTGATGCTGATCGGGAGCGAGGGTGCGGGAGAGCGCAACGGCCTCACCCCGCGCGCCCGGATCGTCGCCACCGCCGTGTCGGGCGCGGACCCGACGATCATGCTCACCGGCCCGGCGCCGGCCACGTTCAAGGCGCTGGACAAGGCCGGCCTGACGGTGGACGACATCGATCTGGTCGAGATGAACGAGGCGTTCGCCGCCGTCGTCATGCGCTTCATGGCCGACACCGGTTTCGCGCACGAGCAGGTCAACGTCAACGGTGGCTCGATCGCGATGGGGCACCCGCTCGGGGCCACCGGGACGATCATCACCGGCACCCTGGTCGACGAGCTGCACCGCCGCGACCTCCGCTACGGCCTCGCCACCCTCTGCGTCGGCAGCGGCATGGGCATCGCCACGATCATCGAGAAGGTCTGATGTCGGGCCCGATGGAAAGCTTTGCCACCGCCGGGACGAGCGACGAGACCTCCTCGGTCCGCTGGGAGCAGGACGCCGACGGGATCGTCACGCTGATCCTGGACGACCCGAACGCCTCGGCCAACACCATGAACGCGGCCTACGTCGCCTCGATGGGGCAGACCGTCGCGCGGCTGTCCGCCGAAGCAGACACGATCACCGGCGTCATCCTCACCAGCGCCAAGAAGACCTTCTTCGCCGGCGGCAACCTGTCGGACATCATCTCTGCCCGGCCCGAGGACCGTGCGGCCGTGCTGGCCAACGTCACCGAGGTCAAGGCCCAGCTGCGTCGGCTGGAGACGCTCGGCAAGCCGGTCGTCGCGGCGATCGCCGGAGCCGCGCTCGGCGGCGGCCTGGAGATCGCGCTCGCTTGCCACCACCGGGTCGTGCTCGACGACCCGAAGATCAAGCTGGGCCTGCCCGAGGTCACCCTCGGGCTGCTGCCCGGCGGCGGCGGCGTCGCCCGGGTCACCCGGCTGCTCGGTCTCGCCTCCGGTCTGACGGACGTGCTGCTCCAGGGCACCGCGCACCGGCCCGAGAAGGCACTCGCGCTCGGGCTGATCGACGAGCTGGCCACCGATCAGGACGACCTGATGGCCAAGGCCCGGGCGTTCGTCACGGCCCACCCGCAGAGCACGCAGCGGTTCGACAGCAAGACCTGGAAGATCCCCGGCGGCACCCCGAGCAGCCCCAAGCTGGCCTCGATGCTCCCGAGCTTCCCGGCCAACCTGAAGAAGCAGCTGAAGGGCGCGGACTATCCCGCGCCGCACCACATCATGTGCGCGGCCGTCGAGGGCGCGCAGGTCGACCTGGACACCGCGCTGCTGATCGAAGGCCGTTACTTCGTCGATCTGGTCGTCGGTCAGAACAGCAAGAACATGATCCAGGCGTTCTGGTTCGACCTCAACAAGGTCAACGGTGGAGCGTCTCGCCCGCAGGGGATCCCCGCCCAGCCGGCGAAGAAGGTCGCGGTGCTGGGTGCCGGGATGATGGGCGCCGGCATCGCGTACGTCCTGGCTAAGGCCGGGGTGGCGGTCGTGCTCAAGGACGTCGACCAGGCGGGTGCGGAGAAGGGCAAGGCGTACGCGCAGGCTCTGGTCGGCAAGGCACTCGCGAAGGGACGTACCACCCAGGACAAGCACGACGCGCTGCTCGCCCTGATCACCCCGACCGGGGACGCCGCCGACCTCGCGGGCTGTGACCTCGTCATCGAGGCGGTCTTCGAGGACCCGGCCCTGAAGGCGACGGTGCTGGCCGAGGCCGAGGCCCACGTGCTCGGTGACGCGGTGATCGCGAGCAACACCTCGACGCTGCCGATCACCGGGCTCGCCGAGGGCGTCTCGCGCCCCGACGCGGTGGTCGGCATGCACTTCTTCAGCCCCGTCGACAAGATGCCGCTGGTCGAGCTGATCGTCGGCGAGAAGACCAGCGACCTCGCGCTCGCCCGGGCGTACGACGTGACCCGGCAGATCGGCAAGACGCCGATCGTCGTGCGCGACAGCCGCGGGTTCTTCACCTCCCGGGTCTTCGGCACGATGGTGATGGAGGGCGCGGCGATGCTCGCCGAGGGGCTGCCCCCGATGAGCATCGAGCGCGCGGCACAGATGGCCGGCTTCCCGGCCGGGCCGCTCACGCTGCTCGACGAGGTCACCCTCACGTTGCCGCTGAAGATCAGCGACGCAGCCGTCGCGGCCGGGGAGCAGGACGCGCACCCGGGGCTCGAGGTCGTGCGGGCACTGGTCGAGAAGGGGCGTACGGGCAAGGCGGCCGGCTCCGGCTTCTTCGACTGGGCGCCGGAGAAGAAGGTCTGGCCGGGGCTCGCCGAGCTGTTTGCCCAGGACCCGGACGCGCTGCCGTTCGTGGACGCGCAGGAGCGGCTGCTGTTCATCATGGCGATCGAGACCGCGCGGTGCGTCGAGGAGGGTGTGCTGCGCACGGTCGAGGACGCCAACATCGGCTCGATCATGGGGATCGGCTTCCCGCCGCCGTTCGGCGGGGTGCTGCAGTATGTCGACGGTTACGCCGGCGGGCGGGCAGGCTTCGTGGCCCGGGCCGACGAGCTGGCCACGGCCTACGGCGAGCGGTTCAGTGTTCCCGCGCTGCTGCGCGAAGGTACCGGGACCCTGCGCCAGAAGATGGCCGCGTGACGGTCCGCCGGTGACGGCTCGAGCATGACGACGGGGACGGTGCGCAGGACCCAGGCCGAACGGTCGGCGACGACCCGGGCCCGGGTCCTGCGGGCAGGGGTCGACGCGCTCGTCGAGCTGGGCTATGCCGCGACGACGACCGGAGAGGTGCAGGCCCGCGCCGGGGTGTCCCGGGGCGCGCTCACCCACCACTTCCCGACCCGGTCCTCGCTGATGCTCGCGGCGATGGACCTGCTGTATGAGGACTTCAGCTCCGACGTCCGGCAGGCTGCGGCTGACCTGCCGGCCGGTCGGGCCCGGCTGCGTCCGGCGCTCGCGATGGTGTGGGGCCGGTTCGACGGCCCGCTGTTCACCGCGGCGATGGAGCTGTGGGTGGCGGCCCGCACCGACACCGAGCTCCGGTCGGCGCTGATCCCGCACGAGCGGGCGCTCGGCCTGGAGCTGCGGACGCTGTGCCGTGAGGTGCTCGGGCCCGAGCTGAGCGCCCACCCGCGGGCCGAGACCGCCTACCAGGTGCTTCTCACATCGATGCGCGGGCAGGGCATGGCCTACGTGCTGCAGCCGGACGCGCCGCGCAGCGACGTGCCGGTGGAGCAGTGGCTCACCATGCTGGAGGCACTCGCCTAGCCGGGCTGGGCCGACGGTCCGCGCCGCCCGGCCGGGTGGCCCGGTCGGGTGGCCCGGCAAGATGGGCGGCATGCACCGACTGACAGCCGTCCCTGTCGAGCGGATGCACCTGACCTTGATGCTGGTGCTGACCTTCGCGACCGGGGTGGTCGATGCGGTCGGCTATCTCGGCCTGGACCGGGTCTTCACCGGGAACATGACCGGCAACGTCGTCATCCTCGGCATGGGCCTGGTCGGCGCGGACGACCTGCCGGTGCTGGGTCCGGTCCTGGCGCTCTGCGGCTTTCTCGCCGGTGCGGCCGTCGGCGGGCGGGTCCTGCGGTCCGCGGCCGGTCCGTGGACCCCCGTGACGACCCGCCTGTTCTTGGTGGTGGGCGCCGTGATGATCGCGGCGGCGGTCGTGCTGCTGGTCCTCGGGGAGGACATCGCCCGGGGTCCGGCGCTGCTCGTCACCACCTCGCTGGGCGCCGCGATGGGGTTGCAGGCGGCCACGGCGCGCGTCGTCGCGGTGCGGGACGTCACGACGGTGGTGGTGACCTCGACCATCACGGCGCTGGCCGCCGACTCGGTCCTGGGTGCCGGTCGGAGCGGCTCCACCGGACGTCGGGTGCTCGCCGTGCTGCTGATCCTTGCCGGCGCCGCCGTGGGCGCCGCGATGCTGCGGCTGCAGCTCGGCGCCGGCCTGCTCCTGGCGGGGGCCCTGGTCCTCGGGGTGACCCTGCTCGGCGGGGCGCACGGGGTCGCCCACGAACGTTGGGGGTCCTGGCCGCAGCACGCTGGGGACCAGCGCCGGCGACCGAGGGCTTAACGTCGTTGGATGCCTGAGCTGAGAAGGGTGCCGAGCAACGGCATCGAGATCGCGTACGAGACCTTCGGCGACCCGTCGGACCCGCCGATCGTTTTGGTGATGGGTCTGGGCACGCAGATGCTCGCCTGGCCGGAACCGTTCTGTGAGGACCTGGCGGCCCGCGGTCACCACGTCGTCCGGTTCGACAACCGGGACGTCGGTGCGAGCACGCACCTTCGCCACCTGACCGCGCCGCGCCTGATCGGCATGGTGAGAAAGCGCAACACGCCCTACACGCTGGCCGACATGGCTGCCGACACGCTCGGCCTGATCGAGGCGCTCGACCTCGGGCCGGTGCACCTGGTCGGGGCGTCGCTGGGCGGGTTCATCGCGCAGACCGTCGCGCTGGCCGAGCCCCGAGCTCTGGCGAGCCTCACCCTGATCATGACGTCCACCGGTTCCCGCCGGGTGGGGCAGGCGTCCCCGCCCATGATGTCCAAGCTGCTGCGTCGGCCGACGGTGCACAACGCCGAAGAGGCGGCGGACGCGATGATCGAGACGTTCAAGGCGATCGGGTCGACCGGCTATCCGCTCAACACCGAGCGTCTGCGCGCCGTCGCCCGGCAGGCCTTCGAGCGTGGCTACGACCCGGCCGGCTACCGCCGCCAGCTGGCCGCCGTCCTGGCGCAGCCGAACCGCACGACGGCGCTGTCCCGGTTGTCGCTGCCCACCCTGGTCATGCACGGGCTCGCGGACCCGCTGGTCGCTGTGAGCGGCGGGCTCTCGCTGGCCGAGACCATCCCGAAGGCGCGCTTCGTCGGTTTCAACGGCATGGGCCACGACCTGCCCCAGGAGCTGTGGGGCCCCTTCGCCGACGAGATCGCATCGCTCGCGGCTCGCTCGGAGCAGCCCGTCCCGCGCTGACGCCTCCTGCGTTGGGGGTGTTTGGGGCGGGACGGCCCCCCAGCACACCCAACACCCCGACCACCAGGGGGGGGGGGGGAGGGGGGCCGTTGGGGAGGTGCCGGGCCCCCCGGGGGGGG
>JBBSTI010000184.1:0-5641 GCA_038236005.1 Mycobacteriales bacterium | reverse complement strand
GGATCCCGCGCAGCACGGCCGCAGTCCGGATCTCGTAGCCGTCCAACCGCCCGCCGACCCCGCGCGGGGTGTTGACGATCAGGTCGACCTCGCCGGCCAGCACCCGCGGCACGACGTCGTCGCCGCGACCCTCGGAGTGCTTGCCGACCACCTCGCAGGTCACGCCGTTGCGGCGCAGCACGTCCGCGGTGCCCTCGGTCGCCAGGACGGTGAAGCCGAGGTCGGCCAGCCGTCGTACGGGGAAGATCATCGCCCGCTTGTCGCGGTTCGCGACACTGACGAAGACCGTGCCGGAGGTCGGCAGCTCGCCGTACGCCGCGCTCTGGCTCTTGGCGAACGCCGTCCCGAACGCGGCGTCGATCCCCATCACCTCACCGGTGGAGCGCATCTCCGGCCCGAGCACGGTGTCGACGCCCTTGCCCTCGACGGTGCGGAAGCGGCCGAACGGCAGCACCGCCTCCTTGACCGAGATCGGCGCGTCGTACGGGGTGTCGGCGCCGTCGCCGTGCGCGGGGAGCAGACCTTCGATCCGCAGCTCGGCGATGGTCGCACCGAGCATCACCCGCGCTGCCGCCTTGGCCAGCGGGACGGCGGTCGCCTTGCTGACGAACGGCACGGTCCGCGACGCGCGCGGGTTGGCCTCCAGCACGTACAGCACGTCGTCCTTCAGCGCGTACTGCACGTTCAGCAGGCCCCGTACGCCCACCCCGGCGGCGATCTTCTGCGTGCTCTCGCGGATCCGTAGGATCTCGCTGCGCCCCAGCGTGATCGGCGGGAGCGCGCAGGCGGAGTCGCCGGAGTGGATCCCCGCCTCCTCGATGTGCTCCATGACGCCGCCGAGGTAGAGGTCGGTCCCGTCGTACAGGGCGTCGACGTCGATCTCGACCGCGTCCTCCAGGAACCGATCGACCAGCACCGGCGCGTCCGGACCGATCAGCGTCGAGCGCTGCACGTAATCGGTCAGCATCGCGGTGTCGTAGACGATCTCCATGCCCCGACCGCCCAGCACGTACGAGGGGCGCACCAGCACCGGATAGCCGATCTCGTCCGCGATCTCGCGGGCCTGCTCGAACGTCGTCGCCATGCCGTGCCGCGGTGCGGGCAGTCCCGCGTCCGCGAGGACCTTCCCGAACGCGCCGCGCTCCTCGGCGAGGTGGATCGCCTCCGGCGGGGTGCCGACGATCGGGACGCCGAGGTCCTTCAGGGCCTGGGCGAGCCGCAGCGGCGTCTGCCCGCCGAGCTGCACGATCACGCCCAGCAGAGCTCCGCCGCCCTGCTCCGCGCTCAGCGTCTCGGCGTGCACGACCTCCAGCACGTCCTCCACGGTCAGCGGCTCGAAGTAGAGGCGGTCAGAGGTGTCGTAGTCGGTGCTGACCGTCTCCGGGTTGGCGTTGATCATGATGGTCTCGAAACCCGCTGCGGACAGGGCGTACGAGGCGTGCACGCAGGCGTAGTCGAACTCGATCCCCTGCCCGATCCGGTTCGGCCCGCTGCCCAGGATGATCACCTTGTCGCGGCTGCTCGGGGCGACCTCGGACTCCTGCTCGTAGGTCGAGTAGTAGTAGGGCGTCTCCGCGGCGAACTCGGCGGCGCAGGTGTCGACGGTCTTGTAGACCGGACGCACGCCGAGCTGGTGGCGCAGGGCCCGGATCTCCACCTCGGCCACACCCTTCAGCACGGCGAGCTGAGCGTCGCTGCAGCCGCTGCGCTTTGCTCGGCGCAGCAGCGGCTCGTCCAGGTCCCCGGCGACGATCTCGGCCCGCAGCTCGACCAGGGCGAGCAGCTGGTCGACGAACCACGGGTCGATGCCGGTGGCCTCGTGCACCTGCTCCGCGGTCGCCCCGAGCCGCAGCGCCTTCTCGACGTCCAGCAGCCGACCGTCGTGCGGCACCGCGGCGGAAGCCAGCCAGGGCGCCGGGTCGGTGCCGGGGTCGTCCTCGCCGACCCAGAACTGGCACGGCGACTGCTCCAGCGATCGCATCGCCTTCTGCAGCGCCTCGACGAAGGTGCGCCCGAAGGCCATCGCCTCGCCGACGCTCTTCATGGTCGTGGTCAGGGACGGGTCGGCGCCGGGAAACTTCTCGAACGCGAACCGCGGCACCTTGACGACCACGTAGTCCAGGGAGGGCTCAAAGCTGGCCGGGGTGACCCGGGTGATGTCGTTGCGGATCTCGTCCAGGGTGTAGCCGATGGCCAGCTTGGCGGCGATCTTCGCGATCGGGAAGCCGGTCGCCTTGGACGCCAGGGCTGACGAGCGGGACACCCGCGGGTTCATCTCGATGACGATGACCCGCCCGTCGGCGGGGTTGACGGCGTACTGGATGTTGCAGCCGCCGGTGTCGACCCCCACCGCCCGGATGATGTCGATCGAGAGGTCGCGCAGGTGCTGATACTCCCGGTCGGTCAGCGTCATGGTCGGCGCGACGGTCACCGAGTCGCCGGTGTGCACGCCCATCGGGTCGACGTTCTCGATGGCGCAGACCACGACGACGTTGTCGGCGCGGTCGCGCATCATCTCCAGCTCGTACTCCTTCCACCCGAGGATCGACTCCTCGAGCAGCACCTCCGCGGTCGGGCTGGCCGCGAGCCCGCCGCCGGCGATCCGGTGGAGGTCGGCCTCGTCGAACGCGATCCCGGAGCCCAGCCCACCCATCGTGAACGAGGGGCGCACCACCACCGGGTAACCGAGATCGGCCGTGGCGAGGAGCACCTCGTCCATCGTCCGGCACACCGAGCTGCGTGCGGACTCACCGCCGATCGAGGCGACGACCTCCTTGAACTTCTGCCGGTCCTCACCACGGTGGATCGCCGGCACGTCGGCGCCGATCAGCTCGACCCCGTGGGCCGCGAGCACCCCGGACTCGTGCAGCGCGATCGCCGCGTTCAGCGCGGTCTGGCCGCCCAGGGTCGCCAGCAGCGCGTCCGGCTTCTCCCGCTCGATCACCTTGCGGACGTAGTCCGGCGTGATCGGTTCGAGGTAGGTCGCGTCGGCGATCTCCGGGTCGGTCATGATCGTCGCGGGGGTGGAGTTGATCAGGGTGACCCGCAGGCCCTCCTCGCGCAGCACCCGGCAGGCCTGCGTCCCGGAGTAGTCGAACTCGGCGGCCTGCCCGATCAGGATCGGGCCGGACCCGATCACCAGGACGTGCTGAATGTCGGTGCGCTTAGGCACGCTGGGCCTCCATGAGACGTACGAAGTCCTCGAACAGGCCGCCGGCGTCGTGCGGCCCGGGCGCAGCCTCGGGGTGGTGCTGCACCGAGAACGCAGGGCGCTCCAGGCACCGCAGCCCCTCGACGCAGTCGTCGTTGAGCCCGACGTGGCTGACGACCACCGGGCCGTACGGGGTGTCGACCGCCGTCCCGTCGGTCGGTGCCTGGACCGCGAACCCGTGGTTCTGCGAGGTGACGTGCACCCGGCCGGTGGCCCGGTCCTGCACCGGCTGGTTGGCGCCGCGGTGGCCGTAGCGCAGCTTGTAGGTGTCGAGCCCGAGAGCACGCCCCAAGATCTGGTTGCCGAAGCAGATCCCGAACAGCGGCAGCCCGGTCTCCAGGACCTTGCGGGTGAGGGCGACCGGCCCGTCGGTGGTGGCGGGGTCGCCAGGACCGTTGGACAGGAACACCCCGTCCGGGGCGAGCGCCTCGACCTGCTCCCACGTGGTCCACGCCGGAAGGACGTGCACCTCGCACCCGAGATCGGCCAGGTGTCGCGGGGTCGAGGCCTTGATGCCCAGGTCGATCGCCGCGACCGTGAAACGCTTCGCCCCGACCGCGGGCACCACGTACGCCTGCCGGGTGCTGACCTCGTGCGCCAGGTCGGCACCGGCCATCTGCGGGCTCTGCAGGACGCGCTCGAGCAGAGCGGCGGGGTCGGTCTCGGTGCTGGACACGCCGACCCGCATCGAGCCGCGCTCGCGCAGGTGCCGGGTGAGCGCGCGGGTGTCGATCCCGCTGATCCCGACCACGCCCTGGGTGGCCAGCTCGTCACCGAGGTCTCGCTGCGCCCGCCAGCTGGAGGACACCCGGGAGGCGTCCCGCACCACGAACCCGCTCACCCAGATCTTCGAGGACTCCGGATCGGTGTCGTTCACCCCGGTGTTGCCGATCTGCGGAGCCGTCATCACGACCACCTGCCGGTGGAAGCTCGGATCGGTGAGGGTCTCCTGGTAACCGGTCATGGCAGTGCAGAAGACCGCTTCGCCGAACGTCTCGCCGACGGCGCCGAACGCCTCGCCGGTGAAGGTCCGGCCGTCCTCGAGCACCAGAAGTGCGCTCATGCTGCGTCCTCTCGGGTGATCCTGCTGCTGATGGCTGCGACGAGCCGGGTGTGGTGGGTGTGGTCGTCGGCGCGAAACCCGGAGACCACCCGTTCCGGGCCGAGCTGCCAGGTGAGCACGAGGATCCCGTCCCGCCCGACGTACTTGCCGGCGAGCGCGTCCCCGGTCTGCACCGCGCGCAGCACCTCCCAGGGGAGCCAGAGGTCGGGGACACCTTCACGCTCGACGTGCACGCCCTGGTCGGTGACCGTGATCCAGCCAGCGGACCGGTCGGACAGGTGGTGCACCGCGACGCGGTCGAGCCAGCGTCCTTCGTGGGTGGTCCCGACGAACAGCCCCTGGACCGCCCCGACCACCACGTCACCGAGGCGGTCGGGCGTCTGCGGCGGCGGGGGGAGGTCGCCCTGACGACGCTGACGGCCGCGCCAGCCCTTGAGCATGAGCAGGTAGAGCAGCCCGACGACCACCAGGGTCGCCAGGGTGAGCAGGACCCGTGTCACGCGCCTGCGGTCCCCGCGTCAGGGCTGGCGAGGTCACCGAGGTCATAGGTCCGTACGCCGCGAAGGAACGTCGCGGTGACCTGGGCCGGGAACGTCAGCCCGTGGAACGGCGTGTTGTGGCTGCGGCTCTGCGTCTGCTGCCGGTCGACGGTCCAGGAAACGTCCCGGACGAGCGTCAGGTTGGCCGGCTCGCCCACCATGAGCGGTCGTCCGTGGCCGGCCAGCCGGCCGATCCGGGCGGGGCGCTCCGACAGCCGCTCGGCGACCTGTCGCCAGGTGAGCTGGCCGGGCGCGGCCCTGTTCATCATGGTCAGCGCGACCACCCCGAGCGCGGTCTCCAGGCCGGTCATGCCGGGCCGTGCGGCGCCCCACTCGGACTCCTTGTCCTGCGGCGCGTGCGGGGCGTGGTCGGTCGCGACGACGTCGATCGTCCCGTCGGCGAGACCCTCGCGGACGGCGTCCACGTCGTCCTGGGTGCGCAGCGGCGGGTTGACCTTGTAGGTCGCGTCGTAGCCGCAGGCGGCCGCGTCGGTGAGCTGCAGGTGGTGCGGCGTCACCTCGGCCGTGACGTCGATCCCCCGGGCCTTGGCGAGCCGCAGGATCTCCACCGAGCCGCGGGTGCTGACGTGGCAGACGTGCAGCCGCCCGCCGACGTGCTGGGCGAGCAGGCAGTCGCGGGCGATGATCGCCTCCTCGGCGACCGACGGCCAGCCGGTCAGCCCGAGCCGCCCGGAGTGCTCGCCCTCGTGCATCTGCGCGCCGACGGTGAGCCGCGGCTCCTCGGCGTGCTGGGCGATCACCCCGTCGAAGGCCTTGACATATTCCAGGGCCCGGCGCATCAGGCCGGCATCGCTGACGCAGAGCCCG
>JBBSTI010000183.1:0-5680 GCA_038236005.1 Mycobacteriales bacterium | reverse complement strand
CCCGCAGCGGACAGGTCACCAACAAGGCACGGCAAGCCGGCCAGATCTTGGAAGAGTCACACCACGGACACCGAGCACCAACCTGACGCCTTCAACCAGACGGCGCACAACGACACCCTCACAGATCTTGGCGCCGTTCCGGCTGCCAAGATCACCAGGGCACGAAGCGGCCCCAGCTCAGAGGTCGAGCTCGTCGGAGACGTCCCGGGCCAGGCCGGTCATGGCGTGCCGCTCGCCCAGAACGCGTCCGGCCACACCGACCACCGGGACGTTTGCCACCCAACGCTGCCAGAACCGGCCCTCGTTGCGCTGACCGGTGAGCCGACGTACGGCCCACATGGTCTTCAGCGACGTCACCAGGGCGCCGGGCGCGGCCGACAGCACCCTGCGCCAGGCCGGGTCGTCGCCGGTCTCCGGCTGCGCGGGGACCTCAGCCGTGACGGCCGACCAGCCCTTCGGGAGCCGCTCGGAAAGGACGTGCCGGGCCACGAGCCGTACGCGTTCCTGCTCGTCGGTCACCCCCGCCAGCTCGCACAGCGACAGCACGAGCAGTCCCTGCGCGGTCGCACCGACGAGGTCGACGACCACGTCGGTCAGTCGCCCGCCGATCCCGGGCGCGGCGGTGAGGACGGCGACCTCGTTGCGCCAGTGCACCGCGATCGTGTCGGCACGTCGGGACGGGTCTGTGGCACCGACCTCACCCGCCACCAGCCGGGCCGGTGCAGCACCGGCCCGGACGAAGGCGAGCAGGCGGTCGGCGTCGGCGGTCTTCACCAGCGCCACCGTACGTTTCCTGCCGCTGGTGATCTTCAGGCCGAAACGCCGGCAAAGATCACCAACGCAGGAGACGGCAGAATGGGCCGATGACCGCGCCCGACCTCGCCACCCTGCTCACCGCGGACGACCCCCTGCCGCTCACCCTGTACGGCCAGGTCGTCCTGCACCGCCCCGCCGCCCCCGTGACGAGCTTCGACCAGGCGCTCGCCGACCTCGTCGAGGCAATGTTCGTGACCATGTACGCCTCACCCGGCGTCGGCCTCGCGGCCCCGCAGGTCGGGCTGGGGCTGCGGGTCTTCACCTACGACTGCGGCCGCGGCCGCAAGGGTCACGTCGTCAACCCGGTCCTGGAGCGGCTCGGCGAACAGCTGGAGACTGAACCGGAAGGCTGCCTGTCGGCGCCTGACCTGGAGTACGACACCGCCCGCTGGGAGGCCGCCCGGGTCACCGGCGTCGACGTCACCGGCGCCCCCGTCACCGTCGAGGGTGAGGGGTTGCTCGCCCGCTGCCTGCAGCACGAGACGGACCACCTCGACGGTCTGCTCTACCTGGACCGGCTCGGCGGCCGCACGCGCAAGGGAGCGATCAAGGACGTCAAGACTGCCCCCTGGTACGGCGACGCGCACCGGATCCTTACCGCCCAGGACGTACGGGAGCAGCAGGCGCTCCGGGACGCACCCGCGGATGAGTGACGCCGCGGACCCGACCGACCCGACCGACCCGACCGACCCGGCGCTGGCGGCCGAGGCTGCTGCGGTGCGTCTGGCGGGTGTGGCGCTCGAGACGCCGCTGCACCGCAACGACCGGCTGTCCGTGCAGCTCGGAGCAGAGATCTTCCTTAAACGAGAGGATCTGCAGGTCGGGCGGTCCTACAAGGTGCGGGGCGCCTACAACCTCATCTCCCAGCTCAGCCCGGACGAACGGGCGGCCGGGGTCGTGTGCGCGAGCGCCGGCAACCACGCGCAGGGGGTGGCGTACGCCTGTGCCCGGCTCGGCGTGACCGCCCGTATCCACGTGCCGCGAACGACCCCGCGGCAGAAGCGGTCCCGGATCCTGGCCCTCGGGGGCGCGGCCGTGGAGCTGGTCGTCGTGGGGGACACCTACGACGAGGCGGCCGAGGTCGCGCTGGCTGACGCGCTGAGAACCGGGGCGGTGCCGGTCCCGGCCTTCGACGACGCGCGGACGGTGGCTGGGCAGGCGACGGTGGCTCTGGAGATCGTCGGTGCGCTCGGCCGGGCGCCGGACCTGGTCGTCGTTCCGGTCGGCGGTGGCGGTCTCGCGGCTGGCGTGTCGTCGTGGCTCGCAGCACGCCACCCTGGCGTACGCGTGGTCGGGGTCGAGCCGGCCGGCGCCGCCTCGATGGCCGCCGCGCTGGCAGCCGGGGGACCGGTGACGCTCCCGGAGATCGACGGCTTCGTGGACGGGGCAGCCGTACGACGGGCCGGCGCCGTGACGTTCCCGCTGCTGCGCGACGGCGGGGTCGAGATGCGCTCCGTGCCCGAGGGGCAGATCTGCGTCGAGATGCTCGACCTTTATCAGGTCGACGGGATCGTGGCCGAGCCGGCTGGTGCGCTGGCCTCCGCCGCGCTGGGTCTGGTAGACGTGGAGCCGGGCTCGACCGTGGTCTGCGTGCTGTCCGGCGGCAACAACGACGTCTCCCGCTACGGCGAGGTGGTCGAGCGGGCGCTGGTGCACACCGGGCTGAAGCACTACTTCCTGGTCGAGTTCCCGCAGGAGCCGGGGGCGCTGCGCAGGTTCCTGGACGAGGTGCTCGGGCCGGACGACGACATCGCGCTGTTCGAGTACGTCAAGCGCAACAACCGCGAGACCGGCCCGGCGCTGGTCGGCATCGAGCTGGCCCGGGCCGCCGATCTGGCGGGGCTCGAGGATCGGATGGCGGCCTCGCCGATGACGGCGGAACGGATGGCCCCAGGCACCCCCTCGTACCGCTTCCTGGTCTGACCCCGCCCTGCGCCGGCGATCTTCCCCGAACAAGCCGCGTATTGGACAGTTCGTCACCGTTGGAGGAAGATCGTCCCCCGTGCGCGCCCCCTGCTGGGCGATCTTCCTCAGAAGCTCCGCGAAACAGGCAGATGGTCGCCCTCTGGGGAAGATCGGCACTGCGGGGTGGCGGGTAAGCGGTCAGGCGGCGTCGGCGAGCGTCGGCAGCGGGCGATGCTTCGGCGGCGGGAGGGTGTCCCGTCCTGGCGTCACCCGCGGCGGGGGTCGGGCGTCGGACTGCCGCAGCGCCGATCGCAGCTCGGCGGCGACCGAGGCCGGGCTGCGCCGGTAGACGTCGCGGGAGGTGTAGCGCCGGAGCTCGACCCCGCTCGACAGCAGACCGGTCTGTCGGCTGCGGTCGTGCTGAAAGCGCTCCTCGTCCAGTCGCTCCTTTCGCCCGTCGTACTCACCGACGACGCCACGCAGACGCAGGTCCGTCCGCCCGAGGTGCCGCCCGTCGAGGTCGTACGCATCCCACTGGCACTCCAGCCCGGTCACGTCCTCCTGCACGAACCGCACCCGGAGCCGGCTCTCCATCGGCGACTCGCTACGGCCGTTCGCGAGCCCCGGGACGACCCGGGCCCGTTCGACGCCGCGCAGCTTCGACGCCCGGGCCAGCGCCAGCGCGACGAGCGGCAAGGTCGTGGCCCCGGCCCGGAGTGCTGCGTCGAGCACGGCGACCGCGTCCAGCAACGGTTCCGTCCGAGCGATGTCCACGGTGACGCGCGCCGCGCTGAGGATCCTCAGATCACCGACCTGGCAGACCTCGTCGTCGGGAAGCGAGCCGGATCGCCACCGGAGTCCCTCACGGAGAGCGAGGTGGCGTCCGCGCGGCACGGTGACCTCGAGCGGGGCGTCCTCGCACCAGCTGACCCCAGCCACCCACAACGCCGTACGGCCGCCGAGCACCGTGCCCTCCGGGAGTGCGAGCATCGTCGCTGCGGCGCGGGTCTCGAGCGCCGCCGCCTCGGCCGCAGGCGCGTACGCGCCGGCTAGCAGGCGCACCCACTCGCCTTGGTCGAGCAGTCCCCGCGCACGGCCTGGGGAACCTGCCGTCTCGATCAGCTGGGCGCGGGTGAGCACGGTCGTCGTCATGTGGCGACCTTGCAGCCTGGGGGTCACCGCGAGGGTCGTCCACAGTCTCGTGCACAGGCAGCCGGGTCCGCCCTCGCGTCCGTGATCTTCCCCAAAGAAGCCGCTGAACGGACATCTCGCAGCTCTTTGGGGAAGATCAGCGCGTCGCAGGACCACATCCCTGGGTGATCTTCCGCAGAAGCGTCGCAAGACGCCCAAACACTCGCCGTACGAGGAAGATCGCCGACGAGGGGAGGTGCGGGGGAGGTGCGGGGTGGGCGAGTGCGTCAGGCGTCGCGCAGGTAGTCCGCGAACGAGGAACCGGTGAGCCGCTCGTACGCCTCCACGTAACGTCCCCGGGTCGCCTCGACCACCTCGTCCGGCAGTTCCGGCCCCGGCGCCGAACGGTCCCAGCCCGTCGACGTCAGCCAGTCCCGGACGTATTGCTTGTCGTAAGAGGCCTGAGCACGCCCGGGCGCCCAGGTGTCCGCCGGCCAGAACCGGGAGGAGTCCGGGGTCAGCACCTCGTCGCCGAGGGTGAGCACCCCGGCGTCGTCGAAGCCCAGCTCGAGCTTGGTGTCGGCCAGCACGATCCCGCGCTCGCGGCACAGCCGGGCCGCCCGGTCGTAGATCGCGAGCGTCACGTCGTGCAGCGCAGAGGCGACCGACGCACCGACCGCGTCAGAAACCGCCGCGAGGGACACGTTCTCGTCGTGGTCGCCGACCGCGGCCTTGGTCGCCGGCGTGAAGATCGGCGACGGCAGCGGGGACCCGTCGAGCAGCCCGGGAGGTAGCGGCACCCCGCAGACCGACCCGGACGCGGCGTAGTCCACCAGCCCGCTCCCGGTCAGGTACCCGCGGGCCACGCACTCCACCGGGACCATGGACAGTCGCCGGCACAGCATGGTCCGTCCACGCAGCTCGTCCGCCCAAGGGCCTAGCTCGGACGGGAAGTCGTCCACGTCGGCGGTCACCAGGTGGTGCGGCACCAGGTCGGCCAGCTGCCCGAACCACCACAGCGACATCGCCGTGAGCACCGCGCCCTTGTCGGGCACCGGGGTGGGGAGCACCACGTCGTACGCCGAGATGCGGTCCGACGCGACGAGCAGCAAGTGGTCGTCGTCGACCTCGTACAGCTCGCGGACCTTGCCGCGGGCGACGAGCCGCAGCGGCAGCTCCATCAGACCAGCGCTTCGAGCCGGGTGAAGACCGGCGCGAGCCGCTCCAGGTAGCGCTCCGGCCGGCACACCAGGTCGAGCCGCTCCTCGTCCAGGGTCTGACCGTCGTTCAAGGCCTGCTCGGACAGCGTCTGGCGGAACGGCACCCCGGTCTCCCACGTACGCATGGCCGCAGACTGCACCAGCGCGTACGCAGCCTCGCGCGAGAGCCCCGCGTCGACCAGCTCCAGCAGCACCGCGCTGGTGTAGATCAGCCCGCCGGAGGACTCCAGGTTGGCCCGCATCCGGTCGGCGTCGACGACCAGCCCGGTCACCAGACGGGTCGTGAGGTGCAGCAGGTAGTCCGTCGCGATCGCCGCGTCCGGCAGCGCGACCCGCTCGGTCGAGGAGTGGCTGATGTCGCGCTCGTGCCAGAGCGGGATGCCCTCCATCACCGGCACGACCTGCGCCCGGACGATGCGTGCCAGCCCGGCGATCCGCTCCGAGGCGATCGGGTTCTTCTTGTGCGGCATCGCCGAGGAGCCCTTCTGCCCCTTGCCGAACGGCTCGGACAGCTCGCGGACCTCGGTGCGCTGGCCGTGCCGGACCTCGAGCGCGAACGCCTCGCAGACGGTGGCCAGCACCGCGAGGGCGCTGACCCACTCGCTGAT
>JBBSTI010000182.1:0-5747 GCA_038236005.1 Mycobacteriales bacterium | reverse complement strand
TCCACCGTGCGCCCCGGCTTGGCCTTGTACTTGAGGGTCTTCGGCAGGCCGAACAGCACCACGCTGGCCGCGTGCGGATACACCTCGATGCCCCACCGGAGCCGGCCGCTGCGGGCACGGTCCAGGATGCGCGGGACGAGCTGGGTGTCGCCGGGCCCCCACACCAGGTGCGGCCTGAGCGCGACCGTGGCCAGCGTCGGGCTGTTCGCGGCGAGGACGAGCCGCTCGGCCTCGACCTTGGTGCGCGGATAGTCCGAGGTGAAGTGCGTGGCGTACGGCAGGGACTCGTCCCCGCCGCGGATGCTTCCGCCGTCGTGGACCACGCTGGGGGTGCTGGTGTGCACCAGACGGGGGACCTGCGCGTCCCGGCAAGCCTGGACGACGCTGCGGGTGCCGTCCACGTTGCTGCGCTCGAAGTCGGCGGCCGCGCCCCAGATGCCGGCCTTCGCGGCGACGTGGAACACCATGTCCGCACCGCGGGCGGCCTCGGTGACGGCGACCGAGTCGGTCAGGTCGGCGCGGACCGTGCGGACGCCCCGCTGTCGCAGCGCCGGGTAGTCGCCGCGGGCCAGGCTCGTGACCTCGTCGCCGCGGGCCAGCAGGGCGGTGACGATCGCGCCGCCGAGGAAGCCGCCGCCGCCGGTGACCAGCGTCCTCACCGGGCGGCCCAGATCGCGAGCGCAGCCCGGTCGATCTTGCTGTTGTGCCGGATGTCGACCGGCAGCGCGGGGTGATAGCGGACGTCGGTGATGCCGGCGGTGCGGGTCTGCTCGGCACCGAGCGCCAGCAGCTCCGCGGTCGTGGCCGGGGAAGCGGTCACGCCCGGCTCCAGCTCGACGACCAGGACGGGCTCCTGGCCCACGGCGACCAGGGCGCTCCGGCGCACCTGCGGGTGACGGTTGAAGACCTCCTCGCACGGCACGCTGTAGAGCGGTCCGTCGGCGGTCTGCACGACGTGGACCTTGCGGCCGGCGAACCAGAGCCGCCCTTCGGCGTCGCGCGAGGCCAGGTCTCCGGTCCGGTGCGCGACCCGGCCCTCCCAGTCGGTCTTGGCGGCGGCGGTGGCGTGCGGGCGGTCGGCGTACGCCGGGCTGACCACCGGCCCCGTGACCACCACCTCGCCGGTCTCGCCGTCGGCGACCAGGTCGGTCGGGCTCAGGGTCGGGATCGGGTCTTCGGTGACCCGGATCAGCGCCACCTGGACACCGGGAACGGGCCGTCCGACGCAGATCGCGTCCTCGGGCAGCGTGAACAGCTCGGTCGAGCCGATGGACGCGATCGGGAGGGCCTCGGTGGCGCCGTACGGGGTGAAGATCTGCACGCCCGGGGTCAGCAGCGCCAGGGTGCGGCGCTGGACGGACCGGGGGACCGGGGCTCCGGCCGAGATGACCCGGCGCAGCGTGGGCATCGGCTGTCCGCCCCGGCTGACCGTGTCCAGCAGGGCCGGGGAGCCGAACATGACGGTGGCGCCGTAGCGGTTCGCCGCCTGGGTGACCCGACCGGGTTTGACGCTCGCCGGCCGGGTGGCGTCCATCCGCGGCACCACCGTCGTCATCCCGATCACCGGCCCGAACAAGGCGAACGGCGGGAACGTCGACAGGCTCACGTCGTCCGGCGTGAGGTGGTAGAGCCGGGTGATCGACGCGGCCTGGGCGAGCAGCTGCTCCTCGCCCTGCTCGACGCCCTTGGGCGGGCCGGTGCTGCCGCTGGTGAACAGGATCGCGGCCGGGTCGCCCTCGGGCCGGGTCGGCGGGGAGACGGGCAGCAGCCCGCGACCGGTCTGCTCGACCTGGCCCAGCGTCCGGGTCGTACCGCGGCTGCCGGCGCGCCAGGCGGTGCTGCCGGGACCGACGACGACCGACAGGTGGGCGGTCGGGGCCCAGCGCAGGACCCGTCGGGCCAGGTGAGCCTTGGTGACCCCGAGAAACGCCTCGGGGGCCATGCTGCCCAGGCAGTCCTTCACGTTGTCGCGCCCGATCCCCGGGTCGACCAGGACCGGCACGGCGCGCAGCCGCAGCAGGGCGAAGGCCAGCACGAAGAAGTCCTCGGTCGGGGGGACCAGCAGTGCTGCCCGCATCCCGGGCTCCAGCCCGGCCGCCTGCAGCCCGGCGGCGACGGCGTCGACGCGACGGTCCAGCCGGGCGTAGGAGGTGGTCCGGAAGCCGCCGAGGAACGGCAGGACCAGGGCGGCCCGGTCGGGGGTCGCTCTGGCTTGCTCGGCGAGCAGCCCGTCCAACGTCGGCGGGCCGGTCCTGCCGTCGGGTCCGCTCACCCGGTCAGGAAGGAGGTCGCCATCGGCACGATCTGCTCGGCGGCGTCCTCGAGCACGTAGTGGCCCGCCTCCGGCAGCCGGTGCACCTCGGCCTTCGGCAGGTAGGTCAGCAGGTGGTCCAGGATTCCTTCGTCGAAGACCGGGTCCTTGAGCCCCCACCAGACCTGCGTCGGGACGTCTTCGAGCCGGTGCAGACGCCTTTCCGTACGGTCGAGCACGGCCCACGCGGCGTCGTGCTCGGAGGTCGGGATGTCCTTGACGAACTCGGCGACCGCGACCCGGTGGGCGGGGGAGTCGTACGGCGCGACCATGCCGCGACGCGCGTCCTTCGGCAGCAGGAACTTTCCCGAGCCGTAGTAGAGCGACCCGAGCGAGAACGCGTTGAGCCGGCGCACCATGAGGTCGCCGAGCACCGGGAGGCGGGCGGCGCGCAGCGTCCACGGCAGCGACTTGGTGGGCGGCAGCGGGAACGCGCCGGTGTTGAGGACGACGAGCTTGTCGAGCTGCTCGACGTGGTCGACGGCCCAGGCCAGCCCGATCGCGCCGCCCCAGTCGTGGACGACCAGGCTGAGCGGCTCCTGGAGGTCGAGGCGGTCGATGAACGCGGTCAGGTCGTTCACCCGGCGGGACAGCGTGTGCGGGTAGTCCTTGGCCGCCGGCTTGTCCGACCGCCCCATGCCGACGTGGTCCGGGGCGATCGCCCGCCGACCGTGCGAGACGAGGTGGGCGATCAGCTCGCGGTAGTAGAACGACCAGGTCGGGTTGCCGTGCACCAGCAGCACCGGCGGGCCGGAACCTTCGTCGACGTAGGCCATGGTGTGGCCGTCGATCTGGACCGTCTTGCTCCCGTACGGGAAACCCGGCAGGCTCACCACTCCAGCTCGGCCAGCGCGACGTTGAGCCCGCTGCCCACGCCCATGAGCAGCACCTTGCTCCCGGACGTCACGGTGCCGTCCTCGACGGCCTTGCTGAGCACGGTCGGCACCCCGGCCGGCCCGATGTTGCCGTAGCCCGGGTAGATCATCGGGATCTTTGCCGGGTCCAGGCCCAAGGTCTGCGCCAGCGCCGTGGTGTGCACCTTGCTGACCTGGTGGATGGCGAAGGTGTCGATCTCCTGCGCATCCCACTCGAAAGCGGTCAGCGCGGCCTTCCAGGTCTCCTCCGACAGCTGCAGCCCGGCCATCAGCAGGCCACGGGTGTCGGTCTTCATCTCGTGCACGTGGCCGATGCACAGGTTCGCGTGCCGCGTGGCCGCGCGAGACAGCCCGCCGAGGTAGCGGTGGGCCTGCTCGCTCGTGCCCTCCCGTGACATCACGACCGCGGCCGCGCCCGAGCCGAGGGTGAGGGTGGCGAACTGCTCACGGAACATCGCGTCGGTGCAGTCGTCCTGTGCGAGACGCTCGATCGTGGTGTCCAAGGTGAACCGGCTGGTCTCGCCGTCAACCACCAAGCCGTGGTCGATCTCGCCGCGCTCGATCATCGCCGCGACCGTGTTCATCCCGTTCATGAACCCCAGGCAGGCGTTGCCGATGTCGAAGTTGACCGCGGTGGTGGGCAGCTCCATCTTGCTGTGCACCAGGCAGGCCGTGGACGGCTCGAGGTAGTCGCGGCAGACCGAGGTGTTCAGGAGCACGCCGATCTGCTCACGGTCCACGCCGCTGTCGGCCAGCGCCGCCTCGCCGGCCTTCGCCGCACCGTCGCTCGGCATCACGCCGAGGTCGTGCACCCGGCGCTCCTCGATCCCCGACAGCCCGGACAGCAGGCCCGGCTCGATGCCGAGCCGCTCCATCGTCCGGCTCATCCGGCTCTCGATGTCTGCACTGGTCAGGGCATACGGCGCGTCGACGTGGGCGATGCCGCTGATCACGACGTTGTCATATCGCTGGGTGGCTCTCATGACCTGACAGTCTCCCCCATCCGGCGATCCGCACTCCCTGCGTCGTGTGACCTCGGACCTATGGACAGCTCTGGTCAAGGCGGCGTCGCGGCCCTAGGGTCGGGCGGTGCCGCAGAACCCGGACGTCGAGTCCCGCCTCACGGTGCTCGAGACGCGCGTGGAGGTCGTCGACCTCGCCGCCACGTCTGCCGTCTCGACCGGAGGTCACGTGCGTCTGCGGGCCGCCGACGCGGACCACGCCGGTGCGCCGCCCGAGGCGTACCGCTTCGTCACCTGATCGTCCGTCCCCGTCTCGAGGAGCCCCGTTGTCCCGGTTCACCGGCAAGACCGTCATCGTCACCGGATCGGCGCACGGCATCGGCGAGGCGATCGCCCGGCGGTTCGCCCAGGAGGGCGCGGCGGTCATCGTCGCGGACCTGGACGGCGCGGCTGCGCAGGCCACGGCGCGCGACATCACCCAGGCGGGCGGCTCGGCGCTCGGGCTGCACGTCGACGTCAGCCGGTCCGCGGCGGTCAACGACATGGTGGAGCAGACGGTCCAGGCGTACGGGCAGGTCGACGTGCTCGTCAACAACGCTGGCGACGTCACGATCGCCAAGCACTTCCTGGAGTCCGACGAGGCCTGGTGGGACCACTTCCTGGACACCAACCTCAAGAGTCACTACCTGTGCAGCCGGGCCGTGGCGCCCTTGATGGCCCGTGCCGGGGGCGGTTGCATCATCAACATGTCGAGCGGGGGAGCCACCCGTTCGCACCGGGGGATGGTCGCCTACGACGCGTCCAAGGGCGGGGTCGAGGCGTTCACGCGCAGTCTTGCGCTCGAGCTGGCGCCATACGGCATCCGGGTCAACGCCTTGGTGCCCGGCCTCATCGTGACGCGTCCGGACCACGCCGAGCCGGTTGCGGACCGACGCCGCAACGAGACCGTCCCGCTGGGCCGCGGTGGTCGGCCCGACGACATCGCGGGACCGGCTGCCTTCCTCGCCTCGGACGACGCGCTCTACATGACCGGGGCGTGCCTGGTCGTGGACGGTGGCGTCCTGGTCCAGCAGCGGTCGCCGCAGGTCGAGACGTTCCCGCCGGACCGCTACCCGAGCCTGGACCAGCTGACGTGACCGGTGCGGGGATCGAGCCGGACGGCGGCGGCCGGTCGGGCGCCGCGCGCATCGACCTCAACGGCGACCTCGGCGAGGGGTTCGGCCCGTGGCGGCTCACCGACGACGACGGCCTGCTGGAGGTGCTCAGCAGCGCCAACGTCGCCTGCGGCTTCCACGCCGGGGATCCGTCGATCATGCGGCAGGTCTGTGACACCGCGACCCTTCGAGGCGTGACGATCGGGGCCCAGGTCGGCTACCACGACCTCGTCGGGTTCGGTCGTCGGCGGATCGAGATGCCGGCCCAGTCGCTGACCGACGACGTGCTTTACCAGATCGGGGCGCTCGACGGGTTCGCCCGTGCCGCCGGCAGCCAGGTCAGCTACGTGAAGCCGCACGGGGCGCTGAACAACACCTCGGTCCACGACGAGCTGCAGGCCGGAGCGGTGATCGAGGCGGTCGTCCGCTACGACCGCACGCTGGC
>JBBSTI010000181.1:0-5803 GCA_038236005.1 Mycobacteriales bacterium | reverse complement strand
CGGCTCCACCCCGGCTGGTGCTGCAGAGTGCGAAGTCACCGGCCAATCATGCCTGCCACCGGGCAGCGGGGTCGTGCGACGACGGACGTCCTGGCCGTCGAGGGCGCCGTCTCGTTGCTCAGGCGCCTGGGCACTGTCCGTCACGGTCCAGGCTGGCGTACCAGGCGGCGTACGGCCCGGTGTGGACCATGTGACGGGTCAGGTCAGGCGCACCGTCGTCCCACCACACCGGTCCGCGCTCGCCGAGCGCCCGCTTGGCCGCGTCGACCCGAGCCCGGGCCGCCTCGCGGGCGTCGGCGTCGTCCCCTGCCGCACCCTTGTCGCGGCGGGCGGACATCAGCTCGTGGACCAGGTCGTCCCGTTCCGTCTCCGGCAGCCGCGGGTCGGAGCAACGCCACAGACGCCCCCTGACCACGAGGTAGCGGCCGTCCGGCGTCGTCAGCGTGTCCACGAGGTCAATCATGAGGGCCCTGCGCGATGCTGGCCGTCGGCGACGTGGCAACGTTCGGTCACGAGGAGGCAGACACATGAGGCCATCGCCGCAGACCGATCCCGACGTGTCCGACGCAGTTGCCACGCTGCTGCGCGACGGCATCGTCGGCAACCGAGGCGCACTACGGGTCCCGCTCGTCGACGGGCTGCGCGACGACGTCGAGAGCGCCTTCGCCGAGGCCCGTTCACGTCCGGGCGGTTCCGTCGGGCGCGGCCCCCACCGCTGGTACGTCGAGGTGCACCCTGAAGCGTTGCGCGGTTTCACCGAGCTTGCCTCGCACCCGTGGGTGCAGGCTGTCGCCGAGTCGGTGCTGGGACCCGGGTGGACGATCGTGGAGATCGGCTTCGACATCCCGTTCCCTGGTGCGCAGGACCAACCCTGGCACCGCGACTTCCCGGCTCCGCCGCAGACCGTGGACGAGCACCGGCTGACGTCGCTCGCGTTCAACGTCACTCTCGTGGACACCGAGCCCGACATGGGCCCCTTCGAGATCGCGGTCGGCACCCAGTACGACGCAGGCGACACCTTCGATCACGGCATGTTCCCGTCGAAGAGCCTCGCTCCACACTTTGCTGGACGGGCCGTACGCAAGCTTCCCGAGCGCGGAGACATCTCCGCGCGGTCGGCCTTAGCGGTGCACCGGGGCACGACCAACGCCTCCGCGAGGTCGCGCCCCGTCCTCGTGCTCGGCATCGACGGGCCGGAGGCCGACAACGGGGCGCACCACGACCTTGCGATCACCCACGGCTTCTACGCGTCGTTGCCCGAGTCGGTTCGCTCGCACCTGGCCTGCCCGGTCGTCGACCGGCTGGAGCCCATCGTGCAGAAGCACGACATCGAAGGCCTGGCGATGGGCTAGCCCCGTGCGGGACGGCAGAAGCTGACGAGCGCGGCAGCCACCGTCGCAGGAGGAGTGACTCGTCTCTGGCCGGACACGCTCCAGGCGTGCTGGAGGTGAAGACCGTGAACCATGAGATGACGAGCGAGTTCGACACGGTTCCGGGCTGGGCCGCCGAAGCCGTCGACCTGCTGGGGCACGAGCACGCGGAGCCCGCGGGATGCCGCGGCAGCGGCAGCCCGGCAGCGCTGGCCTGGCTCGGGGACCGGATGGGGCTGTCCGCGGGCACGCGGTTGCTGGACTGCGGCGCCGGCGTCGGAGGGCCGGGCGCGTGGGCGCGCAGGACCTACGGCGCGGACGTCACGCTCACCGAACCGATGTACGGGGCGTGCGAGGCGGCACGCGCGATGTTCGGCCTGCCGTGCGTGCAGAGCGCAGGGCAACAGCTCCCGTTCGACGACGACCAGTTCGACAGCGCCTGGTGCCTCGGGGTGCTGTCCACCACCCGCGCGAAGGCCCGGCTGCTGCGTGAGGTGAGCCGGGTGCTGCGCCCGGGTGGGAGCCTCGGGCTGCTCGTGCTGGTCCAGCAGGCCCGCGGGCTGTCCGAGCAGCCGGCCGGCAACACCTTTCCGCGGCCGGTCCAGCTGCCGCGACTGCTGGCCGAGGCCGATCTGGAGATCTTCGACCAGGTCAGAGCGGAAGAGCTGGCGTCGCCCCCGGCGCAGTGGCAGGCGCGTCAGCAGGCGGTGTCGGACCTGATGGCCGAACGGCACGGCCACGAGCCCGCCTGGCGCGAGTCCGAGGAGCAGCAGGAGCTGCTCGGCCGGCTGCTCGCGTCCGGTGAGCTGGACACCGTGCTCCTGCACGCCGTCAAGGCCTGACGGTCCCGGGCGGGATCGCGAGCAGCCCGACGAGCACGGCGAAGTACGGCGCCGTCACGGCGGTCCCCAGGGCGTCGCTGGCGGTCGCGACGAGCAGCGCCCCGACCGAGGGGCTGTCCAAGGGCCCGATCACCTGCGAGACCGACAGTGCCGCGACCGATGCCGGCACGGTGAGCAGCGCGCTGACGGCCCCCGCGGCCACCAGGCCGGTCAGGAACCCCTTCGGCTGTCGACGGAGGGCCGCCAGGGTCAGTCGCGTGCCGCCCGACAGCCACCCGGACGTGCCCGCCAGAGCGCCGACGAGCGCGAGCTGTCCGATCGTGGCGGTGGCCACGCCGAGCACGTCGACGAGCAGAGCGTGCAGCCGGGACGGGTCGTCGCGCACCAGCAGCTGCCGTCCGAGGTCCAGCGGCACAAGCAGCAGGGCGAGGGCGATCCCGCCCAGGAAGACTGCGCGGCGGGGTCCTACCAGCTGTCGCCAGGTCGCCGTCAGGGGCCTGGCCTCAGCGAGCGCCACGCCGCACCGACACGCCGATCGCGACGTTGGTCGCCAGGACGGCCGCAGACATCAGCCCGGAGCGGGGCCGCAGCGCCCCCGCCCGTACGCCGAGCAGGACCGCTGCGGCGTCAAACGTGGTGAGCGGCAGGAACAAGTTCGTGGAACGGCGTACGTCGGTGGGCCGTCGCGTGAGCACGGCGACGCCGATGAGCGCCTGACGGGCCGCAGCCATGCGGACCAGCACCGGGACCAGGTCGCCGTCGCAAGCACGGACCCCACCGACCTCGGCGAGCCGCCGCGGGGCGACGGTGCCGACCGCGGCCAGACCGAGCGAGGTCCACCCGACCGTGCGGACGAAGACCGGCAGCGCGCTCACGGACGCACCGCGACCATCGCGGTCCACGCGCCGAGGAACCGGGTGCGCTGGCCGACGACCTGCATCCCGGCGTCCCGCGCGGCAGCCGCCAGCGTGGCCGGGGTGGGACGATCACCGTCGTCCGGGTGGTGGCTGAACGTCCGGAGCAGGGAGCTGTCGACGAGGTCGGCCGTCATCTCGGCCGATAGCAGCAGCCCGCCAGGCTTGAGCACCCGGGCCGCCTCGGCGACGACGGTGCGCCACCGCTCGGTGTGGTGCAGCACGTGGAAGGCCAGCACGACGTCGTAGCCGTCGTGCGAGGGACCGAGATCCCGGGCGTCACCGGCCTCCACCGTCACGCGCGGGTCCCGTACGGCGCGGCGGGCGGCGGCGGCACTGTCCGGCGACAGCTCCACCCCGTGGACGCTGGTGGCCTGCAACCGGTCGAGGGCGAGCCGGAGGCCGTTGCCGCGTCGGCCGCAGCCGAGCTCCAGCACCCGCCCGCCGCGAGGGTGACCGGCGAGGGCGTCGAGCGTGCGCAGCTCGACCCGGCGCTGAGCCCAGGCCCGCGGGCCGGAGTCGACCCAGAAGTGGTTGAGGTCCAGGACCGTCGGGGCCGCCATCAGCCGGCCTTGTGCCGACCGGGGACCAGCGCGCCGACCGCTTCGCCGAGACGGGCGAGGCCGGTGGCCCGGGCGCGCAGGACCGGAGTCTCGCGGCCGGCGCCGTCCGCGAAGCCGTCCAGCAGCTGCCGCAGGGTCTCGCCCGCGTCGTGCTCGGGGGTCCAGCCGAGCACCTCACGGGCCCGGGTGGTGTCCATGACCAGCCCGCTGGTGCCGAGGTCGAGCCAGCCGGGGTCGGTCGGCTGCAGGTGCAGCCGCCAGGTCAGGTCGACGAAGGCCCGAGCGACCGCGCGGGGCAGTGGGACCGTGCGGGCACCGAGGATCTCGGCGAGGGAGTCCGGGTCCAGGATCGGTTCCGTGGCGACGTTGAACGCCCCGGAGACGTCTTCGGTGGCCGCGAGCGCGAAGGCCTTGGCTGCGTCGTGGCTGTGCACGGCCTGCAGCGCCAGCCCAGGGATGCGCGGGACGACCGGCAGCAGCGACGCGCGCACCACCGACTGCGGCAGGAACGGACCGAGGAAGTAGCGGGCGATCGCGCTCGCCACCGGCCGGGACAGGATGACGCCGGGACGGATGCGCACCACCCGTACGTCGGGGTGCTCGGTCTGGAAGACGTCCAGCGCCGTCTCGCACGCGGCCTTGTGCCGGCTGTACGGCGAGCTGGGGACGCCTCCGGTCGGGTGGTCCTCGGTGAGCCGGCTCCCGTCCCCCGGGGAGTAGGCGCCGAGGCTGCTGGCGAACACCAGGGCGGGCACCTTCGCCGCAGCCACGGCGTCGAGCACCCGCTGCGATCCCACCACGTTGACCTCGCGCATCAGGTCGACGTCGTGCGCCGGCTGCAGCAGGAAGGCCAGGTCGATCACGACGTCTGCGCCGCGGAAGATCGGGACCAGGTCGGTGGTCCTGGTGTCGGCGGCCAGGAAGGTGACCCTCGGGTCACCCCCTGACGGGAGGCGTCGGGACAGGCCGACCACCTCGGTCACGGAGGGGTCGGCCAGGAGCAGGGGGAGAAGGTGGGTGCCGACGTTGCCGGTCGCACCCACCACGACGATGCGCATGGCCGCGGCCTGCCCGGCCGGGGCCGAGAGAACCGCTACGTGTCCTGAACCACGAAACGGTCGCCGACCTGCTTGACCTCGCGGCGCCGCAGCCGCAGCACGTTGCCGACGGCCTTGATCAGCTGGCTGTAGCCGGGGGTGCGCCCGACGTAGGTGAGGAACCCCTTCGGGCCCTCGACCATGGCGCCCGTGCCTAGGTCGTAGCGAGCGCCGTGCCACGGGCAGACCAGGCACCCTTCCTTGTCCAGGGACCCCTTGGACAGGTCGGCCAGCTGGTGCCGGCAGCGTGCGGAGACCGCGAGGGTGCCTCGGGGAGATCTGGCCACCGCCCAGCTCCCGGCGCGCCCCACCGCACCGACCGGCAGGTCACGGACCGGGATCTCGTCGTCGCTCATGGCTGCAGGACCACCTTGACGCACCCGTCCTGCTTCTTCTGGAACGTCTCGTACAGCTCGGGGGCCCGCTCCAGCGGGACGCGGTGGGTCGCGAGGCTCTCCACCCCGAGCACGTCGGCGTCCTGGTCCAGCACGACCTGGATCTCGTCGGTCCAGCGACGGACGTGGCACTGGCCCATCCGCAGCTGCAGCCCGCGGTCGAAGACCTCCATCATCGGGAACGGGTCCGCCTCGCCGCCGTAGACCCCGCTGATCGAGACGGTGCCACCGCGCCGGCACGACTTCAGCGCGGTGGTCAGGGCGTTCGTACGGTCGAGCGCGGCCTTGTCGGTGAACGGTCTCGCCAGCGCGTCGGGCAGCACGCCGACGACGGCGTGGCCGAGCTTGGCGACCGGAGACCCGTGCGCCTCCATGCCTACCGCCTCGATCACCGCGTCCGGCCCGCGGCCGCCGGTGAGGTCGAGCAGGGTCGCCGCGACGTCGTCGACCTCGCGCAGGTCGACGGTCTCGATCCCCCACTGCTGGGCGAGGGTGAGCCGCTCGGGGACCAGGTCGACCCCGATCACCCGCTCGATCCCTTGGTGGCGGGCGATCCGGGCGGCGAGCTGACCCACCGGCCCGAGACCGATCACGGCCAGCGTGCCGCCGTCCGGCGTGTCGG
>JBBSTI010000180.1:0-5854 GCA_038236005.1 Mycobacteriales bacterium | reverse complement strand
CTGTACGTCGGCCGCAGCTCCCGCACCGTCACCGGAGCGATCTTCAAAGCCCTCATCGCCCGAGACCGACGCTGCGTCGTCAAAGGCTGCCACCGACCCCCGTCAGCGTGCGAAGCGCATCACGTCCAGGGGTGGGCCAACGGCGGCGGCACCCACCTGGACAACATGGTCCTGCTGTGTCACGCGCATCATCACGACCTGCACGACCGAGCCCAACAGCTGCCCCACCACGACGGCACCCGATGGCTCACCGAAACAGGCTGGGCCCAAGACCCACCCTGAGTCCCCGGACGACCCGAGGCGTGCGGACTCAGGTGTCGAAGAAGCCCGTCAGCCGGGTGATGCGACCGTTCCCGTCAAGCTGCACCACGTCGAACCCCGACATCACGTGCTCACCCGAGGCGTCCCTCATAGCCCAGGGAAAGTGGGCGCTGTCATGGTGCCGCGTGGCCTCGGCAGTCACCTCGATGCGACCGTCAGACAGGGACGCCTGTGTCTCGCCGACGTGCTGGGACAGCTTCTCGCGGCCCACCACGTGAGCGAGCGGGTCGCAGTAGACGGCCCCGACCGCCCACGCTCGTTCCAGCAGGGCCAGCCGCTGTTGCGGGTCTGGCTCGAGCCAGGCCTTTCCGTACGCGCCGATGCCGTCGGTCTCGTTCACAGGACTCCTCGGTGCTCGTCAGGTCGCAGCCGCAAGGACAGGGATGCCGGTCAGCCCGGCGAGCGGGTCGTGACCCAGGAGCGTGCCGCTGCTGGAGACGACGGCGCACCGCAGGAAGCCGGTGGTGGCGACCAGCTGGTGCTCCTCCTGACGTCGCACGGTCGCCGCGTGCTCGGGTCGGTGATAGGCCCAGGTCACCGCGTCACGCAGCGTGCGCCACGCGGAGAACGTCAGAACCGCTCCGTCTGACGGCGCCTGGATGAGCGCGGCGCGGTGGCCGTCGGCACTGACCACGTCCTGGCCGAGGGGCCCGAAGCGCTCGAAGACTACGTCGTGCGCCCTGGTCGCCGCCGCAGCCGGCCAGCGTGATCACCGCTGCCGCACCGGCGACCTTGCCGCGGGCGAGGAGCGCCTCGAACGGCCGGGCGCCGCCGGTCAGCATCGCGTCCCCGCGGTAGGAGACCGGTTCCAGCACGACGTACCAGGCGCGCCCGCCGGGCACGTCTGCCGGAGCTGTCGTGGGCGCCTGGTCCCAGACTCCCAGGACCGACCACCACCGCCCGTCGAAGTCTGGCACCTCGGCGCGACCGGGCGCGGTGTGGCCGTCTTGCCCGAAGATTGCGTCCTCCGGCACCAGGGCGACTCTTGTGTCGGCTCGTCGAGCTCGAGCACCGTCCACGTCACGTGCACAGGTTCTCCAGGGTCAGAAGGTCCCGACCGTATGCCCATGCGTCGTCAGAGGCGGGCGTCAGGGGTAGGCGGCCGCCTCGCCGTACGCCGCCTGCTCCGCCGGGACGATGCGCCGACCCTCGACGCGCTGCGGGATGATCCGGAGCAGCTCGTCGCGGTCGCCGGGCGCCCAGGGTGTGCCAGAGTGACGCTGCGTGCGTTCGACGACCGCGGGCCGATGACCGTCGCCGACCCGCTCGGCCAGGCCGCGCACCAGGACGGTCCAGCCGGAGCGGGACTCGAGATCGATCTCGTCGACCTGGAAGCAGACGTTGGCGTGGTCGGCAGCCCAGAGCAACGGTCCGGGGGCCGTCCGCACCACGACGATGTCCCCGTCGAGGCCGTAGTTCACCGGCAGGATCAGCGGATAGTGCTCGCTCAACACGCCAAGCCGACCGACCTGGCCGGTCCGCAGCAGCTCCCAGCACTCGGCGGCGACCATCGGCTCGAAGCGGGTGCCCTTCATCGCGGGCTCCCGGCGCGTCCCACTGACGAGCCGTGTCCGAGCGGGCGCAAGGGGGACGCGGTGCGCAGCTCGGTGGCCAGCACCGCCACCTGCGTCCGACGTTGCAGCCCCAGCTTGCTGAGCAGGGTGCTGACGTAGTTCTTCACGGTCTTCTCCGCCAGGTGCATGCGTGCTCCGATCTCGCGGTTGGTCAGGCCTTCACCGATCAGCTCGAGCACGCGACGCTCCTGGTCCGACAGGCCGGACAGCACCCCGCCGGGCTCAGGGCCGCGCAAGCGGTCCAGCACCGTGCGGGTCACGGCCGGATCCAGCAGCGAGCCCCCGGCCGCGACCGTACGGATGGCACCGACCAGGTCGGCTCCGCGGATCTGCTTGAGCACGTAGCCGGAGGCACCGGCGAGGATCGCGTCCAGCAGCGCGTCGTCGTCGGAGAAAGACGTCAGCATCAGGCAGCTGAGCTCGGGCATCTGTGACCGCAGCTCACGGCAGACCTGGACACCGTTCATGTCGGGCAGGCGTACGTCCAGGACCGCCACGTCCGGCCGGAGCGCGGGCACCCGGGCGAGCGCTGTCTCACCGTCGCCGGCCTCACCGACCACGACGATCCCCGGCTCGGACTCCAGCAGCTCGCGCACACCTCGCCGGACGATCTCGTGGTCGTCCAGCAGGAACACCTTGACGGGGTCGGGGCTAGGCATCGACCTCACCGCGGTCCAGGACGTCGTCCAGCCCGCGCCGGCCGGTGCTGCCCGTGGAGGCGGCACGACCCGCCCGCAGGACGATCTGCGGCACCCCGACGAGGCTGAGCACGGCACCGAGGCGGTGCCGGAACGCAGGAACGTCCGTGACCTGCCCGAGCGGCTGGGCGAGAACGCCGTGGACGGCCGCCCGCAGCAGCACAGCGTCCAGGGCCATCCCGGCCCGCAGCCAGGACCTCGGCGAGTCGTCGTGGCTGTACACCACCAGCACCTCGGGGTGCTCTGCCAGCGGCGGCGGCGGCGGCGACGTGCCGTCCTCGGGGGTGACCTGCTCCGCAGAGAAGCAGCGAAGCCGGAGCGACGACCCGCGCTGGGTTTCCGTCGAGAGTGCGCTCGCCGGGATCCCGTCCGGACCTGCCTCCGACGTCACCCACTGGGCGAGCTCCTCGCGGTGCTCCGGGTCGTGGCGCTCGTAGCGGTCGGCCCGGGACAGCAGCACCTCGAGCGAGAGGAGGTCGTCCTCGTCCCGTAGCGGTCTGAGCATCGCGCCCTCGGCCTCTGCGGCGACCCGCAGCTCGTCGAGCAGGCCGTCGTCCAGCGGACCCTCCTCGAACCGGTCGCGGTGGGTGTGGCGACGTTTGATGGCTTCGGCGAGCGCGATCTCCGTCTCGGTGACGGGAGCGCCCGGGGACAGGTGCACCGTCGCGAGGTGCACCGAGTCGTCGGCGTCCGGGAGCAGCTCGACCCGCGCGTCCAGGCCCATCGCACGGGCCGCGACCCGGGCGTGCATCAGCGCCGCGCCACAGGAGAGGTGCAGCTGCCGTCCGTCAGGGTCGAGCACCTGCAGCCGCCGACCGGTGTCGGCGTGCAGGTCGAAACCGTCGTCGCGCGTCACGAAGCGCCAGGGCTGGGTGTTGTGGACGCTGGGCGCTCGCGTGGCTGCCCGTACGACGTCGCGGACCTGTTCCTCGGTCATGGCTGGTTCCTTCCCGCCGCAGCCCCGGTCTGCACCTGTGTCACGAGGAGCTCGGCACGTCAGCCGGCTCACGCACGATCAGGACCGGGCACGGGGCGTGGCTCGCGCTGTACAGCCCGACCGAGCCGAGCAGCATCCGTCCCAGCGCACCGCGACCGCGGGACCCGACCACGAGCAGCTCGGCGCCCTGGGCCGCCTGGACCAACGCGCGGCCCGGGTAGCCCTCGAGCACCTGGAGGTCGACGTGCACCTCGCTCGCGGCCTGCAGACCTTCTGACTTCATCGCCGCCTGGACCTCGTCGAGCAGCGTCTGGGCGACCTCACGGTTGGCCTCGGCTAGGTCGACGTCGATGTAGCCGCTGACCCCGAGGCTCGGGGGCCACTCCCAGCAGGTGACCGCGCGTACGGACGCTGAGGTCAGCGCGGCCTGCGTCAGCGCCCAGCGCACCGCCTGCGCGCTGTGCGGCGAGCCGTCGACACCGACGACGATGGTGCCGGCGCGGGGGGTCGCGGCGTTGCTGGTCGTGCCGTTGCTGGTTGTGTCGTTGCTGGTTGTGTCGTCAGAGGCCATGGACCCAGGCAACGCCAGCGCGCGACGACCCGGCAGAGGCGTCCGACCCGGGGGTCCGGGACCAAAGACCCGGTTTTGGACGTGATGCCTGCAGACCGGACAGCACGATCAGCCGTGAGCGAGGCCCCGTACGGTCGACCCACATGACGAGGACGCCGGAGGAGCTGCTGGCGCAGACCCTCGCGGCGTTGCCCCCGGCCGAGCGCGCGTCCTTGCTGTCGCCCGCCGGGGCAGTCCCGGTGGCGGCGGCGTCGGCGTCCGACCCGGTCTGGCTGGGTG
Source organism: Mycobacteriales bacterium (assembly GCA_038236005.1). GTDB lineage: Bacteria > Actinomycetota > Actinomycetes > Mycobacteriales > SCTD01 > CANKBT01. The sequence goes on along the minus strand of JBBSTI010000180.1, from coordinate 1,474 downwards.
AGCAGGTAGCGGCTTCGGCAAGGGTCTGGCGTACGGACGACCGGCGGGTGCTCGCCACCGTCTGGTGGTACTCGGTCTCTACGTGGCTGCAGATGCCCTCGCTCGCGTCGTTCCTGGTCACCGGTGTCCCGCTGTCGCCGGCGCTCGCGGACCTGACGCTGCATCGCCGGGGGGACCTGTTCGAGGGTGCGACCTCGACCGCTGTGCTCGCCGGTCCCGAGGAGCTGGCGGCGGCGTTGCGTGAGGCGTTCGAGGGGATCATCTCGGTGCTCGCCGAGGTGGGCGGGGTGCGGCCGGCGCCGTTGTGGGCGGTTGCCTCGGACTCGACAGCCAACGCCCTGCTGAGGCTGGGGCAGGCGACCGGCCAGGTGCCGCGCGCTACCGCGCTGGCCGTGCAGCTGGGCCGGCAGGTCGGACCTCCGCTCCCGGAGCCCGTGTTCGTGCAGCCCGCTCCGGTCCTCCTGACGACGGCCCGGTCTCCGCTCAGGGTCCGACGGGCCTCGTGCTGCCTGCTGCACCTGGCGCCGGGGCTGCCGATGTGCCGCTCGTGCCCCAAGCTCGGCCCGGCTGGCCGGCTGCTCTGACCGGCGCGGGGCTGAGCCGGGTCAGGGTCAGCCGGGTCAGGGTCAGCCGGGTTCAGGGTCAGCCGGGTTCAGGGTCAGCCGGGTTCAGGGTCAGCCGGGTTCAGGGTCAGAGCGAGATGAGCACGACGCCGAGCACGGCGACCCCGAGCCCGAGGCGCTGCACCGGCCCGAGCCGCTCGCCGAGGACGAACCGGGCCAGCACCAGGGTGGCGGCCGGATAGAGCGAGATCAGCACCGACCCGGTCGACAGGTCGCCGGCGCGGACGGTCAGCAGCACGCCGACGTTGGCGGTGGCGTCCAGCACGCCGCTCGCGACGGCGATCAGGGCGGTGCGGCCGCGCGGGATCCCGAACATCTTGCTGTGCAGCGACGCGGCGACCACGACAGCCACGGTGGCGACGCGACCCCACAGCACCGGCCACAGCCCGGTGTCGTCCGGTGCCTGGTCCAGGCCCACGAAGAACAGCCCGAACCCGGCGCCGGCGAGCAGCGCGAGGCCGACCCCGGCTCCGAGGCCGCGACCGCGGGGCCTGCCCGGGACCCGTGGTTCGAGCCCGACCAGCACGATCGCGGCCAGCGCGACGGCGACCCCCACCGCGCCGAGCGCGCCCGGCCGTTCGCCCTGGAGCAGGCCCCCGGCGAGCGGTACGGCCGCCGAGGTCAGCGCGGTGATCGGTGCGATCACGCTCATCGTCCCGACCGCCAGCCCGCGGTAGAACACGATCACGCCGACGGCCCCGGCCAGCCCGGCGAGCAGACCCGGGAGCGCGCCCGACAGCACGTCACCGCCGACGGCGAGAGCGGCGACGAGCAGCAGCGCGGTCCCGACCGGGCCGCCGAGCAGCAGCACCTGCAACGCAGGTGCCCGACGGGAGGCGAAGCCGCCGCAG
>JBBSTI010000179.1:0-6067 GCA_038236005.1 Mycobacteriales bacterium | reverse complement strand
ATGCTCGACGTAGAACGGATAGGCGGCCCGAGGTGCATCGAGACGGTCGAATGCCTTGATCACCATCCGGCAGCGCGGTCCGGCCTGCAGCTCCAGCAGCCCGAGCGCACCGACCATCTCCGGCTGCAGCCAGCGGTTCGTGGCGAGCAGTCCGCCGAGCGCGGCCCGCTCCAGGCCGGTCTCGGACATCTCGTCGCGGGGGACGGCCCGCATCTGCACGGCCGCGACCAGCCGCTCGTGCAGCGTGGTGTGCACCCCGTCCGCGTCGCCCTGGCCCATCTCGTCCCAGTAGTTCTTCCCGAGCTCGAGCTTCGCGCTGCCGGTCAGCCCGACCTGGCAGACCGCGACCAGATCGTCGAAGCCGCCGTCGGGTCCCCCCTCCAGGGCCAGGAACTCGACCAGCTGCGGCCAGTCGGCCTGCTCGGCCAGCCAGCGGTAGGAGGCCGGCAGCCGGTCACGGGCAGCGATCGTGCGCATCGCCCGTACGACGTCCTGGGTGCTCCGGGCGTCGGCGAGCGTGCCGGCCTCGGCCCAGGACAGCTCCAGCTCGGCGAGCCAGTCGCCCTCCAGACGGGCCTTGAGCGCGGCGACGGCGGGGTGGCCCTGGTGCCGGACCCGGTCGCCGAGGACGCCCAGCGGCGCGGTGTGCAGGTCGTGGACGGTCAGCAGGGTCAGGAAACGGTCCCGCCGGTCGGTCGGGTGCAGCTCGGCGATCCCGGACAGGTCACCGGAGTCCAGCGAGCGTGCGAGCGCGTCGTGGGCGGACAGGGTCAGGGTGATGCTCACGGTGCCTCCGTACGGCGGTCGACGATGAACACCGTCTTTCCCGATCGGGGCGATCAACTCAGGAGCGTGTGCAAAGCCTCCAGGTCCACGTCCTGCGGCGGCGGCGACGGCCAGCCCACCGTGCCGTCGCCGTGCCAGCGCGGCACCAGGTGCAGGTGCAGGTGCGGCACGACCTGCCCCGACGCCGGGCCGGTGTTCTGCCGCAGCGTGAGCCCGTCGGGCTGCAGCCGCTCACGCAGCCGGGCCGCCACCTCGTGCGCCGCGACCATGACGGCTCCTGCCGTCTGCGCGTCGCAGGCCCACAGGTGCTCGACGTGCAGCTTGGGGATCACCAGGGTGTGGCCGCGACAGGCGGGGCGAAGGTCCAGGAACGCCAGGGTGAGGGCGTCCTCGTGCAGCACGTACGCCGGGCCGTCGCCGGCCACGACCGCGCAGAAGATGCATCCGTCCACCGGTCCACTCTGCCTCGCGGCGGGGCGGCGTGTCTCGCTCGGAGGCCCTGGGCCTTCATCGGGGGTTCCCCTGATGGCCAGGGGAACCATCAGAACCTCCCCCGACGGCGTCGACGTCATCGGGGGATCCCCTGATGACCCGAGGCAGTCAGCGGGCAGCCAGCGGCTGAGGCAGTCAGCGGGTGGTCAGCGGGCGGCGGCGGGTCTCGTACGGTGAGGTGGTTGATCCGTCCGGGTGATGGGACTCACGACATGGCGCCCGAGGCCCGACCGTTGTTACGGGCAAGGCTTCATCATCATCCTGCTGTCTGCCGAGAGGTAACTCGTGGCCCTGCTTCGCACCTCCACCTTCGTCCGTGGCGCCAAGATGGCGGCGCTGCCGGCCACCTACGCCGGGCGTACGGCGCTGGGGGTGGGCAAGCGGGTCGGCGGCGCTCCGGCCGAGGCGGTCGCGAACGAGATCCAGCGGCGCACGGTCGAGCAGCTGTGCCGGACCCTCGGTGAGCTGAAGGGCGGCGCCCTCAAGCTCGGCCAGGCCCTGTCGGTGTTCGAGGGGGTGCTGCCCGAGGAGCTGGCCAAGCCCTACCGGGCAGCGCTGAACGGCCTGCAGCACGCCGCTCCGCCGCTGCCGACCGCGGTGGTCGAGCGGGTGCTCACCGAGGAGCTCGGCGTCGACTGGCGCACCCTGGTCACGATCGAGCCGATCGCGGCCGGCGCAGCGAGCATCGGCCAGGTGCACAAGGGCGTCTGGATCGCGACCGGCGAGCCGGTCGCCGTCAAGATCCAGTATCCAGGGGTCGCAAAGGCGCTGCGGAGCGACCTGCGCCAGCTGCGCCGGGTCGCGAAGCTGTTCAGCGTCTTCGGCAGCATCGTCGACGTCTCCGGGATCATCGACGAGCTGTCGGTCGGGCTGATCGAGGAGCTCGATTACACGCTGGAGGCCGAGGCGCAGCGGCAGTACGGCACCGCGTTCGTCGACGACCCGATGGTCGTCGTGCCGGCGGTCCACCTCGCGACCGAGAAGGTCCTGGTCACCGGCTGGTTCGACGGGGAGCCGCTGTCGACCGCGCAGGCCCGCCTGACGCCCGAGGAGGCTGACCGGGTCGGGCTGCAGCTCATGCACGCCGTCTATGCCGGGCCGGAGAAGGCCGGCGTCATGCACGGCGACCCGCACCCCGGCAACTTCCTGGTGATGCCCGACGGCAGGCTCGGCGTCCTGGACTTCGGCGCTGTCGTGCGGCTGCCGGACGGCATCCCGGCCACCCTCGGTCGCGAGCTGGCGCTGGTGCTGACCGAGCAGGGCGACCGGCTGCGCGAGGAGATGATCGAGCGCGGCATGCTCGCCGCGGACGCCCCGGTCACCACCGGCAACCTGCTCGACTACCTCGAGACGATGAGCTCGATCTACCGCGACGAGACCTTCACGTTCTCCCGTGGCTGGCTGCGCAAGGAGGCCGTACGCCTGGCCAACCCGCGCAGCTCCCAGCACGGGGCGGCCGGGCACCTGCAGCTCACCCGGGAGTATGTGATGGTGCACCGGGTCGTGCTCGGCGTCGTCGGGCTGCTGTCGCAGCTGGACGCCACCGTGCCGATGCGGTCGCTGGAGATGCGCTGGTCGCCGGGCTTCCGCGAGGTCGTCTCGGAGTCGACCGGGGTCGACGAGGCCAGCCTGATGGACCGGGCCGAGGCCGTCATCAACGCCGAGGACCCGTTCGCGAACGTCTGATCCCGCTCTCTGGTGATCATCACCGCTGAGCGGCTTCTCGTCGCTCTGCGCTCATGATCACGTGGGGTCGCGGGTCGTTCAGCCGGACCAGTCGAGCTGGGCGGTGACCTCGGCTGCGGTGATCTCGAGCAGGCCGCGGCGGTCGCTGTGGGTCCAGCCGTCGTCGGTCAGCTCGCGGATCTCGATCGTGCGGGCGACGGCGTCGACGATCCAGACCTCCTCGACCCCCCGGGCCGCGTAGAACGGCAGCTTTGCGTACGTCTCGTCGTCGGGGCTCAGGATCTCGACGACGATCGCGGCGGTGGGCATGGAGAGCGACCTCGCGGTGGTGCGGTGGTAGCCCAGATCGGGGACGCGGAAGTCGTCGGGGCCGCCGAGGTTGACGGACCCTCCGGGTCGCAGGCCGGCCGCGTCGGTGCGTGGGCGCAGGAAGAACGCCAAGGCGAAGCTGACGTCGCCGTTGCGGGCGTGCTCGTAAGGAGCCACGTGATAGACCCGCTCCCACACCTCGTCCCGGCCGTCCTGACCCAGCGCACGACGCTGCGCCAGCCAGGCGTCCAGCACCGGCTGCGACCCGAGGGCCAGGGTGGTCATGGGCACGACTGTAGAGGGGGCCGAGCCAGCGTGGGGGTGCCTGTGGACAACCGCCGGTAGCGTCAGGACCGTGATCGATCTGCGGCTGCTGCGTGAGGACCCCGAGGCCGTACGGGCCAGTCAGCGCGACCGGGGCGACGACCCCGGGCTGGTGGACGTGCTGCTGGCTGCGGACGAGGCCCGTCGGGCTGCGGTCACGGTCGCCGACGGCCTGCGCGGGCAGCTGAAGACGGCGAGCCAGGCGGTCGGCAAGGCGATGGGCGCGGCCAAGCGCGACCCCTCCCTGCAGGACGTGGCCGACCAGGCGCGGGCTGACGCTGCGGCCCTGAGCGCCCGGGTCGCCGAGGCCGAGGTCACCCAGGAGGCCGCCGAGCTGGCCCTTCGTCGCGCCCACCTGGCCGTGCCCAACGTCGTGGGCGGCGCCCCGCCCGGTGGCGAGCAGGACTTCGTGGTGCTCGAGCAGGTGGGAAAGGTTCCCTCGTACGACTTCGAGGTGCGCGACCACCTCGACGTGGGGGTCGGCATGATCGACACCGAACGCGGCGCCAAGGTCAGCGGCTCGCGCTTCGCGTTCCTGGTCGGCGACGGTGCGCTGCTCGAGCTGGCGCTGGTGAACCTCGCGGTCGCGCGCGCGGTCGAGGCCGGGTTCACGCCGATGATCACGCCGACCCTGGTGCGCCCGGAGTCGATGGAGGGCACCGGGTTCCTCGGCGCGCACGCCGACGAGATCTATCGCCTGGAGCGCGACGACCTCTACCTGGTCGGCACCTCGGAGGTGGCGATCGCGGCCTACCACTCCGACGAGACGATCGAGCTGCCGCGTCGCTACGCCGGCTTCAGCTCCTGCTTCCGACGCGAGGCGGGGTCCTACGGCAAGGACACCCGCGGCATCATCCGGGTGCACCAGTTCGACAAGGTCGAGATGTTCTCCTACGTGCAGGCCGAGGACGCCGAGGCCGAGCATGCCGCGCTTCTTGCGTACGAGAAGGCCTTTCTCGCCGAGCTCGAGCTGTCGTTCCGGGTGATCGACGTGGCCGCCGGCGACCTCGGGACGTCGGCGGCCCGCAAGTACGACTGCGAGGCGTGGCTGCCCTCGCAGCAGCGGTGGCTCGAGCTGACGTCCGCGTCGAACTGCACGACGTTCCAGGCACGGCGGCTCGGGGTGCGCTCCAAGCAGGGCCCGGTCGCGACCCTGAACGGCACCCTCTGCGCGGTGAGCCGCACGATGGCGGTGCTGCTCGAGGTGCATCAGCGCGAGGACGGTTCGATCGCGGTCCCGCGGGCGCTGCAGCCCTACCTCGGCGGCCGTACCGAGCTGCGACCTGCTCGGTGAGCGCCGTCGGAGCGCGACCACTTCCTCGGTGATCATGGCCATCTGCACCCTCTGTGACCGTTTTGGGGGTGCAGATGACCATGATCACGCGAGCGCGGCAGACGCCGGCCGGTCAGCGACGGTCAGGTCAGGCAGCGAGTCGGCCGACCCGCTCGGCTCGGGCCATCGCAGCCCGCACCTTTGCCAGCAGCAGCCCGGGGCGCACCCAGGCCTCACCCCATCCGTAGCGGACGATGTCGTAGCCGGCGTCGACGATGCCGTCGTGCCGCTGCTTCTCGGCGTGCAGATCCTCGATCCGGCCGTACTTGCCCTTGCCGTCCGCCTCGCCGACCAGCCGCAGGTCCTCCCAGAGGTGGTCGACCCGTCCGAGGAACCGGCCGCGGTGGACGAGCGTCACCTGACCCTTCGGCACGGCCAGCCCGGCGAGCGCGATCTGCGTACGCCCCACCGACTCGAGCGGTGACTCGCTGTCGTTGCGAGCCATGGACGCGACATCACGCCCCACGGGCGCGCCGCGCCAGCCCTTGCAGGTCGCTGCAGCCTCGTGCAGCTCGGCCGGTAGCGCGCCCCCACGCAGCGCCTGGTCTGCCGCGATCACCCCGCGGAGCAGGCCGTATGCCCGCCCGAGATCGATGGCGGTCCGCGCCGGGGACGTCACGGCGACGCCGTGCGCGAGCACGACCTGACGGTCGGGGACCGCAGCGCAGCGGATGTCGGTGCGGGGGTCGACGAAGCGATCGGTCAGGGCCACGTCGTGCCGCACCCGGCCTACGAGCGACAGCTGCAGCACGCGGGCCGCGACGTCGAGCACGCCGACGAGCCGTGCGTCCCCAGCTCGGAGCGGCACCGCCTCGTCCCGCAGCAGAACCGCGGCAGCGAGCTGCAGCGCGGCCAGCTGTGGATCGTCCGTCACGGCGGTCGGGGCGATCGCGCCGTGACAGATCTGGGTCCAGGTGCCGCGGCGCAGCGTGGTGCGTACGTCTGTGCGGGTGCATCCCAGGTCAGCCAGGTCGGCCGGGGTCAGCACGCCTGCCTGCTCCCCGGCCCGGAGGGCGACGCGCTGCTGCAGCTCGGGTGACATGGAGCCAGGGTGTTCCTGTCCGAGCCTGGACGTGCGTAGCCCCGAGCTGTCTGTGGACAGCGACGGGATGGTGGGGCGGGCGTACGCACACCCGT
>JBBSTI010000178.1:0-6115 GCA_038236005.1 Mycobacteriales bacterium | reverse complement strand
TTCGAGGGCAAGGCGCTGTTCCAGATGAAGTTCTACGCGCTGGTGCTCTGGCGTACGACGGGCACGGTCCCGCGCCTGCTCCAGCTGATGTATCTCGGGGACCGGGAGATCCTGCGCTACGCGCCGGACGAGCACGATCTGCTCGCGACCGAGCGCAAGCTGCGGGCGCTGTGGTCGGCGATCGCGCGGGCGACCGAGCGGCAGGACTTCCCTCCGGTCACCAGCAAGCTGTGCGACTGGTGTGACCACCAGGCGTTGTGCCCGGCCTTCGGCGGCACGCCGCCGCCGTGGCCGGCCGCGCAGCTCGCGGCACGGGCCGCCGCCCGCCCGGCCGAGCCCACCTAGCTGCTGGCCAGAGCCTGCCGGCCGACGGCTTCGCCGAGCTGGGTGCCGACCTCGTCGCTGGTCCGGAAGTGGATCCCGCCGTACACCCGGGCGTCCTCGTTCTCTCGTAGCAGGCCCGCCCAGGTACCGAACGACCGCGGCTTTCCGGGGACTCCGATCACGTCTGTCAGCCCGACCGGCTCGCCGTCCAGCAGCGTGGAGAGCACCGTGACGACCGTGCCGGCGTAAACGGTATGAGCGCTCGGATATTCAGGGTGGGCGGGCGTGTCGATCAGCGGGGTCCAGCCCGGCACGGGGGCAACCCCGGGAACCCCTTCGGCCAGCGCGGTCACCGGACGCCAGTGCAGATACGCGTACTTCGCGTCGAACACCGCGATCTCCGCGTCGGCGGCCGCCCGGTGCAGCACCGACAGCAGGTGCGTGCCCACGCGGAGCGAGGTGTTGCGGGCGACGAGCTCCGGGCGTACGAGCCGGGTGAAGGTCTCGACCTGCGAAAGCTGGAAGAACCGTGCGACCTCAGTCTGGTCCGGGCTACGCCGTGAGCCCTGGGCGACTCCGAAGTCGCGCAGCTCGACGAGGTCCCGTACGTCGGCCGTCGATCCCACCGCCGGCGGTGGGCCCGGCCGCAGCTGCCCCGGGGAGGTGAGGAAGAACGGTCGGGCGACGCCCTGACGCACCTCGACGGCCGCGGAAAAGCCTGGCGGCGTGGGCCGCCACACCCCCGGCGCTTCCGGCGGCGGGGTGAACGGTCCTTGCAGCGCGTCCGCGGTCAGGCCGTCCCCGGCCCGTTCGGCCAGGACTTGCTCGGCCTGCGCCCGGCCGGCGGCGGCGCCCGCGCTCGTTCTCTGACCTGGTCCCGCGTGGCCCATGGACTCCCGCAACGCTGTGTCCAGCGGTTCGCGGCGCCCGGGCACGGTCGCGACCAGCACGTCGTGGACCGCGGAGGCGACTGCCGCCGTGGCGAAGGCGTCCCCGTCGTCGCGGCCGCCCACGCCGACCGCGCCCGTCTCCCCCGGCGCCGCCCCGGCCTGGCCCGAGTCCGCGGCCTGGCTCGGGTTCACCGGCCTGGCCGCCTGGCTCGGGTCCACCGTCGTTGTCGCCCCGCGGGTCAGGGCGCGGTCGGCGGCCCACCACGCGAGCGCCCAGGTGCGGCTGGCGGTCGCGTCGGGCGCGCCCTGCTCACGTACGGCGGCTGCGGTCTGGTCGAACCACGCCAGCAGCTCCGGCTCGGGCTGATGGTGATCACGTACGAGGACGAGCGTCGTGACGCTGCCGGCCGACACGGCCGCCACGACCAGCCCCACCAGGAGCCATCGCCCGCGGGACAGCACAGCGCGCATCCGCCCATCCTGCCCTCCCGTGAAGTGTTCCGGCCGTCGATCATGGGCGCGGGCGAACCCACTCCATGATCGTGGCGGCGAGGGCGGCTTGCGGGGCGGTGAGCCGGATCGGGCGAGCTCTGGCGAAATTTGACGGGACTTGTCAAGGATTGTGCATTGCGGTGTCCGCTGACGGGCTCTACGGGTGCACGGGTGTCAGGCTGCCCAGTCGCGCTGTCCGTGGCACCGTCGAGGGGCGAACCGCAGGCTGGTCAGCGGGCTTGGGCTGGGAACTGTGCACCGCTGGTGCCCGCCGTCGGGCTCGGAGGGTGCACGGTTGCCGGTGTTCAGCCGGCCGGGGGTTGCGGGCCGCCATCATGGGCGCCGGGTGACGCTCAGCGGTCATGATCGTGACGGTGGAGGGCGGCCTGCGAGCCGACGAGCGGGCTCGGGCGGGAACTGTGCACCGCTGGCGCCCGCAGTCGGGCTCGGAGGGTGCACGGTCGCCGGGCTGCCCTCGCCGGCTGTACCTCGCAGGGCTGCCCAGCCGCCCTGTCCGCGGCATCATGATCGCGGGCGCCGAGCGAGGCGCCGGCGCTCAGCGGCCATGATCCTGACGGCCGAGGGATCTGAGACGGAGGCCGGACACGCCGCACCACGTTTGACCTGACCCTGCGTCAGGGGGCGAGGATGTGCCCAAGCGATCCCTGCCCCTGGATGCACCTCCCGCCCTCGACGCAAGGACCCGACGTGACCGTCAACACCGCGCCCGCTGCCCGCGCGCAGGACCTGACCAAGACCTACGGCAAGGGCGAGACCTCCGTGACGGCGCTGGACGGCGTGACCGTGCAGTTCGCGACCGGGAGATTCACGGCGATCATGGGCCCGTCCGGCTCAGGCAAGTCGACGCTGATGCACGTCATGGCCGGTCTGGACAGCGCCACCTCCGGTGAGACCTGGATCGGCGAGACCGCGCTGTCGGGGCTCAAGGACAAGGGTCTGACCGCGCTGCGCCGCGACCAGGTCGGCTTCATCTTCCAGCAGTTCAACCTGCTGCCGACCCTGACGGCCAAGGAGAACATCACGCTCCCGTCCGACATCGCCGGGCGCGACGTCGATCAGGCCTGGCTGGACAAGGTGATCAGCGCCGTCGGGCTCGAGGGCCGGCTCGGTCACCGCCCGACCGAGCTGTCCGGCGGGCAGCAGCAGCGGGTCGCCTGCGCACGGGCGCTGGCGAGCCGGCCAGCCGTGATCTTCGCGGACGAACCGACCGGCAACCTGGACAGCCGCTCCGGCGCCGAGGTGCTGGCGTTCCTGAAGAGCTCGGTCGACGAGCTGGGCCAGACCGTGGTCATGGTGACTCACGACGCGAACGCGGCGTCCTACGCGGACCGGGTGGTCTTCCTCGCCGACGGCAAGCTGGTCGGGGAGCTGCTCGACCCGACCCCGGAGACCGTGCTGGACCAGATCAAGCTGCTCGAGACGGGTCGCTGACGTGCTGCGGCTGACGTTCCGCTCGCTGTTCGCCCGCAAGCTGCGGCTGCTGCTGTCGGCGCTGGCCGTGGTCTTCGGGATCACCTTCGTCAGCGGGGCGTTCACGCTGACCGACACGCTCGGCAAGGTCTTCGACAACCTGTTCGCGAGCGTCAACGACAAGACCGACGTCGCCGTACGCGGCACCGAGACCCTCGGCGGTGAGGGCAGCCGCGGGCCGGTGCCGGCCGACCTGGTCGCGACCGTGCAGGCCGTGCCCGGCGTCACCGCCGTCGTCCCGGACGTGACGGGCATCGCGATCGTGCTCGGCAAGGACGGCAAGCCGGTCCTGGACGGCCAGGGACCGCCGTCGCTCGGGGGCAACTACGACGCGAACCCGGTCAGCTCGTCCTACACGCTGCGCGACGGCACGGCGCCCCAGGGTCTCGACGAGGTCGCCCTGGACGCGGGGACGGCGAAGACCGCCGGCTACGTGCCGGGCGACCAGGTGACGATCGTCCTGGACTCCGGGGTGCGGCCGTTCACGCTGAGCGGGGTGTTCTCCTTCGGGGACAACGACAACATCGCCGGGGCCAGCCTGGCCGCCTTTGAGGAGACGGCCGCCCAGGAGCTGCTCGGCAGACCCGGCCAGCTGGACGACCTCCAGGTCGTCGGCGCGGGCACGCAGGAAGAGCTGCGCGAGGCGGTCGCGGTGGTGCTGCCGCCGGGCGTCGAGGCGATCACCGGCGAGGAACAGGCCGCCGAGAACTCGGCCGACCTGAAGCAGGCGCTCGGTTTCGTGAGCACGTTCCTGCTGATCTTCGCCGGGATCTCGCTGTTCGTCGGTGCCTTCCTGATCTTCAACACGTTCACCATCCTGGTGGCCCAACGCACCAAGGAGCTGGCGCTGCTGCGGTCGCTCGGTGCGAGCCGGAGGCAGATCACCCAGTCGGTGCTGCTGGAGTCCGTGGTCGTCGGGGTGGTCGCGTCGGCCGTGGGCTTCGGGCTGGGGCTGCTGGCCGCGATCGGGCTGCGGGCACTGGTCGGTGCCTTCGGCGCGGAGCTGCCCGTGGGACCCCTGGTCATCCTTCCGCGGACGGTGATCGCCTGCTTCGTCGTCGGAACGGTGATCACGGCGCTGGCGGCGCTGCTGCCGGCCCGCAAGGCCAGCTCGGTCGCGCCGATGGAGGCGATGCGGGACGCGGCGGCCCCAGAGTCTGGGCTGCGGCGCACGACCATCCTGGGCCTGGTGACGTTCGTCCCCGGCGTCGTGCTGGTCGGCTTCGGGCTGGCCGGCAACCTGCCGCTGCTCGGTGTCGGCGCCGTCCTGACCTTCCTGGGGGTCGCGGCCCTGTCGCCGCTGCTTGCCCGCCCGGTGGTGCGGGTGCTGGCCGCCCCCCTGGCCCGCAAGGTGCCGGGTCGGCTCGGTCGACTGAACGCGATGCGCAACCCCCGACGCACCGCCAGCACCGCAGCCGCGCTGATGATCGGCCTGGCCCTGGTCAGCGCGGTCAGCGTGATCGGCTCCTCGGCCAAGACCAGCGTCGTGAGCATCGTCAAGAACGGCCTCGAGGCGGACCTCATCGTCAGCAGCCCGACGGGTCAGACCGGCGTGCCGCCGGAGATCAGCGAGCAGCTGGCCGCGCTGCCGCAGGTCGGGTCGGTCGACGCCCTGCGGTTCGGCGAGGCCACGGTCGGGACCGACACCACGTTCGTGTCGACGTTGACCAGCGGCGGGCTCGGGCGCAGCCTGGCCCCGGTCCAGCGCTCCGGCGACGTGTCGGAGATCGGCCCCGACGCGTTCATCATGGACGACACGACCGCCACCGACCGAGGGCTGTCGGCCGGTGACGACGTACAGGTCACGTTCGAGCGCGGGGAGCCGACGACGCTGCGGCTGGCTGGCACCTATGCCCGTAACGCCCTGCTGGGTTCCTACCTCTTCGACGAGGCCTTCAACGCGGACCTCGCCACGCAGCAGGACGACATCGTGCTGATCGACGGCACGTCCGGGACGTCTGCGGCAGACCTACGTTCCGCGGTGGACGGGGTGACCGCGCCGCTGCCGACCGTCGCGGTGCAGACCCAGGACGAGCTGACCGAGCAGGCGGCCAGCCAGATCGACTCCGTGATCGCGATCATCAACGTGCTGCTGGCGCTGTCCGTCCTGATCGCCGTGCTCGGGATCGTCAACACCCTGGCGCTCGCCGTGTTCGAGCGCACCCGGGAGATCGGCCTGCTGCGGGCGGTCGGCCTCGGTCGACGGGCCACCCGGTCGATGATCCGGGTCGAGGCGGTCGCGGTCGCGGTCTTCGGGGCGCTGCTCGGCATCGTCGTCGGCACCGGGTTCGGCATCGCCGCGCAGCGGTCCCTGGTGGACCAGGGCATCACCGAGCTGAGCTTCCCGTACGGCCGGATCGTGGTCTTCGTCGTCCTGGCCGCGCTCGCCGGGGTGATCGCGGCAGCCCTGCCGGCCCGTCGCGCCGCGCGGCTCGACGTGCTGCAGGCGATCTCTGCCACCTGAGGTAGCCGGACTCCTCTGTCGTACGGCCTGCTCGATAGTCTCGCCGCATGAGCGCCCCCCGTCTGACCGTCATCGGCACCGGCTACCTGGGGGCGACGCACGCCGTGTGCATGGCCGAGCTGGGGTTCGAGGTGTTGGGCCTGGACGTCGACGAGGCCAAGGTCGCCGCGCTCAGCGAGGGTCGGGTGCCGTTCTTCGAGCCGGGACTGCCGGAGCTGCTGCGCAAGCAGCTGGACAGCGGTCGCCTGCGGTTCACCACCTCCTTCGAAGAGGCCGGGGCGTTCGGCGACGTGCACTTCGTCTGCGTCGGGACGCCACAGAAGCAGGGGGAGTTCGCCGCGGACATGACCTACGTCGACGCCGCGTTCGCCGCGCTCGCGCCGGTAGCTAAGCGTGGCTCGGTGCTGGTGGGCAAGTCGACCGTGCCGGCGGGCACTGCCGTACGGATGGCCGC
>JBBSTI010000177.1:0-6169 GCA_038236005.1 Mycobacteriales bacterium | reverse complement strand
GCCGGTCGTGTTGACCCACGGGATGCCCTGATACTTCCGCTGAGCGGCCATCAGCTCGTCCACGCTCTGCGCCTTGTTCATCCCGATCCAGGTGTCGATCGAGCGCATGTTGTCAGCGTTGGCGTCCTGCAGCGCGTAAGCCGTCTTGTCCGTCCAGGTCAGGCCGGCGCCCGGGTTGACGACCAGCGGGCCGAACTCGGTGCTCCAGACCGTCCGGGCCGGGCCGCCGGGGACCGCGACCTTGCTGGCGGTCATCTGCTTGGTGACCCCGTCCACGACGTAGGAGGTCGGGGTGGACCCGAGCTGCAGCGCCCGGAAGGCGAACCGCTGCCCGGTCGAGACCGTGTGGCTCCACGCGACGCCCTGGGTGAAGCCGATCTGCACGCCGGGGGTGCCGACCAGACCGCTGCCCTGCACGTCCATGACGCCGGGGATGGTCAGCTGCGACTGCCAGAAACGGTCACCGCCGTCCCACGGGAAGTGCGGGTTGCCGAGCGAGATCCCGTTGCCACTGGCCGTCGCGCCGGCGCCCAGCCCGTACGCGTTGCTACCCGCTGGTTCGCTCTGGTTGCTCGCGCTGGACAGGAACGGGCTCTCGGCCAGCGCCTTGGGGTCGGGCACCCCCGCCTTGGGTCCGGCCGAGCCCGCCGCCGGCGGCTGCGCGCCCACGATCCCGGCCGACAGCGCCCCGCTGCTGGCCCGCAGCACCGAGTCGTAGGAACGGCGCCACACGTCCAGCGCGGTGATCGGCCGGACGAAGCTCTTGCCCGCGCAGGTCGGGTCGGAGATCCCGGCCGATCCACCCTGGTCGGCGAGCCACTGGTTGTAGCCCGCGGCAAACCCGGCGACGATCGCCCGGGCATCAGCGGTCGGCCCGGGGATCGCGTCGTCCGGACCGTGCGACAGCAGCTCAGGCACGACGCCGGACTGGCGGACGTAGCCCTGGAACGTGTCGCTGACGACGTTGTCCTGGCTCAGCCCCAGCTCCTGGGTGCGGCGCCCGTCCACGGTGAGGATGAGGTCGGCGATGATGCAGGCGTTGTCCCTTGCGGCGGCGTAGCCGTTGCCGAAGCCCAGGCTGCCCATGTCCTTGGCCGTGATGTGTGGGACGCCGCGATTGCTCCACGCGATCTCGGCGGTGTAGGCGGCGCTGCGGACCTGCTTCGGCGGAGCCGCTGCCTGGGCGGTGAGCCCGAGGGGCAGCAGGGCCGCCACGGTCGTGAGAGCGATGGATGTGCCGAGACGGCGTGGGAGCACCGGACCTCCTGTGACGTGGGTTACACGGATGACGGGACCGTACAACGGCCCTCCGACACGATCACCGACCGGGGTCGGCGAGAGATCCGTCGGGCCCGCTCCTGCGCCTGGGCACACCCTGGACCAGCACACCTCGACCAGCACACCTCGACCAGCACACCCTGGACGTGCCCGCCCGGTAGGTTCGGGCCGGTGAGCGCCGGGCCGGACGTGCAGCAGCTCGAGCAGGGCGTACGCGAAGGCAGCCGCACCGCGATCGCCCGGGCGATCACGCTGGTCGAGTCCACCCGGCCGGACCACCGGGAGCGGGCGCAGGAGCTCCTGACCAGGCTCACGCCGTACGCCGGAATGGCCCGTCGGGTCGGCATCACCGGGGTGCCGGGCGTGGGCAAGTCGAGCTTCATCGACGCGCTCGGCGCCCGGCTGACCGCGCACGGCCACCGGGTCGCGGTGCTCGCGGTCGACCCCAGCAGCGGGCGTCACGGCGGCAGCATCCTGGGCGACAAGACCCGGATGGTGCGGCTCGCGGTCGACCCCGCAGCGTTCGTACGACCCTCGCCCACCGCCGGCACGCTCGGCGGGGTCGCCGCGGCCACCCGGGAGGCGATCGTGGTGATGGAAGCGGCCGGTTACGACGTGGTGCTGGTCGAGACCGTCGGGGTCGGGCAGAGCGAGACCGTCGTCGCCGAGATGACCGACACCTTCCTGCTGCTCGCGCTCGCGCGCACCGGCGACCAGCTGCAGGGCATCAAGAAGGGCGTCCTGGAGCTGGCCGACGTGGTCGCGGTCAACAAGGCCGACGGGGACCACAAGCGTGAGGCGCAGTCGGCGGCGCGAGAGCTGGGCGGGGCGCTGCGGCTGCTCGGGCAACCAGAGGAGAACGGCCGGCAGTGGATCACCCCGGTGCTGACCTGCTCGGCCCTGACCGGTGACGGGCTCGACGAGGTCTGGGACGCGGTGCTGCGCCACGGCGCGGCCGAGGGCGGCGCCGAACGAAGAGCCCAGCAACAGGTCGACTGGACGTGGGCGCTGGTGCGCGATCGGCTCCTGGACCGGCTGCACGCCTCGGTCAAGCCTGTGCGGGCAGACCTCGAGCAGCGCGTACGGGACGGGTCGATCACGCCCGCGCTGGCCGCCCGCGAGGTGCTGGACGCCTTCTTGCCTGCGGGTCGCACGGGCGGCCTGCCTGCGGGTCCCACCGGCGGTCAGACCGAGGATGTCACCGGCGGGTGATAGCAAAGGGGCATGCGTCCACGCCTCGTCCCTTGCCTGCTCAGCCTCGCCCTCGCAGGTGGTCTGCTGGGTGCTGCCCCCGCCTCGGCGTCGACGTCAGCGCCCGGGCGATTCGCGACCGCTGACGTCGGTGCGGCCCAGATCGGTGCGGTCCAGGTCGGTGCCCAGGCCGGACCGGTGCCGGACATCCCACGGGCGCGGCTCAACCTCGGTGCCGGCCTGCTCGGCACCGCGAGGACCCCGCTCGAGCGCTCTGTCGGAGCCCGCCCCGCCACCCCAGGACGCGCCGATCAGACGACAGCTGACCAGGCCGCGGCCGACCAGACGATCGGCCGCGCGCTGCAGCGTGGCCAGACGCTGGAGCCCGGCCAGCAGCTGACCTCAGCGACCGGTCGGTGGTCGCTGCTGATGGGCCAGAGCGGCCGGCTCGTCCTGCGCAAGGCGCCCAACAGCCTCAACCCGCAGCCCTACGACACCCTGCTCGCCCAGGGGCCTCGCGGCAGCCGCTACGTGTTCCAGACCGACGGCAACATCGTGCTGTATGCGCCGGACGACAGCGCGGTCATCGACAGCGGGACCGACGGCAGCGACGGCCGGTCGCTGATCATGCAGGACGACGGCAACCTGGTCGCGTACGGCAACGCTTTCACCTACAGCTTCCAGACCAGCGACCCGCAGATCCTCCAGCGCGGTGGCACGCTGCTGCCCGGCGAGGCGATGGACAGCCGCGACGGCACCCGGCTCGAGATGCAGACCGACGGCAACCTGGTGCTCTCGACGAACGGCAAGGCACGGTTCGCCTCGAACACCCGCAACCGAGGAGCTGGGCTGGTCTTCCAGCAGGACGGGAACGCGGTGGTCTACGACGCGGCCGGCGCCGCGCTATTCTCCACCCGGTCGGCGGCTCCGGCCGACAGCGACGTCGAGCTGGGGGTCTTCGACCGCGAGCTGGCCGTGACCCGCTACGAAGGTGCCGTCACGGCGATCTCGCTCTACAGCTCGGCGTGGACCAGCAGCACGGTCGAGCCCGGCTCCGCGCTGCTGCTGGGCGACCGCCGGGTCGCCGGCAACACCCGGCTGATCTACCAGACCGATGGCAACCTGGTCGTCTACCGCGCCGGTCGGCCCACCTTCAGCACCGGGACCCGAGGCGCCGGGATTGCCGTGATGCAGCGGGACGGCAACTTCGTGCAGTACGTCTACACGGGTCCCGCGACCGTCGTGCCGCGGTTCCAGACCCGCACCAGGGTGCCGGGCAGCCGTCTGGTCACGCTCGCCGACGGTCGGCTGGTGGTCTACACCCCGGGCAACCGGGCCGTCTTCGCCACCCGCTGAAACAAACACCGGGCGCCCAGCCCGTGTGTCGCGCTGATGATCGGGTAACCCTGCGTGAAGCCGCGCGACCGTGTGGTGCTCGTCTGGAGGGAACCTCATGGGAATTGGCGTCAGTGTCTTCTTGATCGCGATCGGCGCGATCCTTGCTTTTGCCGTCGATGCCACCGTCAGCGGCCTCGACATCGCTGTGGTCGGCTACATCCTGATCGGTGCTGGCCTCATCGGCCTCGCCTTCACGCTGTACTTGAGTTCGAGGTCAAACGGCCCCGTCGTTCGAGACCGCGAAGTCGTGCGGGACCGCGAGGTCCCGCCGCGCGACGTGTACTGAGCGTCGGAACGGCAGCCAGACAGAACAGCCGACACCACGAGAACGGCCCGCCCCCCTCGGGAGCGGGCCGTTCTCGCGTCATGGACCGGCGGGTCCGGGACCTCTCAGGCCGCGCGCTTGGCAAGGTCGTGCTGCACCTCGCCCGCCTTCTTCTGCGCCTGCTTGCTCAGCGATCCAGCCTTCTTCCCGGCGACCGCTGACAGCTGACCAGCCCTCTTGCCGCCCTCCTTGCGAGCGATCTTGGCCTGCTTGGCCGCCTCCTTCTGCGCGGCCTTGCCGTGCTCGGCCGCTGCCTTGCTCAGCTTGTCGGCCTGGCTGCGCGCCTTTCCGGCCAGCTTGTCGGCGCGCTTGCTCTTGCGGCCGGCCTTGCGGGACAGCTTCTCCGCCTTGTCGTGCGCCGAGGAGGACGCGTCACCGGCGATCCGCCCGGCGGCGTGCGTGACCGACTCGCGCCCGCCGGTGTCAGCCACCGCGAGCAGCAGGCCGCCGATCAACGAGAGGTTCTTGAAGAAGTGGACCTGCTGCATCTGCTTCTCCTGCCCCTCGTAGTTCCAGAAGGGGTGCCCGACGTAGGTGGTCGGGAGCAGGTTGACCGCCATGCCCAGAGCGGCGAGGCGTGGGAACCGGCCGGTGGCGAAGGCGAGCCCGCCGACCACGTTGCCGGCGGCGTGGACCCGTACGAGCTGCTCCGGGTTAGGGAGGCCCGCGTCCCGGGTCACTTGCACCTGGTAGTCGCTGTTGCGCAGGGTGTTGATCCCGGACGCGACGTAGATGCTGGACACGAGGGGACGGGCGATCTTGCGGATGGGGCTGGACACAGATCCTCCAAGGGTTCGGTAGGTCGGCACTACCCCCGTGCGTGCGCGATCACCCGCCTGCCAGCAGGACGATCCCGACCATCGCGGTCGCCACACCGAGCTGCTGCCGCCGGGCGAGCCGCTCACCGAGCAGCACCACCGCCAGCCCGACGGTGACGACCGGGGACAGCGTGGCGAGCACCGCCACGACGCTGACCAACCCTTGCGTGGTGGCCTGGGCGTACGTCGCCGTGCCCACCACCAGCAGCAGCCCCGGGACGACTGCCTTCCCGACCGACGCCCGGGGCATCCGGACGTCCGGGCGGCGGACCAGGAAGAACGCCAGCGTGCAGGTCAGCACCGACGCGCGACTGGTGAAGATCGACCAGGCCGGGTCCGGGGCGGTCGCCTTGCCGAGGAAGGTCAGGAACAGCCCGAACATGACGGCAGACAGGACCGACAGCCCGATCACCTTCGGCGAGGCGTGCGTGGCCTGCGGACGACCCGGCTCGAGCGCTCCCGCCTCGGACGGGACCGGCACACGCTGGCGCATCGCCGCCACCACCACCCCACCGATCGCGAGCGGGATACCGAGCAGCTGCAGCGCCGACGGTCGCTCGCCGCTCGCGATCGCCACCAGCACCGGCACGACCCCGCCGGTTGCCCCGAGCGGCACGACGATGCTCATCGGTCCGATCGCCGCGGCGGCATAGACGCTCGCCAGCGCCACCGCGTTGAACACGCCCGCGAGCAGCCCGAGCAACAGGTGCGTACGGTCCGGCGCCTCGGTCCCGACGGCGACCAAAAACACTCCGGCCACGACGATCCCGACGGTCTGCCCGACCAGCAGCACGGCGACCAGCGGGTTGCTGCGGGTCAGCACCGGACCCAGATAGTTGCCCACGCCGTAGCAGAGCGCGGTCGTCAGGGCGAGCAGCACAGCGGTCACAAAGGTCACCCCACCACAGCCGGTCCCGGCCCTCACGACGGCACGCCCGACCAGGCAGAGTGACCAGGTGGCCGTCCTGCTCGCTCTGCTCGCCTCGCTGGCGTACGGCGTCGGGGATTTCTGCGGCGGCTTCGCCTCCCGTCGGGCCCCAGCGTTGGAGGTGCTGCTGGGCGGCGGGCCGGGGGGGCCCGCGCGGCGGGGGGGCGGCCCGCGCGCCGGCGGGGGGGGCGGGGGGGGGGGGGGGCGCCCGGGGGGGGGGGCCGGGGGGGG
>JBBSTI010000176.1:0-6170 GCA_038236005.1 Mycobacteriales bacterium | reverse complement strand
GCGCCAGCTCGGCGAGGCCACCGAAGTTGGTCTCGAAGCCCCAGATGCGCTGCTGCGGGTCCATCATCGCGTCGTCGTAGCCCGCGGCGTCCTCCATCTCGACGGAGAGGCAGTGCGCGACGACCTGGTCGCCGGCCTTCCACTTGCTGACCCCCGGTCCGGTGCGCAGGACCACCCCGGACAGGTCGCTGCCGACCACCTGGTAGGGCAGGTCGTGCCGCTTGGTGAGGTCGCTCAGCTTGCCGTAGCGCTCCAGGAAGCCGAAGGTCGACACCGGCTCGAAGATCGAGGTCCACACGGTGTTGAAGTTGATGCTGCTGGCCATCACCGCGACGATCGCCTCGCCCGGACCGAGCTCTGGGGTCGCGACCTCGTCCAGGTGCAGGCTCTTGCGCGGGTCTTTGTCCCGGCTCGCCAGCCCCTCGAACATGCCGACCTCGTCCTTGCGCACCACGACGCCGCGGTAGGACTCCGGCACCGGCAGCCCGGCGAGCGCGGCGTGGTCGCCGGCGGTGATGGCCTCGAGGATTTGCTTCACGTGTGCTCCTGGCTCGTCGGGGTGGCTGGAGGTTACCGACTGGTAGCAAACGGGTCGACGGCGGGCCGCGCCAAAGGTCCGGAGCCGGAGGTCGCTCGCACAGCGAGCCCCGCCCCGATCGGCCGGGCCGCTCGGTCGCGCGGACCACCACGACCCGCGCGCGCGGGTCGTGGTGACCAGGCGGGCCGCCTGACGACTACTGCCCCTCCATCCCCCCCGAGCCCGGCTCGACCAGCTCGACGAGCACCCCGCCGGCGCTCTTGGGATGGAGGAAGTTGACCCGGCTGCCTGCCGTGCCGGTCTTCGGCACGTCGTAGAGCAGACGCATCCCCTGGTCGCGCAGATGCGCGCAGGTGGTGTCGATGTCGTCGACCCGGTAGGCCATCTGCTGGATGCCCGGGCCGTTCTTGTCCAGGAACTTCCCGATCGTCGTGTCGGGGTTGAGCGGCTGCAGCAGCTGGACGTAGGAGCCGCTGTCGCCGACCTCCATCATCGCCTCGCGCACGCCCTGCTCGGAGTTCTCCTCCACGTGCACGCAGCGCATGCCGTAGGCCTGGGTGTAGAGCTCGATGGCGGCGTCGAGGTCGGTGACGGCGATGCCGACGTGGTCGATGTGCGTGATGGCCATGGGGGGCTCCGATGAGGTCTTGGGGTCGGCTCGTATCTTTGCAGGACCGTCCGACAACCCTGGAGGCACCGTGTCAAGCACCGACCAGCCCGCCCGCACCGTCATCGTCGCGGGGGCCCGTACGCCGATCGGGAAGTTGTCCGGCGCGTTCAAGGACCTGACCGCGATGGACCTCGGCGGCGTGGCGATCAAGGCCGCGCTGGAACGGTCAGGCGTGACCCCGGACCAGGTGGACTACGTGATCATGGGTCACGTGCTGCAGGCCGGTCAGGGTCAGATCACCGCACGCCAGGCGGCCGTCAAGGGCGGGATCGGGATGGACGTGCCGGCACTGACCATCAACAAGGTCTGCCTGTCCGGCCTCGACGCGATCGCGCTCGCCGATCAGATGATTCGTGCGGGCGAGGTCGAGATCGTCGTCGCGGGCGGCATGGAGTCCATGACCAACGCGCCCTACCTGCTCCCGAAGGCGCGGCAGGGTTACCGCTACGGCAACGCGACGCTGGTCGACGCGACCTTCCACGACGGACTGTTCGATGCCTTCGACCAGGTGCCGATGGGCGAGGGCACCGAGCGGCACCAGGGCAGGTTCCCGGCGATGACCCGCGAGGAGCAGGACGAGTTCGCGGCGCGCAGCCACGAGCTGGCCGCCGCCGCGATCAAGGACGGTCGCTTCGACGCCGAGATCGCACCGGTCTCGATCCCGCAGCGCAAGGGTGACCCGGTGGTGGTCTCCGAGGACGAGGGCGTACGGCCTGGCACCACGCCCGAGAGCCTCGCCAAGCTCAAGCCGGCGTTCACCAAGGACGGCACCATCAGCGCTGGTAACGCCAGCCAGATCTCCGACGGCGCGGCCGCGGTCGTCGTGATGAGCGCTGCGAAGGCCGCCGAGCTGGGGCTCGAGGTGCTTTGCGAGATCGGCAAGCATGGCATGGTCGCCGGGCCGGACACCTCGCTGCAGGAGCAGCCCGCCAACGCCATCGGCAAGGCGCTCGCCCGGGAGGGTCTCACCGTCGACGACGTCGACCTGTTCGAGCTCAACGAGGCGTTCGCCGCGGTCGGGATCGCCTCCACCCGCAAGCTCGGGGTGGACCCGGCCAAGGTCAACGTCAACGGCGGCGCGATCGCGCTGGGCCACCCGATCGGCGCCTCTGGCGCACGCGTCGTGCTGCACCTCGCCCACGAGCTGAAGCGGCGGGGCGGCGGTATCGGCGCGGCAGCGCTGTGCGGGGGCGGCGGGCAGGGCGACGCGCTGATCCTGCACGTGCCGGCCTGACCGGTCGCCGTCCCGAGCCGGCCGCATGAGCGGCCGGCGGGGGACGCAGGACGTCCCCGACCTGGTCGAGCGGCTGGGCAGGGGCGAGCCCAGAGCGGTCGCGCGGCTGATCTCGTTGGTCGAGGACGCCTCACCGGCGCTGCGTGAGGTGATGGCGCAGCTCGCCCCCCGGGCCGGCCATGCCCGGGTGATCGGGCTGACCGGCTCGCCGGGGGTCGGCAAGAGCACCTCCACCGCGGGACTGGTCGGCGTCTACCGGCGGCGCGGGATGAAGGTCGGCGTGCTCGCGGTCGACCCCAGCTCGCCCTTCTCCGGCGGAGCGCTGCTGGGAGACCGGGTCCGGATGCAGGACCACGCCACCGACGACGGCGTGTTCATCCGTTCGATGGCGTCCCGGGGACATCTGGGCGGGTTGTCCTGGGCGACGCCGCAGGCGTTGCGGGTGCTGTCCGCCGCCGGCTGCGACGTGGTGCTGGTCGAGACCGTCGGGGTCGGGCAGGCCGAGGTGGAGGTCGCGTCGCTCGCTGACACCACGCTCGTGCTGCTCGCCCCGGGGATGGGTGACGGGATCCAGGCGGCGAAGGCCGGCATCCTCGAGGTCGCCGACGTGTTCGTGGTCAACAAGGCCGACCGTGACGGCGCCCGCACCGTGGTGCGAGACCTGCGGCACATGATCGGTCTCGGCGAGCCGCGCAGCGGCTGGAAGGTGCCGGTGCTGTCCACCGTCGCCGCACGCGGGGAGGGGCTCGAAGAGGTCGTGGACGCGATCGAGGCGCACGGCGAGCACCTGACTCGGACCGGTGAGCTGACCGTCCGACGTCGGGCCCGCGCGGCCGACGAGGTCGAGGCGATCGCGCTGGACCTGCTCCGGGACCGGATGGGCGACCTGCGTGGCGGGGACCTGCTCGACCGGCTCGCGGGACGGGTCGTCGACGGGGAGACCGACCCCTACCGGGCGGCCGACGAGCTGGTCGAGGGCCTCACGGCCTGAGGCCGACCGCGCACGGCGCTGACCGATCACCGGGAAAGTGGCAGCGGCAGGCGGCCGAGGCCGCGACAGGGCACGCTTGCGCCATGAGTTGTGTGGTGTCTCCCGGGTCCGACCTCGACGAGCGCGAGCGGGAGGGATGAGCGAGCCGGGTGTCCTGCGGGCGCTGCGGGTCGTCGCGGTGGCCGAAGGGTTCTCCTTCGTCGTCCTGATCGTCAGCTCGATCCTCAAGCGGACGACGGGTCCCGACATCGTGCCGTTCACCGGGTCGCTGCACGGGGCGCTGTTCGTCGCGGCGGTCCTGCTGACCCTGGTCAACCTGAAGCGGCTGCGCTGGTCGCTCTGGTTCACCGCCGTGATGCTGACGTTCGGCTCGCCGGGTCTGCACTTCCCGGTCGCGGCCACGCACCCGACCGCCCGCCCGACCGCGCGCCACTGAGATCGTCAGGCCGAGCTGGCTGTCATGCCGAGCCGTGCTGGTCCCGCCAGAGCTCGAACGAGCCGAGGAACGACTCGGCCATCGTGGTCTCCTGCCGCACCTCGACCCGGTCACGATCGTCGTACATCCGGGTT
Organism: Mycobacteriales bacterium; assembly: GCA_038236005.1. Lineage (GTDB taxonomy): Bacteria > Actinomycetota > Actinomycetes > Mycobacteriales > SCTD01 > CANKBT01. Next base: position 2,167 of record JBBSTI010000176.1, on the reverse strand, counting down.
GCGAGCGCCATCGTGTTGAAGCGGATCGCCCGGAAGTAGGTCAGGAAGGAGTGCGGTCGGAACGCCCGCTTCGACGGCTCGGCAGGCACGTCGGCCGGCCAGGGGAAAGGGGTCTCGGGCCGCGCCGGGAGAGCGAGCGCCTCGGCGGCGAGCAGGACCGCCTCGTCATCGGGACGGTCGGTGAAGTCCCGGGACAGCTCCCAGAACGCTCGGCTCCCGTCCGGCGCCAGCAGGAGCAGGAACGGCCGGAAGATCGACGCCTGCTCGTCCCAGGCATCGAGCGGCTTCGCGATGCGGGAACCGTCAGGGTCGCTGATCGCCCCGAACGGCAGGTGCCAGGTCTCGGCGAGGCCGCGCTGGACCGCCGGTCGCTCGGTCGAGGCGAGCAGCACCTCGGTGCCGGCGGCGGCAAGCCGGGAAGAGCTCTGAGCCAGACGGACCGCCTGGGCGCAGCAGTACGGTCACCAGTCGCCGCGGAGCCCCAGCAGCAGCAGGGCGGCGCGCTCGTCGGTGCGCAGAGCCAGCAGGTCGGTGTCGTCCATGAGCCCAGTGTGCCCTTCAGCCCCCGAGATAGCTCATCTCCGGTCGGGCCGTGACCTGGACCAGTCCGCGCTGCTCGCTGTAGCGGTCGTCGCGTCGAGACCATCGACCGGCGATCAGGGCGGTCAGCGCGTCGTTCGTCGCACCTTCGCGCAGCGGTGCACGAAGGTCGAAGCCGGCCGGGGAGAACAAGCAGGTGTGCAGCCCGCCGATCGCGGTGACCCGGGCGCGCACACAGTCGCCGCAGAACGGCCGGGTCACCGAGCTGATCAGTCCCAGCTCGCCTTTTCCGTCGAGGTAGCGGTAGCGCTCGGCGACGACGTGGCCGCGCGGCACGTCGACCGGCTCGAGCGGGTGGACCGCGGCGACGCGCTCGAGGATCTCGGCGCTCGGGACGACGCCGCTGCGCTCCCAGCCGTTGGTCGCGCCGACGTCCATGAACTCGATGACCCGCAGCGTGTCGCCGTGCTCGCGGGCGTAGGCGACCAGGCCGAGCAGGCTCTCCTCGTTGCGACCGCGCTGCATGACGGTGTTGAGCTTGACCGGGAGACCGGCGACGCGGGCGGCCTCGATGCCGTCCAGGACCCGGGACAACGGCACCTTGGTGTCGGCCAGCTCGCTGAAGGTGGCCGGGTCGACGCTGTCCAGGCTCACCGTGACGCGGGAGAGCCCGGCCTGCGCCAGGTCGGCGGCATGGGTGGCCAAGAGGGCCCCGTTGGTCGTCATCGCCAGGTCGTCGATGCCCGGGACCGCGGCGAGCCGGGCGACGAGCTCGGGGAGGTCTCGCCGCAGCAGGGGTTCGCCACCGGTCAGCCGCAGCTTGGTGACCCCGAGCCCGGCGAACACGGTGACGAGCCTGGTGATCTCCTCGAAGGAGAGCAGCTCGTTCCTCGGGAGGAAGGCGTGGTCGGCACCGAACAGCTCGCGCGGCATGCAGTAGCCGCACCGGAAGTTGCACCGGTCGGTCACTGACACGCGCAGGTCACGCAGACCTCTTCCTGCGGTGTCTCGGACGAGCGTCATTGCTACACCGTACGGGGTGCAGGGGTGCCCCGGTCTGGTGTTCGGCACTGCCGTGACCTACGTTCGATCAGTGAGCTACGTCATAGACGCGCGCCACATGTCCGACCGCCCGCACACTGCTCCGGAGGGGCCCATGGCTCGCGTCACAATGAAGGTCGACGGCGTCACCTACACCGACGAGGTGGAGCCGCGACTGCTGCTCACCCACCACCTGCGCGACGGCCTCGGCCGGGTCGGCACGCCGATCGGCTGCGACACCAGCAACTGCGGCTCGTGCACGGTGCACCTGGACGGGGACAGCGTGAAGAGCTGTTCGATCCTGGCGGTCCAGGCCGACGGGTCGGACATCCGGACGATCCAGGGCGTGGCCGACGGCGGCGAGTGGCACCCGGTGCAGAAGGCCTTCCAGCAGCACCACGGGCTGCAGTGCGGCTACTGCACGCCGGGCATGATCATGGCGAGCATCGACCTGCTGAAGCGCAACCCGAGCCCCACCGAGGACGAGGTCCGGCACGGGCTGGAGGGCAACCTCTGTCGCTGCACGGGATACCAGAACATCGTGCGCGCGGTGCTGTCCGCCGCGTCGGAGCTGCGCGGCGAGGGC
>JBBSTI010000175.1:0-6178 GCA_038236005.1 Mycobacteriales bacterium | reverse complement strand
GGCCAGGCCGCGCTCGACACCGTCGCCGTCCAGCTCAACGGCAGACCGAGAAGACGACACGAATATCAAACCCCCGCGGAAAGACTCGACCAGCTATTGTCGACAACAGCCGCGTGACGCACTCACCGCTTGAAACCGCCCAGGACTGCACGAAGGGTGATGTATCAACTGACGCCTACTACCCCGGCTTTGACAATGGTGGAGGTGGCGTTCGTCGTGTCTCTGCGGCTCAACCCCAGGTGTTCCGGATCCCGACATGTCAGGGGAACGCCCTCGGCGGAGCGCAGAACCTTTGCCTGGCCTCGCAGACCTGCGTGGACCCGACCAACACCCGCTACTGGGTCTTCGTCGCATATCCGCGCCCGACAGGTGGATATGGCGACCCTGTCCGTCAAGCAGGAGATGTCTGCCTGGCGGATGCTGAAGCACCTGACCCGCTGCCCTTCATCGTCGACCTGGTGGCCAACAGCTGGAAAGACTTCGACCTCCCCGGGTGGGGCATGACCATCCGGCCGCCGTCGGGACGGGTGCTGGTCAACGTCCCCACCAAGTTCGCCAGCAACGCCCCGACCACCGTCACGATCCCGCCGGTGAACATCCTGGGCCGCGACGTGACCGTCACGCTCAAGGCGGTCACGCACGTGTGGGACTTCGGTGACGGCGAGACCGGGGCGTCGCTGCCCGGCAACCCCAAGATCGAGCACGCGCACCGCAAGGACGGCCCGTTCGAGGTCGTCATGACCACCCGATACACCGCGACGTTCACCGTCCAGGGCAGCGCCGCGGTCTACGACGGCAACGGCACCGCCGACGTCGCCGGGCCAGGCACCCCGCTCGAGGTCGTCGAGGCCCACAGCGAGCTCATCGCCGGCAACAGCTGAGCCTGCCCAGCACCCGCTAAGGGCGGGACCGGCGGCGGAACGACCAGCGGCGACGACCCAACGACGCCCCCGGCACGACGACGACGGGCTGCACGGCCGCGGCAGCAGTCCACGCCTCCTGCCAGTCCGCCAACCGCGCCTCCACGTCCACCCGCCGGACGTAGGTCGGCGGCTCCTGCGGCCCGCAGTTCCACGCAAAGACCCGAGCGTCCAGCTCGACGAGCACCGTCCGTACGCGCTCCGGGGTCCGCTCCCGGGCTAGACGCACCGGCAGGTCCTCGACCTCCTTGCGCAGCGCGAGCCCCGGCGGAAGCATCGCCGCGACCGGTAGGTCCTCCCGGCGGGCTTTCTCCCGGATCCAGGAACCTTCCTCGTACGCCCCCGGAGGCAGCGGCTTGCCGGCGCCGGGCAGGTTCTCGAAGGCCCCACGCTCCTGGGCCTCGCGCACCTGGCGCTCGACCCACGTCTCGAACGAGACGGCCCGTGGCTTGCGCGTGGTCACCCATGCCTTGTTCCCGGTCCGGGCACGACAACGCCCCCGTGCCGTGAGGCGACGGGGGCGAGGGTGGGTGTGACCTAGCGGTGCGAGGCGCTGAGCAGGTCGTACGTCCTGATGCTCGATGCGCTGCTGGCCTGGTTGCGGGCGACGGCCCGGTTCAGGCTCTCCTGGCGGCGACGGGCGGAGGTCTCGAGGTGATCGGTGGAACGGCGGAACGCGGACATTGCTGGCCTACAACTTTCTGGGGATTGCTGCGGGGATCGCCCGCTCGGTGGTGCCGCGGTGGGTGCTCCGCGGGTCGTGATCGGTATGACATCTAGTCAACACTGCAAGGACCGGTCATTACCAGGTGTTACGGGGTGAGTCCTCTCACCCGAGGCTTTAGCGGTAGGCGATGCAGAGCAGCTCGTCACGGCTCGCCTGGGTGGGGGCGTTGGCGATGGCGCGCTGCAGCTCACGCTGGCCGCGGGCGCGGCGACGGTTCTCGGTGATCTTGTGGGCGACGGTGCTGAGGTGGGTGCTCATCAGGTGCTCCTAGGCAGTCCTGGGGGGTGGTTGCTTACATCCTGTACAACCGCCAGGGCCCCGTATCGAGTCCAGGACTCAGTGTGATGCTGCCTGGTCAGAGCAGTCACACCGGCCGCTCACACCGTTAGAGCAACAGCGCGACCTCGGGGTCGGACAGCACCCTTCCGACGTACGCCAGCACCCGGCTGCCGAGCTCACCGTCAGCGACCCGGTGGTCGAAGGAGAGCGCGAGCTGACAGACGTCTCGCACGGCGAGCTGGCCGTCGACGACCCAGGCCGCCGGCTTGATCGTGCCGACCGCCAGGATGGCCGTCTCGCCGGGGTTGAGGATCGGCGTGCCGGTGTCGACGCCGAACACTCCGATGTTGCTCAGGGTGATCGTTCCCTGTTGCAGGTCTGTCATGAGCGTCCGCCCCTCACGCGCCGTCGCGGTGAGCGCGCCCAGGGCGCGTCCGAGCTCTGGCAGGGACAGTGCGCCCGCATCCTTGATGTTCGGGACCAGCAGCCCGCGGGGGGTCGCGGCAGCGATGCCCAGGTTGACCTGGTCGTTCTGGAGCACTGCGTCGCCGTCCCACCCGGCGTTGATCCGCGGGAACCGGCGGGCCGCGAGCACGAGCGCACGGGCGGCCAGCAGGAGCGGGGTGACCCGTACGCCCTCGAGCTCGGGCGCCTTCTTCAGCCGGGCGAGCAGCTCGGTGCTGCGGGTGACGTCGACGGTCAGGAACACGGTGACGTGCGGCGCCTGGGTGGCGGACTCCACCATCGCCGCAGCCATCGCGCGCTGCATCCCGGACAGCGGGACCCGGCGGGCAGCGGCCTGGGTGGCGGGGGCCTCAGAGGCGGGGGCCTGCAGGACGGCTGCCGGTTCGGTCGCCTGCCCGGCGATCTGAGACGGGGAGGGCTGCTCGGCCGCCGCACGCACGTCCTCGCGAGTCACGGTGCCGTGCGGGCCGGACGCCGTGAGCGCCGCAAGATCGACGCCGAGCTCGCGGGCCAGCTTGCGTACGGGCGGCTTGGCGCGTGCGGCCCCGTTGACCCGGCCAGGCTCGTCAGGACCAGGCTCGGCAGGACCAGGCTCGGTCGGCGGGCCAGCGGTGTCCCGGCGGGCGACCGGGGCAGGCTCGGGGGCCGGGGTGGGCGCCGGAGTCTCGGTCTCGAGCGGCGGGACGCCAGCGGGCACGGCGGTGCGGGCGTGCACGGGACGGCGTGGACGACGCTTCGCCGACGCGGTACGCGGGCCGGAGCCGACCAGCACCGACTGCCGCTGCTCGGCCGCCTCGCCCTCGGCCGGCGCCGGCTCGGTGGCCGTGACCCCCTGCGCGACCCCGGGAGCAGCATCGGCCTCCCCCGCCACGGCGATCGTGATCAGCGGCGCGCCGACCTCCAGCGCAACCCCCTCCTCGCCGTGGAGCGTGGTGACCGTCCCGGCGTAGGGGGAGGGCACCTCGACCGCCGCCTTCGCGGTCTCCACCTCGACGATCGGCTGGTTGAGCGTCACGGTGTCGCCGGGGGCCACGAGCCAGCGCAGCACCTCGGCCTCGGTCAGCCCCTCGCCGAGGTCGGGCAGCTTGAAGACCGCCATCAGCGGGCGCTCCGGTCCAGGGCGGACATCCAGCAGGCTCCCATCAGAAGGCCAGCGATCGGTCGACGGCCTCGAGCACCCGGTCGAGCCCGGGCAGGTGGTGCTCCTCGATCCGGGCCGGCGGGTAGGGGATGTCGAAGCCGGTCACCCGCAGCACCGGAGCCTCCATCTCGTAGAACAGCTCCTCCGACAGCCGCGCGGACAGCTCGGCGCCCATCCCCAGGTTGGCGCCGGCCTCGTGGACGACGACGCAGCGGCCGGTCTTGCGTACGGAAGCAAGGATCGTGGTCATGTCCAGCGGTGACAGCGACCGCAGGTCGACGACCTCCAGGCTGTGCTCGCTCGCCCCGGCCGCCTCGACGCAGGTGCGGACCATCGGCCCGTACGCGAGCAGGGTGAGGTCGGTGCCGGGCTTGACGACACGCGCCTGCCAGAGCGTCTCGGTGACCTCGCTCGAGGCCAGGTTGAGCGGCCCCTTGTCCCAGTAGCGCCGCTTGGGCTCGAAGAAGACCACCGGGTCGTCGGACGCGATCGCCTGCTGGATCATCACGTGCGCGTCCGCGGAGCTGGCGCAGGAGACGACTTTGAGCCCGGCGGTGTGCACGAAGTAGGACTCCGGCGACTCCGAGTGGTGCTCGACCGCCCCGATCCCGCCGCCGTAGGGGATCCGGATGACCACCGGCATGCGTACGCGACCCTGCGAACGGGCGTGCAGCTTGGCGAGCTGACTGACGATCTGGTCGAAGGCGGGGTAGACGAACCCGTCGAACTGGATCTCGCAGACCGGGCGATAGCCGCGCATCGCCAGGCCGATCGCGGTGCCGATGATCCCGGACTCGCCGAGCGGGGTGTCAACGACCCGGTCGAGCCCGAACTCGGCCTGCAAGCCGTCGGTCACCCGGAAGACCCCGCCGAGGCGGCCGATGTCCTCGCCGAGCAGCAGCACCGTGTCGTCGGCGGCCATCGCGGCGCGGAGGCCTTCGTTGAGCGCCTTGGCCATCGGGAGCGTGCGCACCTCGGTCGGTGTCTCGAGCGTCGCGGTCATGACCCGTCCTCGAATCCCTCGAGGTAGCGGGCGTACGCGTCCTGCTGACGCTTGAGGTCCTCGGTCTGCTCGACAAAGACGTCGTCGAAGACGCCCAGCGGGTCGGGGTCCGGGAGCGCCAGGCAACCCGCCCTGATGCGCGCGGCGAGCGTGTCGGCCTCGGCGTCGACCTCGTCGAAGAAGGCCTGGTCGGCGTGCCCGTCGCGCTCGATGAACAGCCGCAGCCGGTCGATCGGGTCGCGCTCCTTCCAGTGCTGCAGCTCACCAGAGTCGCGGTAGCGGGTCGGGTCGTCGGAGGTGGTGTGCGGGCCCACCCGGTAGGTGTAAGCCTCGATCAGCGTCGGTCCTTCGCCCCGGCGGGCCTTGGCGAGCGCGTCACGGACCACGGCGTACGTCGCGAGCACGTCGTTGCCGTCGACCCGCACGCCCGGGAACCCGAACCCCTCCGCGCGGTGATAGAGCGGCGTGCGCGACTGCGACACGGTGGGTGTCGAGATCCCCCACTGGTTGTTCTGGCAGAAGAACACCACCGGGCTGGGCTGAGCCCCGGCCCAGACGAAGGCCTCGTTGACGTCGCCCTGGCTGGTCGCCCCGTCACCGAAGCAGGCCAGCACCGCGGAGGGCTCGGCGATCCCGCGGGCCACGTCACGCACCACGCCCATCGCGTAGCCGACCGCGTGCAGCACCTGGGCGCCGAGCACGATCGCGTAGAGCCCGAAGCCCTTGTCGGCCGGGTCCCAACCGCCGTGCTCGACCCCGCGGAACATCCCGAGCAGCAGCACCGGGTCCACGTCCTTGACGAAGGCGATCCCGTGCTCGCGGTAGGTCGGGAACACCATGTCGGTCGCCGCCAACGCGTGACCGGCACCGACCTGAGCGGCCTCCTGACCCAGCAGCGGCGCCCACAGCCCCAGCTCGCCCTGGCGCTGCAGGGCGGTGCCCTCAGCGTCGATCCGGCGGACCAGCACCAGGTCGCGGTAGAACGCCCGCAGCTCGTCGCGCGTGAAGTCGGCCTCGTAGTCGGGGTGGTGCAGCCGGGTCCCCTCGTGGCTCAGCAGCTGCACCAGCGACGGGTCCGGCGGCAGCGCGGGGTCGATCGGCGGGGCGGTCCCCGGCTGGGCGTCCTGGTCCTGGTCGTCCTGGGCGGTCTGCGTCATGCGGCGCTCCTTCGTCGCTCCGGGGTCGCCGGATGCGGTGCGTGCGGGGCCGTGCCGCACGCCCGGCGCGGGGTGAGCGCGGGCGTACGACGGCCATGATGACACGTGCCTGTGAGAGCCGTCACGAGGAAGTCCTCGGGGCGACCTTTGTTCCGGAGCTTCCGGAACTATCTCGACCTACCGATCGCCTGTAGAGCTGTGGCCCGAGAGTTCCGGGACGCCGATCCGGGGACGGCCCCGGACATCAGCGAGGAGCGTCATGAGCACACGTAGGAGCCAGGCCCGCGAGAAGGCGGCCCTGCTGCACCAGCAGCAGGAGGCGGCGACGAAGCGCCGACGCACGATCAACATCGTCACCGTCGCGGTGGTGGTCGCGCTCGTCGTCGGCGTGATGGGCTTGTTGTTCGTGCGAGGCAACGACACCGCGGTCGACAACACCGTCGCCGCGACCGGACCGGCCGGGCTCGTCGACAACGCGATCGTCCG
>JBBSTI010000174.1:0-6202 GCA_038236005.1 Mycobacteriales bacterium | reverse complement strand
GGCCTGGCCGAGGTCCTGCACGAGGTCGCCGGCACCGAGGCCGCGGCCGTCGTGCCGACCGCCACCTTCGACTTCGACCTCGACGTGGACTCGCTCGCCATGGTCGAGGTCGTCGTGGCCTGCGAGGAGAAGTTCAGCGTCACGATCCCGGACACCGAGCTGGAGAAGCTGCGCACTGTCGGTGACGCCATCACCTTCATCCAGAACGCCCGGCAAGCGGCGTGAGCCCTCCCTTCCCCCCGGTCGCCGTCACCGGGCTGGGGGCGATCACCCCGCTCGGCCCGGACGTTGCCGCGCTCACCGAAGGGCTGCTCTCGGGCCGCTCCGGCGTGCGCCTGCTGGACGAGCCGGAGTTCGCCGCGCTGCCTGCTCGCCTCGGCGCCTCGGTCGACACCGAGGGTCGGCTCGAGCGGGTCGAGGCCCGCACCCTGGACCGGGTGCAGCAGCTAGCCCTGATCGCCGCTCGAGAAGCCTGGGCCGACGCCGGTGCGCCAGAGGTGGCACCCGACCGACTGGCCGTGGTCCTCGGCTCCGGCATCGGCGGCGCCGTCACCCTGCTCAAGCAGCAGGAGGTCCTCGCGGCGTCCGGCCCACGTCGGGTCAGCCCGCACCTGGTGCCGATGCTGATGCCGAACGGCCCGGCCGCGACGGTCGCGCTCGCGCTCGGTGCACGCGCCGGTGTCCACTGCCCGGTCAGCGCCTGCGCCTCCGGCGCCGAGGCGATCGCCCAGGGGCTCGACCTGCTCCGCCTCGGCCGCGCCGACGTGGTCGTGGTCGGCGGCTCCGAGGCCTGCCTGCACCCCCTCCCGCTCGCCGGCTTTGCGCAGATGCGCGCCCTGTCGACGCGCCACGACGCCCCCGAAGCCGCCTCACGTCCGTACGACAAGGGACGCGACGGCTTCGTGCTCGGCGAAGGAGCCGGGGTGCTGGTGCTCGAGACCGAGGCGCACGCGGCCGCTCGCGGCGCACGCGTCCACGGCCGGATAGCCGGTGCCGGCTTCGCGTCCGACGCCCACCACGTCACCGCTCCCGACCCGACCGGCGACGGAGCCGCCCGCAGCATCGCAGCCGCGCTCCGAGACGCCGGGCTGACCGCCACCGACATCGGGCACGTGAACGCGCACGCCACGTCCACCCCGCTCGGCGACCTCGCCGAGGCACGCGCCTTCGCCACGGCGTTCGGTTCCCACCGCCCGGCGGTGACCGCCACCAAGTCGTGCACCGGGCACCTGCTCGGCGCGGCCGGGGCGGTCGAGGCGATCGCCACCGTCGTCGCGCTCCGCGACGGCCTCGTCCCACCGATCAAGAACCTCGACGACCCGGACGACGAGGCCGACGTCGACGCCGTACGCGTCACGCCTCGACAGCTGGTGCACGACGCCGCGCTGTCGACCTCCTTCGGGTTCGGCGGCCACGACGTGAGCCTGGTGCTGACCCGATGACCGCGCTGCTCTGCGCCGATCCCACCGACGTGGTCGAGCAACGCCTGGAGACCCTGCTCGACGCCTGGACCGTGATTGACCGCGCGGACGGGGTGCTGGTCGTGACCGGCCGGGTCGGACCCGTCGAGATCGTGGCCTTCGCGACCGATCCGGCTGTTCAGGGCGGCGCGCTCGGCGAGGACAGCTGCCGCGCGATCGCCGCGGCCACCGACCGCGCAGCCGAGCATCGGATGCCGATCGTGGGCCTCTGGCACTCCGGCGGGGCGCGGCTGCGCGAGGGCGTCGCCGGTCTGTCCGGCGTCGGCAGGCTGTTCGCCGCCCAGACCCGCGCCTCCGGCGTCGTGCCGCAGATCTCGGTCGTGCTGGGGCCGGCTGCTGGCGGGGCGGCCTACGGCCCCGCCCTCACCGACGTGGTCGTGCTGGGGCCGGAAGGACGGGTCTTCGTCACCGGACCGTCGGTCATCAAGAGCGTGACCGGCGAAGACGTCGACATGGACCGTCTCGGCGGATCCCTGACGGCAGGCCGCAGCGGGGTGGCGCACCTGTGCACCCGCTCGGAGTGGGCAGCCTCGCAGGCCGCTCGCACCCTGGTGGGCCTGCTCGGCGCTCCGGGACGCCTGGACTCCTCGGCGGCCGACGGACCTGACCCGGGCGAGCTCGTGCCGGACAGCCACCGTCAGCCGTACGCGATGCAGCCGGTGCTCTCCACGCTGCTGGACGAGGGCACGTTCCTCGAGCTGCAGAGCGACTGGGCACCGAACGCCGTTGTCGGTCTCGGACGACTCGCTGGTCGCACGGTCGGCGTCGTCGCCAACGACCCCCGTCACCTGGCCGGCTGCCTGGACACCGAGAGCGGCGACAAGACCGGCCGCTTCGTGCAGTGGTGCGACGCGCTCGGTGTCCCGCTGGTGTTCGTCGTCGACGTCCCCGGCTACCTGCCCGGGGTCGGGCAGGAGGACAGCGGGGTCGTGCGCCGCGGCGCGAAGCTGCTCCACGCCTACGCCGCCGCGACCGTCCCGCGTGTCACTGTCGTGCTCCGCAAGGCGTACGGCGGCGCGTTCATCGCCATGGGCAGCAAGGGCCTGGGCGCCGACACCGTGCTGGCATGGCCGGGAGCGCAGATGGACGTCATGGGCGCCAGCGCCGCCGTCGAGGTGCTGCACCGTCGTGCGCTTGCCGCCGAGCCCGACCCGCAGCGTCGCGCCGAGCTGGTGGAGAGCCTGGCCACCGAGCACCTGACCGGGACCGGCGGGATGGAGCGTGCACTCTCCTGCGGCGCCGTCGACGCCGTCGTCGAGCCGCGACACACCCGGCGCGCCCTGGTGCGCGCCCTGCTCGACGCCCCCGCACGGCTTCCCCGCGCGCACCGGAACCCGCCGTTGTGAGCCCTGCACCCACCGTCGCGCCGACGGCCGTCACCCCGCGCTCGGTGCTCATCACCGGCGGCAACCGCGGCCTCGGTCTGGCCACCGCCCGTCTGCTGGTCGACCGGGGCCACCGGGTGAGCGTCACCTACCGCGGCACCGCGCCGAGCGGCCTGCACGCGCTGCGCTGCGACGTCACCGACGCCGCGCAGGTGCAGGCCGCGGTCGAGAGCGCAGCGGCCGAGCACGGACCGGTCGAGGTGGTCGTCGCCAACGCCGGCATCTCCGACGACGCGCTCATGCTCCGGATGGACGACGAGCGTTTCACCAGGCTGCTGGACACCAACCTGACCGGTGCCTACCGCGTGGCCCGAGCGGCCTCCCGCGGGATGCTGCGCAACCGCTGGGGGCGGCTGGTGTTCGTCTCCTCTGTCGTCGGTCTGTCCGGCAGCGCAGGCCAGGCCGGCTACGCGGCGAGCAAGGCGGCCATGGTCGGGCTGGCCCGCTCGCTGGCGCGTGAGCTCGGCAGCCGCAACATCACGAGCAACGTGGTGGCTCCCGGTCTGGTCGACACCGACATGACCGCGCAGATGCCGGCGGAGCGCCGCGCGCAGATCGAGGCCGGCGTGCCGCTCGGTCGCGCCGCGCAGCCGTGCGAGGTGGCCGGCGCGATCGCGTTCCTGGTCAGCGACGACGCGGCCTACGTCAACGGGGTCGTGCTGCCGGTCGACGGCGGCCTCGGCATGGGCCACTGATGCCGACCGCCGTCTCCTCCGCCTCGACGGCCACCGGCGCCCGTCGGACCGAACGCGTCGACGGGCTCGCCGTGCACCTGCTGGGTGAGGGCAGCCCGGTGACGCTGCTGGTCCACGGTCTCGGCGGCTCGCACGCCGAGACCCGCCCGCTGGCTGCCGACCTGGCCGGCACCCGCGTGCTGATGGACCTGCGCGGCCACGGGGACAGCGACCCGTTGACCCGCGGCTGGGACTACGACCTGCTCGCGGACGACCTGGGCCGGGTCGCTGATGCCACCGGCGCCGACCGGTGCGTCGGCGTCTCGGTCGGTTCGGGCGCGCTCCTACGGGTCCTGCACCGAGACCCGGACCGCTTCACGCGTACGGCCTTCGTCCTGCCGGCCGCGATCGACGCCACCCGGGTCGACGGTGCGACCGAACAGCTGCGCGTCCTCGGACGCGCGATCGACAGCAAGGACCCGATCGCGGTGTCCGACGCGCTGCTCGCACAGCTACCGCCCGTCGTCCGCACGATGCGTGGGGTCGAGATCCTGCTTCGCCGGCGTGCCGACACACTCATCACGCAACCGCCGCCGCGACCGAGGGGCGACGACCGTCCGGTGCCGGACCGCGCGGCCCTGCGGGCGATGACCGCCCCCGCGCTGGTCGTCGCTCAGGACGACGACCCGCTGCACCCGGCCCCGCTAGCCGTAGAGCTGGCCGCTGGCCTGCCTGACGCGCGCCTGCTCCGGCTCGGTGCCGGCGGCGTGTTCTGGACCGAGTCGCGACGGGTCCGCGAGGCCCTCGCTGCGCACCTCACAGGGGACCACGCATGACAGGACTTCTGCAGGACCGCCGGCTGCTCGTGACCGGCGTGCTCACCGACCGGTCCATCGCGTTCGCCGTCGCCCGGCTCGCGACCGAGCAGGGCGCCACGGTCGTGCTGTCCGGCTTCGGACGCGGCCTGTCGATCACCCGACGGATCGCGAGACGGCTGCCGGGCGAGCCCGCCGTGATCGAGCTGGACGTGACCGACGCGGAACAGCTGGCGGGGCTCCCCGCTGTCCTCGGCGAGCACGTCGACGGTCTGGACGGGGTGCTGCACGCCATCGGGTTCGCGCCGCCGTCCGCGCTCGGCAACGGGGTGCTCGACACCCCCTGGGACGACGTAGGCGTCGCCCTGCAGGTGTCCACCTGGAGCTATGTCGCGCTCGCCCGGGCCTGCCTGCCGATGATGAGCCCAGGCGGCTCCTACGTCGGGCTGGACTTCGACGCCTCGGTCGCCTGGCCCGCCTACGACTGGATGGGCGTCGCCAAGGCCGGGCTCGAGTCGGCGAACCGCTACCTCGCCCGCGACCTCGGGGAGCACGGCATCCGCAGCAACCTCGTGGCCGCCGGCCCTTTGCGCACGATGGCGGCAAAGAGCATCCCCGGCTTCGACCGCTTCGAGCAGATCTGGGGCGAGCGCGCACCGCTGGGATGGGACGTGGCTGACACCGAACCCGTCGCCAAGGCGTGCGTGGCGCTGCTGTCGGACTGGTTCCCCGCGACCAGCGGGTCGATCGTGCACGTCGACGGGGGCTTCCACGCGGTCGGCGCCTGAGCCGGAGCAGACCTAGAGTGAAGAGCGTCTTGCCCCCCGTCCGAAGGAACCCATGACCCAGGCCGTCCCGACCGTCGAACAGCTGAACGCAGCCCTGTCCACCGTCGAGGACCCGGAGATCCGGCGTCCGCTGACCGAGATCGGCATGGTGAAGTCGGCCACCCTCGACCCCGACGGCACGGCCCGGATCGGCATCTTCCTGACGGTGGCCGCCTGTCCGATGAAGGACACCCTGACCGACCGGGTGACCGCGGCCGTGGGTGCTGTGCCCGGGGTCACCGGCGTGCGGGTCGAGCTCGATGTCATGAGCAGCGAGCAGCGCCAGGAGCTGCAGACGCTGCTGCGCGGCAACAACCCGGTGCGTGACATCCCCTTCGCCCAGCCGGGCTCGCTGACCAAGGTGTTCGCGGTCGCGAGCGGCAAGGGCGGGGTCGGCAAGAGCTCGGTCACCGTCAACCTTGCCGCCGCGATGGCCGCGAAGGGGCTGAACGTCGGCGTCCTGGACGCCGACATCTACGGCTTCAGCATCCCCCGGATGCTCGGTGTGACCCGCAAGCCGACCCAGGTCGAGCAGATGATCATGCCCCCGGTGGCGCACGGGGTGAAGGTCATCTCGATCGGCATGTTCACCAAGGACAACACCCCGGTCGTCTGGCGCGGCCCGATGCTCCACCGAGCGCTCCAGCAGTTCCTGTCCGACGTCTACTGGGGCGACCTGGACGTGCTGCTCATGGACCTGCCGCCCGGCACCGGCGACGTCGCCATCTCGACCGCCCAGCTGGTCCCGAGCGCCGAGATCCTGGTCGTCACGACGCCGCAGCTGGCGGCGCAGGAAGTCGCTCAGCGCGCTGGCTCGATCGCCCTGCAGACCCACCAGCGCATCGCTGGTGTGGTGGAGAACATGTCCTGGCTCAACCTGCCCGACGGCAGCCGGATGGAGCTGTTCGGCAGCGGCGGCGGGCAGGTCGTCGCCGACTCGCTCTCCCGATCGCTCGGCGCCAGCGTGCCGTTGCTCGGACAGGTGCCGATGGACGTCCGGCTGCGCGAGGGCGGCGACTC
>JBBSTI010000173.1:0-6213 GCA_038236005.1 Mycobacteriales bacterium | reverse complement strand
TGGTCCAGGTGCCCTGCATCGAGCGCAACGGCCTCGGCGCGATCAAGGCCATCTCAGCGGCCTCCTTGGCGCTGCGCGGCGACGGGGTGCATCTGGTGAGCCTCGACGCCTGTATCGAGACGATGCGTCAGACCGGGCGCGACATGAACGAGAAGTACAAGGAAACCTCGCTTGGCGGGCTGGCGGTGAATGTTCCGAACTGTTGAGGGACGGTGCCTGTGGCAGGCACAGGGGGCTGTCTGCCCCCCGCGTCGCGTTCCGCGCCGTTCGGCACCCGGCCGAGGAAGTCCTGATAGAGCGCGGTGACGTACTTCTGGTTGACCGACAGCCCGGTGGAAGGCGGTGCGGTGTTCGCTCCGTATCCCATGTCACGAAGCATCCCGAGCGCAACCGGGCCGGGGTCCCGGATGACCTCCCCGGCCGTGAGGAACGGGGTCATCAACGCGTCGCGGCTGCCCGGCGGGAAGGTGTCCTCGTCCAGGTGCGAGCCGCTCGAGCCGTACTCGTAAGGGACCGGCGCATAGAGCCGGGGCGGGCCACCGCCGTTGGCGGCGATGCCGAGCGCACCCGTCCAGTAGAGGCGGTTGCTCTGGAGCGCGGCACCGAGCGCTGCGGACCCGTCCTTCAGGGACTCAAGGGTGGTCACCGTGCTTCCCTGCACCATCGCGGTGAAGTCGTCGAACGGGTAATAGGTGTAGACGTTCTGGGCTCCGCTTCGCCCGAACCCGAGCCGCCCGATGTCATCACCCGGGTTCTCGTCGTCCGGGCCGTAGTCGTCGACGTCGTCGGACCCGAGGAAGCCGAGCCCGTGGCCCAGCTCGTGGAGCACCACGGTGGCAAGGTCCACCTGACCGACGGCTGGCGACCCGGTCCCCAGATACCACCGGTCGCCCAGCACTGAGCTGAACGAGGCGACGATGTCGGGGCGGGTGCCGTTGAAGGAGCGGCCGGTCCGGGCCTCGTACAACGAGACGGCGGTCAGGTCGGCGCCCGACTCGACGTTCTCCGCCGGGCCGGCGCTGCCGAGGGCGCCGGGCGACAGCGGTTCCCAGTCGGCCTTGACGCGGATCGTCTGGGTCGAGCGGATGGTGGACGCCCAGACGGCCACGGCACGTCCGAACGAGGCCCGGGCCGGGGCCGGGAAGGCGCCGTTGTAGGTGACGTCCCACGTCGAGGCAGGACCAGCGATCGCGACCCCCGCTCGGCGGGGAACGGTGCTGACCCGGGGGGCAGGAGCGGTCGCCGGTGGTGCCGTCACCTGGCCGGGGGCCAGGTAGGTGATGGTGCGGGACGCGTGGACGCTGCGCGGGGCGCTGGACCCGGCCGCGATCGGTCCGGCATCGGCGGAGGCCGGCAGGGCAGGGCTCGCGGCAGCCATCAGCGCCGCGGCGACGGTGAGCGCGAGGCCGGCGACGACCGTCGACCGGACATCCCGCGCAGGAGTGGTGAGGGGGGACGTCATGGAGGCTCCAGGATGAGGGGCGGTGGTGCGAAGGACCGTCAGGGCGTGCGCTTCTGGGCCCGCTCCCAGAACTCGGCGGTGGAGGCGAGGGAGGCCGCCAGCAGCGTGTCGCCGTCCTGCTGCACCGAGGCGGGCCAGCTGGCGAGGCCGGACGGGTCGGCCGGCCGACCCACCGAGGCGCGGTAGGCCTCGTCGACCCGCCGACGCAGCGCCTCGGGCGAGCCGTACAGGCTGCGGGCGAGCGCTGGTCGGGCGCGGGCCGCGGCCAGGCTGGTTGCCCGACCTGTCGGGTCCGGGGCCCGTCCCAGCACGTCGCGGTAGAGCGCGTCCACCCAGGTGACGTCGCTGCCGCCGGCCTGCGCGTAGTGCTGCGGACCCGACAGGAAGGCGACAGCGACCTCGTTGGGGTTGCCGTCCCGAGCCAGCTGCTCGGCCCATCCGGCCAGCTCCTCGGGGGTGGGCGCGGGGCCGCCGGTCCCGGGGCGGGAGAGCAGGTCGGCGTAGAGCTGCCGGACGACCTGCACCCGGTGCTCCGGGCTCAGCGCGAGAGCCAGCGCGAACCCCCGCCGGGTGACCGTCCGGTCGCGGATGAGATCACGCCAGAAGGCGCTGCCCTCGGGGTCGGCGGGCCGGCCCAGGACCGCTCGGTAGGCGGCGTCGACATAGCGGGCATCCTTCGCGGGGAACCACCCCAGGTCGGCCAGGATGCCGATCGCGATGGTCCCCGGGGACGTGATCCGCTCGCCTGCGGCGAGGAACGGCGTCATCAGGGCGTTGGGGGTGCCGACCGGGTAGGCCTGCTCGTCCAGGTGGGAGAAGCTCTCGCCAGCCTCGAAGCCATAGCTGGCTGGGGCGAACAGCTTGGGTCGGACCCCGGCGTTGCCCCGGACACCGAGCGGACCGTCCCAGAACAGCTCGTCGCTCTCGAGCGCGTTGGTCAGCGGCGGCGAAGGGTTGGCGTAGGAGGTGAGCAGGTCGGTGCCCTGGCCGCTCCTGCGCACGACGTTGGCGTCCCAGTGGGTGAGCAGACGGCCACCGTCGGCGGCAGGGAAGCCGAGGGTGAGCGGGGCCGAGGGGCGGTCCTGCCCGGCCGAGCCGAGAAAGCCGAGCCCGTGCCCCAGCTCGTGCAGCACGATCGTCTCGAAGTCGATCTGGTCGGGGGGCGGTGGCTCGGCGTCGAACCACCAGGCCCGCTGCGCGCGGTTGAAGCCGGAGTCGATGTCGGCGGCACCCTGGTTGATGTCGCGACGCTCACGGGCCTCGACCAGCACGATCGGGGAGACGTATCCCGGCGCGGTGTCCTCGGTGACCAGCCCGCCGGGTCCGGCGAAGCCCAGCAGACCCGGGTCGGGAGCGGCACCAGCCGGCAGCTGCTCCCACGCCGCGGTGACGTCGATCTCCTGGTCCGACGGCAGGATCGACGCCCAACGGGCGACCGCGCGTAGGTAGGCGTCCTTCGCCTGCTCCGGAAAGGGGACGGCACCTGGGTGGTTCGCGGTCCGCTCGGTCAGAAAGGTCACGTCCCAGGTGGACTGCGTCCCGCTCAACCGGACCGAGCTGCGCCCGCTGGACGCCGTCATGCTGCGGGGGACCGGCTCGCTGCGCAGACCGGCCGCCCCACGGGGGGCGGGTCCGCCCGGGGCGAGCCGCACCGGGACCAGAGGCGCAAGCGTGATCACCCGGTCGACGTCCGTCCGGCCCGACGGGGCGGTCGAGAGCTCCGCGCCGGCCACCTCAGGTCCGGTCAGGACCAACGCCAGCGGCAGGAGCCCGGCCAACAGGTTCGCCCGCCGGGGAGGTCTCAAGGTTTGGCTCCGCTCGGGGGGCTGCAGGGGGTGGTCGCGTGCTGTAGACGTACAAGCCGGGTCGGGCGTTCGGGGCGTTCTTGCCCGTCGCGACGCTATCCCGGCGGCCACTCCTGTCCCGGTCAACCACGGATTCTTGCCAGACCGTCATGTTTGGCGACAGAAGGTGACGGTCGGCCCGCTGTGCCCTCAGCACGCACCGATAGCGTGAGCTGGACCACCCCGCCCTACAGAGGATGCCCGTGACCGCACCCCCCGTCGTCCTGATCGCCGAGGAGCTGGCCCCCTCCGTGCTCGCCGTGCTGGGGGACGGGGTGACCGTCCGGCACGTCGACGGGGCCGACCGGGCCGCGCTGCTGCCCGCGCTCGCCGAGGCGGATGCGCTGCTGGTGCGCAGCGCCACCCGGGTCGACGCCGAGGCGCTCGCGGCGGCGCCCCGGCTCACCGTGGTCGCCCGCGCCGGGATCGGCCTGGACAACGTCGACATCGCGGCGGCGACGGCCCGCGGCGTGATGGTGGTGAACGCCCCGCGGAGCAACATCGTCAGCGCCGCCGAGCAGGCGGTGAACCTGCTGCTCGCCTGCGCGCGCAACACCGCCGCGGCAGACCGGTCGCTGCGCGCGGGGCTCTGGCAGCGGGCCCGTTGGACCGGGGTCGAGGTGGCCGACAAGACGGTCGGCGTGGTCGGGCTCGGCCGCATCGGTGTGCTGTTCGCCCAGCGGATGGCGGCCTTCGGGGTTCAACTGATCGCCTACGACCCCTACGTCGCGCCGGCCCGCGCCGCCCAGCTCGGCGTGCGGCTGGTCTCGCTCGAGGAGCTGATGGAGCTCAGCGACTTCATCTCGATCCACCTGCCGAAGACGCCCGAGACGACCGGCCTGATCGACGCCGGGATGCTCGCGCTGTGCAAGCCGACCGTCCGCATCATCAACGCCGCCCGCGGCGGTCTGCTCGACGAGGACGCGCTCGCCGACGCGCTCGAGGCCGGCACGGTGGCCGGCGCCGGGCTCGACGTGTTCGCCACCGAGCCGACGACGAGCTCGCGGCTGTTCGCGTTCGACTCGGTCGTCGTCGCGCCGCACCTGGGCGCCTCCACCGTGGAGGCGCAGGACAAGGCCGGGATCGCGGTCGCCCGCTCGGTGCTGCTCGCGCTGTCGGGCGAGTTCGTGCCGGACGCGGTCAACGTGCAGGCCGCCGGCATCGTCGTGCAGGAGGTGCGACCGGCCCTGCCGCTGGTCGAACGGCTCGGGCGGATCTTCACCGCGCTCGCCGACGGGCCGGTCGCGCGCCTGGAGGTCGAGGTGCGCGGCGAGCTGGCGGCGTACGACGTCTCGGTCCTGCAGCTCGCCGCGCTCAAGGGAGCCTTCTACGACGTGGTCGAAGAGCAGGTGACCTTCGTGAACGCGCCCGCGCTCGCGGTCGAGCGTGGCATGGAGGTCTCGCTGGTGACGCACGCCGAGAGCCCCGACTATCGCAGCCTCGTGCGGGTGCACGGGGTGCACGCCGATGGCCGCACGGTGTCGGTGTCGGGCACGCTGGCCGGCAGCCGTCAGGTGGAGAAGCTGATCGAGGTGGACGGCTTCGACGTGGACCTTGCGCCCGACGATCATCTGGTGTTCTTCAGCTACGAGGACCAGCCCGGCGTCGTCGGCACGGTCGGAGCGGCCCTCGGCGAGGCGGGGGTCAACATCGCTGGTGCGCAGGTCGCGAGGACCTCGCAGGGAGGAGAAGCGCTCATGACGTTGACCGTGGACTCGGCGGTGCCGCCGGACGTGCTGGCACGGATCTGCGAGGCCATCGGGGCCAGCAGCGCGCGGACGGCGGACCTGTCATGAGGTTCACCTCCTACGACGGCACGCAGCTCGAGGTGACCGAGGTGGGGCCAGGAAACACGCTGGCCCCGCCCCTGGTGTGCGTCCCCGGTGGGCCCGGTCGGGCCGCGGCCTACCTCGAGGACCTCGCCGGGCTGTCGCAGGTCCGGACCCTGCTGCGCCTGGACCCCCGTGCCACCGGGCGCTCGGAGGTGCCGGCCGACCCGTCGACCATGCGGTTCGACCGCCAGGCCGCCGACCTCGAGGCCCTGCGCGCGCACCTCGGGCTCGCGACGCTGGACGTGCTCGGGCACTCGGCGGGCTGCATCGTCGCGCAGTGCTGGGCCTCTCAGCACCCCACCTCGGTCGGTCGGTTGTTGCTCGTGACCCCGTCGGACGTGCTGCAGGGCGGACGCCGGACCGACACCGCCGAGATCCGCTCGCGCTTCTCCGGCGAGCCCTGGTATGCCGACGCCGCCGAGGCCTTCGACGCGGTGCGCGACGCCCCGCCGGCCCAGCAGCAGTCGCTGGTGCGCGCCACCCGCCCCTTCCTTTACTCCCGGTGGGACGCGCGCACCCAGGAGCACGCCGCCGGCGCCGATTCTCAGAGCAGCAAGCGCGCCGAGCTGGGGTTCGCCACCGGCAAGGAGGGGGTCGACAAGGAGGCGCTGGTCGCCGGGCTCGGCGAGGTCACCGCGCCGGTCCTGGTCGTCGGCGCCGAGCGCGACACGATGACCGGGCTCGCGTCCGTCGACCTGGTCGCCGGCTCGTTCCCGGGCGCTCAAACCGCCGTCATCGCTGACGCCGGGCACTTCCCGTGGGTCGACGCACCGACCGGCTTCCGGGCGGCGGTCGATCCCTTCCTGACCTGATCTCGAACAGGGGGGCGTACGCTCGCTCGCATGCGTCGACTCCTGCTTATCTGCCGCGGCGGGGCCTGCAGCTAGGCCGGCCCCCCGTCGCGGGACGTGCAGCGCTGGCCGCCTCCGCCCCGGACCTGGGAGCCTTCCATGAACGAGCACAGCAGCACAAACGCCCACAGCAGCGTCAACAGCACGACCGCCGGGATGCCGGCCCACACCCGCTACACCGCCTTCCCGCCCGTGCCGCTGCCCGACCGGACCTGGCCGGAGCA
>JBBSTI010000172.1:0-6296 GCA_038236005.1 Mycobacteriales bacterium | reverse complement strand
CCCGGCTGACGCCGACCGCACCGCCGACGAAAAACCCTCGGTCGTCGATCAGTTGCGCCTGGTCCGGGCCTCTGACGGCCAGCACGACGCCGCCGGCCGTACGGACGTCCCTCGACGCGCCGAGACGATCGAACGCCTTGAGGACCATCGGGCACCGTGGTCCAGCCTGCAGCCGAGCGTTCCAGGCCGGTCTCGGACATCTCCTCGCCGGGGACGGCGCGCATGCCGACCGCCTCGACCAGCTGCGACCAGTCGGCCTGCTCGGCAAGCCAGCGGTAGGAGCCCTGGTGCCGGACCCGGTCACCGATCGCGTCCAGCGGTGCGGTGTGCAGGTCGTACACGGCGAGCAGGGGTCGAAAGCGTTGCTCTGCGCCGGGGTGCGGTCGGCGGTCGGGCGCAGCACGAGCACCAGCCACCAAGACAGCAGGGGGCGAGGACGAGCAGGCGCACGAGGTCGAAGGCGGTGTCGAAGAACCTGCGCGCCGACCACCCAGGGGTCGCGGCTGGCCCGCGGTCGATGGGGCACCGCCTGGCCATGCGCGCACTCACCTGGCAGGGCAAGCGGGACGTCTCGGTGGAGACGGTTCCCGATCTGACGATCCAGGACTTGACCGACGCGATCGTGCGGGTCACCTCGACCGCGATCTGCGGCTCCGACCTTCATCTGGACGAGGGGCTCGGCCCGTTCCTGTCGCAGGGCGACGTGCTCAGCCACGAGGCGATGGGCGTGGTGGAGGAGGTCGGCAGCGGCGTCCCGCACCTCAAGGCGGGCGACCGGGTGGTGGTCCCGTTCAACATCTCCTGCGGGTCGTGCTGGATGTGCAGCCGCGGGCTGTACGCGCAGTGCGAGACCATCCAGAACCGCGACACCGGCAAGGGCGCGGCACTGTTCGGCTACACCTCGCTGTACGGCTCGGTGCCCGGCGGGCAGGCCGAGCTGCTGCGGGTGCCGCAGGCGCACTTCGGGCCGATCAAGGTCCCGGACGGGGTTCCGGACGGGGTTCCGGACGAGCGGTACCTCTACCTGTCCGACATCTTGCCGACGGCATGGCAAGCGGTGGCGTATGCCGACACGCCGGACGGCGGCACGCTGGCAGTGATCGGTCTCGGCCCGGTCGGTCAGCTCGCTGCCCGGATCGCCCGCCACCACGGGATCGAGCGGGTGATCGGTGTCGACCTTGTCCCCGAGCGGGTCGCGCGCGCCCCGCAGCGGGGGCTCAAGACCCTCGACCGGCGCGAGGGCGCCGACGTCGCCGCGACCCTGCTCGGCCTCACCGACGGCCGCGGGCCGGACGCGGTGATCGAGGCGGTCGGCACGCAGGCGCACGGGTCGCCCGTCGGCAGGCTCGGCCATACCGTCGTCGGTGTGCTGCCCGACGCGCTCGCCCAGCCTTTCACCGACAAGGCCGCGCTCGACCGTACGAACGCCCTGACCACCGCGCTCAAAGCGTGCCGACGCGGCGGCACCGTCTCGATCAGCGGCGTGTACGGCGGCGAGGCCGATCCGTTCCCGATGATGGAGGTCTTCGACCGCGGTCTGCAGCTACGGATGGGCCAGTGCCACGTCCGCCGCTGGACCTGTTCCTGCCGCTCGCTGAGCTCACAGCGACCCTGCGGCAGCTGCTCGGACCCCGCCGCCGCGCCTTCCCGGGCGGGCTCGGCCTGGCCCTGGTGCTCGTGCCGCTGGACCTCGGCCGTCAGCTGCTGGTCCGGGACGACCCGTCCCGCCTGCACGCGCTGCTCGTCGAGCGTCGTCAGCGTTCTGCTTGCCACGATCGGTCAGCTCGCGCTCGTCGGGGCCCTGGCAGGTGCGTCACGGTGGCTGTCCGGCGGGACGCGCCTGAGTCACGGCGCCGTACTTCGCCCTGCTCGTAGGGCGGGTCAGCGGTGATCTCAGGCCCTGACGGCGTGGAGGAGCACGGTGTCCAGCTCCCCGCTGGCCAACAGCCTGCCGAGCAGGTGCTGCTGCGCCTCGGACTCCCGCCAGGCGCTCTCGTGGCCGTGACGGTCGGCCATCAGGTCCGACACCGCTTGCTGACGCGCCCGCCACAGCTCCGGCGGCGCCGCGAGGTCCTCGGCCCTGACCTGGTCGAAGACCTCCAGGTCCGCGTCGGCCAGCATCTGCGGCAGCTCCACGGGACGCGGAAAGCTGTTGCCCGCCGGCTGCTCGGACAGTCCCCGGACCTGCTGCACCAGGACGAGCAGCCCGAGCCCCCCACCGGGGCGGAGCACCCGGCCCAGCTCGCGGACGAGATCGGCGGGAGCCGTGGTCGTCGACAGCACCCCCAGGCACCAGGCGCTGTCGAACACGTCAGCGGGAAAGGGAAGCTGCCCGGTGACAGACCGAGCCGGTCACCCAGCCAGGCCAGCACGGCCGGGCTGCCGCTGCCACGGCATCCCGCGGGTTCAGCGTGGTCCTCGCCGAGCAGCTCGACCGCCTCCCGGGTCCAGCTCGCGACCGTGTCGAACTCGTTCGTCATCTCGCGGTTCACCGCAACGCACCTCCAGCAAGGTGGAGATCGTGTCCGGCCGGAGGCGAGTCACTCCTGCTGGAGACCACCGCGCCTCGGCGACTGGGCTGACCGCCTGAGGGCAGATCGCGTGCGTGTGCTTCTCCCTGCAGGCCGACCTCGTCGCCGGTGCCGCTGCTGTCGGGCTACCGCTCGATCGTGACCTTCGGGGTGCTGAACCTCATCGGGCTGACGACGGTCGTCGTGCGCTCTGCCCGGGCTCGTGCTGCTCAGGCGTGCAGGATTCGGCAGACCTCGGCCACGCCGTCGATCGAGGTGGTGAGATCCGCGCTGCGCGGGATCAGGTTGACGCTCGTCGCCCCTGCCTCGAGGTAAGGGGTGAGGAAGGCCGCGACGTCCTCGGGTGTGCCTGCCGGGCTGGTCTTCGCGAAGGCGGAGAACGGCGTCTTGTACATGTCCTGCATCGCCGCCGCGAGCGGCGCGACGGCGGCCTCACGGGTGGCGCCGAAGCCGCACCAGACCTGCAGGCCGTGCCGCCACGCCGACACGTCCCGGCCCGCCGCCGCGGCCTGCTCGGCGACCGACGCGACGGCAGAGGCGTACCGGCTGGGGGAGACCCAGATGCCGAGCCAGCCGTCGCCGTAGGCAGCGGTCCGAAGCAGGGCCTGCGGGGAGCGACCACCGATGATCAGGGGCAGGTCCGGCGCCGCCGGACGGACCTGCGCGTCCTGCACCGGGAAGAAGCGGCCGGTCGAGGTGACCGGTTCACCGGTCATGAGCCTGCGCAGCAGGCCGAGCGCTTCGTCGGTGCGGGCGCCGCGGGTGGCCGGATCGATGCCGCACACCTCGTACTCGTGCCGGTCCTCGCCGCCGATCCCCACGCCGAGCACCAGCCGTCCAGGCGCTAGCGAGGCCAGGTCGGCCAGCTGGCGGGCGACCGGGACGGGGTGCCGCAGCGCGAGCAGGTAGACGCCTACATGGACCGGCAGCACGTCGCTGAGCGCGAGCAGGTGCGCTGCCTGGAGCAGGCCGTCGAAGCCGAGCCCGTCGCGGAAGCTGACATGGTCGCCCACGGCGAGATGGTCCACGCCGCCGGCCTCGAGGTCGGCCACCACGGACCGGCGGGTCGCCAGGTCCATCCCGTCGAACGCCGGCAGCAGCGTCCCTACGGCGAGACGGTTCGGCGTGATCACACCCCGAGCCTAGGGACGCACCGCGAGAGGTGGGCCCACCGTCGACGTCGTCGCCGGCCTCAGCCGCCGCCGCCGTACCCGTGCGTCAGCGACAGGGTCAGCACCAGGCGGCGCTCGTCGACCATCGCCCGGTGGAAGGCCTCCCAGTCCGGGTGCTCGCTCCCGGCGATGTCGACGTACAGCTCAGCCAGCGCGCGCCCGACCTCGTCGCCAGGTCTCGCGGCGACGGCTGACAGCCCGGCGGTCCCCTCGAGCGCCGCCCAGGAGGATCCGTCTGACCGCGTAGACGACGTTGCTTGTCTGCGGCCATCCCTTGCCCCGCAGGGTGACCAGCACCCCCAGCCGCTGTCCGGCGATCAGCGCCTGCGCCTGCTCGAACGTGATGACCGGTGCACTCCCCCACCAGCGATCCGTACGACCGCGCTGCTGACCACCAACCTCGACGGCCGTTGAGATCTGAACGACCGGGTACTGCCCCCGGTGTGCTCACCTTCCTGGTCATCCTCGTCGTCTCGGGGGCGCTCATCGCCGGCGCCGCGTGGGGGAGCTACGGGACGCTGCCGGACCACGTCGAGGGCTTCCTGGTCGCGCTCGCCGGCGGTGCGCTGATCATCTCCGCGGTCCTGGAGCTCATCGAGCCGGCCACCGAGCAGACGTCCGTCTGGGCCGCGAGCCTCGCCGTGCTCGCCGGGACGGGGCTGTTCACCGGCTTGGACAAGCTGGTCAAGTCGCGGTCCAGCGGTGGCAGCGGCGGTCTGCTCGTCGCGATCACGCTGGACGGGATCCCGGAGAACCTGGCGCTCGGGGTCGCCCTCATCAGCACCGGCCCGCTGGGGGCGGCAGCACTGTCAGGCTCCATCCTGCTGTCGAACCTGCCCGAGGCCGCCGGTGGGGCGAAGGCGATGACCGGGGACGGCCGGTCCAGGCGCGAGATCCTGCTGCTGTGGACGGCGACCGCCGCGCTGCTGGCGGCCGCCGCGGTCGTCGGGAACCTGGCGCTGTCCGGGGTGCCCGACGGTGTGCTGGCGCTCGCCCGGGCCTTTGCCGGCGGCGCCGTGGTCGGCTCGCTGGCGATCGAGGTGTTCCCGAAGGCGTTCAAGAAGGACAGCTACGCCGCGGGTCCAGCCGTCGCCATCGGGCTGGTCCTCGCGCTGCTGCTGACCCGGGTGGGCTGAGAAGACCCGGTGGACGGATGCCGCGACCGGATCGTGTCGGGCGTCGATCTCAGCCAGGCCTCCACGGGCAGCCGGGTCGGCCGGCTAGGACCGCGCCGGCTCGCCCGGCTGTCCGTCGTACACCAGACCGACCTGGCGTCTGGCCCCGTCCAGCACCTGCATGATCTGCACGGTCTCGTCCAGCGGCATCAGCGGGCTCTCGGTCAGCCCGGAACGCAGGCACCGACCGAACTCGGCTGCCTCGTACCGAAGCCCGTGCCCGGGCACGTCGAAGCGATACGTCTGCGGCTCCGCGCCCCGCACCTGCAGGGTGCAGCTGCTCGGCCGGTAGAAGTCCGGGTGCACCTCGATCGCGCCGAGGGTCCCGGCGAGAAAGGCCCGGGTCGGCGTACGGGCCCACAGGGTGGTGGTCGCGATCCCGTGAGCCCCGCCGGCGTGCTGGGTCGTCACGGTCGTCTGACCGTCCACCCCGGTGAACGCAGGATCGGACACCGCGGTGACCTGGGTCGGGTGGCCGAGCAGCAGGTGGACGAAGGACACCGGGTAGATGCCGAGGTCCAGCAGAGCCCCGCCGCCCAGCCCGGGCGCGAACAGCCGGTGCTCGGGATCCGGCTCGAACCACTGGCCGTGATCCGCGCTCACCGTGCGCAGGTCTCCGAGCACACCGGACTGCACCAGCTCGACGATCTTGCGTACGTGCGGGAGGCAACGCGTCCACATCGCCTTCCATCAGCAGCGGCCCCGCCGCACGGGCCGCAGCGACCATCTCGGCGGCCTGCCAGGCGTTCAGCGCGAACGGCTTCTCGCACAGCACGGGCTTGCCGGCCGACAGGGCGAGCAGCGTGTCGTGGTGGTGCGCCGGGTGCGGGGTCGCGACATAGACCGCGTCCACCTCGGGGTCGGCCACCAGCGCCTCATAGTTGCCGGACGCCCGGACCCCGGTGAGCTGCGCAGCGAAGGAGTCGGCCCGGTCCTGCGTACGAGACCCGACCGCGACCACCCGACTGTCCGGGAGCACGGCAAGGTCGCGCGCGAAGTCCCCCGCGATGCCGCCGGTGCCCAGGATCCCCCAGCGCACCGTCGCGTCCGCTTCCGTCGTGGCTGCCCGCGCGTCATTCCCGTGACAGAACCACGGGTCGTCCACCGGGCTGATCGGGACGCGTCGTGAGCGGCCCCATGCGCGAGGAGCGTCGGCACTCGGGGCTGCCCAGGTGGCGTACTTCTTTGCTGCGTCGAGGGAACAGGGCTCGGCGTGGGTGCGGGGTCGGGCGGCCCTGGGGCTGCGGGGTGCGCGTACCGGCTCGTGCCTTTGCCTCGTCTCGGTAGGGTCTGCCGCCCGCCCGCCCGTTCCGAGACAGGACCCGTCATGGACATCACCGAGCTCTTCAGCCTGCGGGGACGCACCGCCCTGATCACCGGGGGCTCGCGTGGCATCGGACGCATGATCGCCGAGGGCT
>JBBSTI010000171.1:0-6312 GCA_038236005.1 Mycobacteriales bacterium | reverse complement strand
TGCGGATGTAGACGATCCGCTCCCCCTTCTTGCCCGAGATCCGCGCCCAGTCGTCGGGGTTGGTGGTGTTGGGCAGGTCCTCGTTCTCCTTGAACTCGTCCACGCAGGCCTCAAGCAGGTGCTGCATGCGCAGCCCCTTCTGGCCGATGTCGAGGACGTCTTTGATGGCCATCTTCTTGGCGCGGCCGACGATGTTCTCGATCATGGCGCCGGAGTTGAAGTCCTTGAAGTAGAGGACCTCCTTGTCACCGTTGGCGTACGTGACTTCCAGGAACCGGTTCTCCTCGGCCTCGGTGTAGATCCGGGCGACCACGCCCTGGATCATCGCCTCGACGGTGTCCTCGCGGGAACCGTCGTGAGCCTTGAGATCGTCGTCGTGCAGCGGCAGGGCGGTGACGATGTACTTGGCGAAGATGTCGGTCGCGGCTTCCGCGTCGGGCCGCTCGATCTTGATCTTCACGTCGAGCCGGCCGGGCCGCAGGATGGCCGGGTCGATCATGTCCTCGCGGTTGGAGGCGCCGATGACGACCACGTTCTCCAGCGTCTCGACGCCGTCGATCTCGGCGAGCAGCTGCGGCACGATCGTCGTCTCGACATCGCTCGAGACACCCGACCCACGCGTACGGAAGATCGAGTCCATCTCGTCGAAGAACACGATGACCGGCACGCCCTCGGACGCCTTCTCGCGGGCCCGCTGGAAGACCAGCCGGATGTGGCGCTCGGTCTCGCCGACATATTTGTTGAGCAGCTCAGGACCCTTGATGTTGAGGAAGAAGCTGCGCCCCTCGGGCTTGCCGGTCACCTCGGCGACCTTCTTGGCCAGGCTGTTCGCGACCGCTTTCGCGATCAGCGTCTTGCCGCAGCCGGGCGGGCCGTAGAGCAGCACGCCTTTCGGCGGGCGCAGCTGGTGCTCGACGAACAGCTCCTTGTGCAGGAACGGCAGCTCGACGGCGTCGCGGATCTGCTCGATCTGTGCGGCCAGCCCACCGATCGCGCTGTAGTCGATGTCGGGCACTTCTTCCAGGACGAGCTCTTCGACCTCGGACTTGGGGATCTTCTCGTACGCATAACCGCTCCGGGTGTCGACCATGAGCGAGTCACCGGCCTTGAGCGGGCCGTCCAGCAGCGAGTCGGCGAGCATGACGACCTTGGTCTCGTCCGTGTGCCCGACGACGAGGGCGCGGGTGCCGCCCTCGAGCAGCTCCTTGAGCGTGACGACGTCACCCTGCTCGACGAAGTCCAGCGCGAGCACGACGTTCATCGCCTCGTTGAGCATGACCTCCTGGCCGCGGCGCAGGTCGGCGACCGTGACCTCCGGCGAGCAGGCGACCCGCAGCTTGCGACCACCGGTGAAGATGTCGACGGTGCCGTCCTCGTGCGTCGTGAGGTAGGTGCCGTAGCCGCTCGGCGGCTGGGCGAGGCGCTCGACCTCCTCTTTCAGCGTGACGATCTGGTCGCGCGCCTCCCGGAGCGTGGCGACGAGCCGGTCGTTCTGCCCGGTCGTCGAAGCCAGGCCGCTCTGCACCTCGGCGAGTCGCTCCTCGAGCGCCCGGACCTGCCGCGGCGACTCGGACAACCTGCGGCGGAGCACGGACACCTCCTGCTCGAGATGCCCGACCTGGGCCATCAGGTCGCTCTGGCTGACGTTCCGGTCACCTGCCACGTGCCTCACCTCCGGGTCCCCCGCATCCTATGTACGGCAGGGGTGCCCTTGCAGGTTCGACATGGCTGTCGGGAACCTGTAGCGGGGGCTCGGTCGACGGCCCGGCCCGACTCAGTCGACCGCGTAGCCCATCGCGACGTCCTCGTGGTGCCCGGCCCGCGCGAGCAGGCTCAGAACCCCCACGACGGGGAACGATGCGGCGGCCCACAGGCCGAGGACGGTCAGCAGAGACATGCCAGGTGTCTCGGCGCGGGCCAGAGCTGCCCGGATCCCCCACACGGGTGACGCGCCCCTTCTAGCCTGGGTGATCTTGAGCGCCGTTCCGGCGCCAAGATCACCCACGCACGGGTCCGACTCACCCTGTTGGTGATCTTGGACCGGGAAACGGCGCCAAGATCACCAAGGTGCGAGTCCGGACCGCTCCCACGGTGATCTTGGCCGCCAGAATGGCGCCAAGATCACCAACGGTGGAGACGGGCTCAGGGCAGGTCAGGCCGGAACGGGCCCTCCCGCTCGGGCTCCGGGGCGACGTCGGTCGGTGTGCCGGTCATGCCCTTGCTCGGCCGGCGACGACGGACCGGCGGCTCGACCCCGTCGGCCAGCCGGCGTGACGTGCACAAGAAGCCGGTGTGCCCGATCATCCGGTGGTCCGGACGCACCGCGAGGCCCTCCACGTGCCAGCCGCGGACCATCGACTCCCAGCTGGTCGGCTCGGTGAACGACCCGTGCGCGCGCAGGGCCTCGACCGTGGTCGACAGCTGGGTGGTCGTCGCGACGTAGGCGCAGACCAGCCCGCCCGGCCGCAGCGCACGTGCGACCGCGTTCAGAGTCTCCCAGGGCGCCAGCATGTCGAGCACGACCCGGTCGACGTCGGTCACGTCCAGGGTGTCCTGCAGGTCGCCCACGGTCACCGTCCAGGCGGGGTGCGGCGAGCCGAAGAAGCGGTCCACGTTGGCCCGGGCGATCTCGGCGAAGTCCGGTCGACGTTCGTACGAGAAGAGCCGCCCGCCCTCGCCGACCGCCCGCAGCAGCGACATGGACAGGGCTCCGGAACCGACGCCTGCTTCCACGACGACCGCGCCGTCGAAGATGTCGGCCATCTGCACGATCTGGCCGGCGTCCTTGGGATAGACGACCTGCGCGCCGCGCGGCATCGAGAGCACGAAGTCCGAGAGCAGGGGCCGCAGCGCGAGGTAGTCCGTCGACCCGATCCGGACGACGACTCCTTCCGGGCCGCCGAGCAGCGTGTCGTGCTCCAGGATCCCGCGATGGGTGTGGAAGGACTTGCCGGCCACCAGGGTGATGGTGTGCATCTTGCCCTTGGGGTCGGTCAGCTGGACCTGGTCACCCTCGCGCAGCGGTCCTCGTCGGCGGTCGGCTCCGGTAGTCATCCGCGAGGACGCTAGCGGGCGGGTCCAGGGTGTCCGGCCTCAGAGGTCAGCCGTCAGGCCAGGGCAGCGGCAACGTCGCGGGCGGTGAGCACGCGGACCGGACCCCCGGAGGGGTCGCGTACGAGATATTCGTCCGCGGGCTCCGCCTCGAGCCGGGCCAGCAGGGGGCGTCCCACCAGGTCAGGGGTGAGCACCAGCGCGTCGGTGAGGGTGCGGGCGACGGTGTCGACGGTGACCCACGGCCGACGCTGCTCCGGGACCTCGGAGACGGACTGCTCGCTGACCAGCGCGAGCAGGCGCCCGTCCGGACCGGTGACGACGATCGCCCGTAGCCCGGCGTCCTGGACCTGCCGCAGCGCCTCCGACAGCGGGGTCGACGCCGGGACGAGCACGGCCTCCCGGGCCAGCGCGGCCGCCGACAACGACGGCAGTCGCTGGCCGAGCCTGGCCAGCCGCAGCGCCGCGGTCGCGCCGGAGAACAGGAACGCGGCGACCAGCCCGGCGAGCACGGCGCCGACCAGCCCGGGGTTGTAGCCGACGATCGGCAGCACGACCAGGACCAGCACCGGGAAGCCGACGAGAGCCAGGACCCGACCTGCCTGCGCCGCCAGCACCTGCGCCCGTTCGGGGTCGCCGGTGAGCTTCCACAGAGCGGCGCGCAGCACCCGCCCGCCGTCCAGGGGCAGGCCCGGAAGGAGGTTGAACACCGCGACCGCGCCGTTGGTCAGCGCGGTGAGCTGCATCGCGACCTGCACCGGGCCGTCGGGCAGCAGCAGCGCCCCGGCGGCGGCCAGACCGCCCAGCAGCAGGCTGACCAGCGGACCGACGACCGCGATGCCGTACTCCCGGCCCGGGGTCTGTGGGGGTTCGGTGATCTCGGTGCTGCCGGCCAGGAAGGTGATCGTGATGCTGCGGACCGGCAGCCCGTACAGCCGGGCGACCGCGGCGTGGCCGATCTCGTGCAGCAGCACGCTGATCAGCAGCAGGACGGCGTAGCCGGCCGCGGCCAGGTAGCCGTCGGCCCGGCCGGCCCCGTCGGCGACCAGGCCCTGCAGCGACGGTCCGTAGAGCAGGACGACCAGCGCGGCCAGCACGAACCAGGAGGGCGCGACGAGAACGGGGATGCCCAGCACCCGTCCCATGCGCAGAGGACCCCGGGACGGCACGGGACAACTCTAGGAGCGGTGGGGCAGGTCGGCGAGGCGTGCCACGAACGCCAGGCCCCCGGTCGCCAGCGTCTCGACGTGCAGCAGGACGAGGTCGTGGTTGGCCACGTCGTGCTCCACGGTCCGTCGGTCCTCGGCCAGGCTGACGAGCTTGCCGCCGGGGGCGGTCCTGCGTATGGCCTCGGCCAGGTCCTCGGACCCGCCGACGACACACACCTGCGCACCGGTCGTCACCTCGACCTCGGTCCGGCTCATCGCCAGCAGCCCGCGCCGGACCCGGTCGGCGAGCGGGTGCCCGGGGGCCTGGACGCACACCGGGTCGTCGGTGCGAGGACCGGCCAGGGCCAGCAGCACCGCCATCAGTTCCCCGTCGGGGGCCGGGGGCATCACGGGGTCAGCCTGCCATCCGTACGCCGTCCGGGCGGCCTTGCCCTTCCCCCGTGCGTCCGCTCGACGCGGTCGTCGCTGCGGCGTGCCGGGCAGGCGTACCGGCTGCGAGGTGGGCTTGTCGCCGGCTTGTCGCCGGCGGGATTGTCGGACCCCGGCCGTACGGTCGCAGCATGACCAGCCTGGTGAGCAACGAGCCCGACGTGCGGCCTGCCGCCGACGTCTCCGGACAGCGGCCTGATGCCGGTGTCGGTCTGGTGGACCTTGCCCCGCCGGTGCTCGGTTCGCTGTCGCCCTCGCGGGCGGGGGACTTCATGAGCTGTCCACTGGCCTACCGGCTCCGCACGATCGACCGACTTCCTCAGAGCCCGTCGCCGGCTGCCACCCGCGGCACCCTGGTGCACGCGGTGCTGGAGCGGCTGTTCGACCTGCCGGCGATCGGCCGCACCCCGCAGGCCGCCGCCGCCCTGCTCGAGCCGGAGTGGGACCGGTTGCGGGCAGAGGCGCCCGAGGTCGCCGAGATGTTCGCCGAGCCGGACGAGCTGGCGCGATGGCTGACCAGCGCGCGGGCCCTGCTGACCAGCTATTTCACCCTGGAGGACCCGACCCGGCTGGAGCCGGCCCGCCGGGAGGAGATGGTGTCGGTCGTGCTCGGCAACGGCCTGCGGCTGCGGGGCATCGTCGACCGGGTCGACGTGGCACCCGACGGGGCCGTGCGGGTCGTCGACTACAAGACCGGTCGCTCACCCGGCCCGCTGTTCGAGGGCAAGGCGCTGTTCCAGATGAAGTTCTACGCCTTGGTGATCTGGCGTACGACCGGGGTGGTCCCGCGCCTGCTGCAGCTGATGTATCTCGGTGACCGGGAGATCCTGCGCTACTGCCCGGACGAGCACGACCTGGCGGCGACCGAGCGCAAGCTTCAGGCGCTCTGGACGGCGATCGAGCGGGCCACCGAGCGCCGCGACTTCCCGCCGGTGAAGAGCCGGCTCTGCGACTGGTGCGACCACCAGTCGCTCTGCCCCGCCTTCGGCGGCACGCCCCCGCCGTGGCCAGAGCCCGAGACCGGTTGACCTCCGCGCTCGACCGAGCACGTGTGACCCTGCTTCCACGGTGATCGTGATCCGCAAGGCATCATGGCGAGGCCGACGCTGACCCCGGACGCATTCTTCCGACCCCGCCGCGCAAGGAGCCACCCGTGACCGTGACCACCGCACCCGCAGCCCGGGCGGAGGACCTGACCAAGGTCTACGGCAAGGGCGAGACCGCCGTGACCGCGCTCGACGGCGTGACCGTCGAGTTCGCCACCGGCGCCTTCACCGCGATCATGGGGCCGAGCGGCTCCGGCAAGTCGACCCTGATGCACGTGATGGCCGGCTTGGACAGCGCGACGTCCGGCGAGTCATGGATCGGCGAGACGGCGCTGTCCGGGCTCAAGGACAAGGGCCTGACGGCGCTGCGGCGCGACCAGGTCGGCTTCATCTTCCAGCAGTTCAACCTGCTGCCGACCCTGACGGCGAAGGAGAACATCACGCTGCCGTCCGACATCGCCGGGCGCGACGTCGACCAGCAGTGGCTGGACAAGGTCATCGACGCGGTCGGGCTCCAGGGACGGCTCGGACATCGGCCGACCGAGCTGTCCGGCGGTCAGCAGCAGCGGGTGGCCTGCGCGCGAGCACTGGCCGGCCGGCCGTCGGTGATCTTCGCC
>JBBSTI010000170.1:0-6318 GCA_038236005.1 Mycobacteriales bacterium | reverse complement strand
CTGGCCGAAGCCATCCGAGCTGCTCGCGCCGACGGCCACTCCTGGGCGGCGATCGCCGCGATGCTGGGCGTGTCGAAGCAGACTGCCCAAGTCAGATACGGCGGATAAGCAACCAACGCCGTGCGAGTCCGATAGCCGATCCGCAGTGAGACGGCTGGCGCGACCGTCCGCAACGTCGACCCATGAGGGACGCCGCGGCCAGCGCCGCCCTCAGCCCGCATGGTCGCACCGGTCTTCGTTCGGCGAACGGGACGGAACGAACTGGCCGAACCGGAGTCGCGGCGACGGTGACGCGTACCTCGGGCGGACTCGGGCACGAGAGCGTGCGGTCGACCTGGCGCAAGTACGGACCGTGCGTCCCGCACGAGGGCGACGCCCCGCGGCGTCGGTGCTGCTTCAGGTCCTTGTGTCGCCGGTGCGCTAGCCAGCCTCCGAGCGCACCTGCTTGGCGGCCCGATTCGCTGTGACTGCCGCCCTGACCAGGACTCCGAGGACGAGGACGAGCCCGACCGCCGCGAGCAGGAACGGCAGCGGGCTCTGCTTCACCGTGGCCTGCAGAACGATGGCAAGGACAACGACCATGGCAAACCACGAGTACGCCAACCAGTAGCCGACCCTGATCACCGGGACCGCCGCGAGGTGTCCGGCCTCCCAGGCGGCGTCCGAGCTGCGGGTGGCCTTGGTACGAATGCCGAACACCCCGTTATTGCTCAGGTCCCCCGCCTGCACCTGACGGTTCATCGTCTGGAAGACGACTGCGAGCAGCAGCAGCGTCACGCCAAGCAAGAGTCCCTCCATCGCTTCCACGGATTGACCTTATGGGCTTGTGCGACGTGGGCGGCCCGCGCGTCCCGGTCACCGATCCCCGACCGGTAGGACTTGGAGTTGACGCGCGCACGGCGCGCCCCCTGGCCGCAGCCGGCCCCGCGGCGGGCCGGCGGGTGCCGCACGGACCGATGAGTATGCCGGCCGTTCATCGTCACAGCGTGCATGCAGACCAATCTCCGGCGGAGACGCTGATGGCGACCTACGTGCTCATCCCTGGCGCGGCTTCCGGTCCCTGGTACTGGCACCGGGTCGTTCCGCTGCTCACCGCACTGGGGCACGACGTGATCACCCCCGACCTGCCGACCTCGGACGAGCATGCCGGCCTGGACCGCTACGTCGAGGTCGTCCTAGGCGCCGTCGGCCACCGACCTGAGCTCGTCCTGGTCGGCCAATCCATGGGCGCGCTCACCGCGACGCTGGTCGCCGCCCGGCTTCCCACGCAGCTGCTGGCACTCGTGGTGCCGATGGTGCCCCAGCCGGGTGAGGCCCCGGGCCAGTGGTGGGGGGCAACGGGGCAGGCACAGGCGCAACGGGACCTGGCCGTCGACCGGGGACGCGAGCCCTCCGATGACCCGCTGGTCCTGCTGCTGCACGACGTGGACCCCGCGATAGCCACTGAGTCCGCCCGGCACGTGCGCCCGCAGTCAGAGGCGCCCTTCGGCCAGCCGTGGCCGCTGCCGTCCTGGCCGGCAGTACCCACCCGCGTCCTCGTCGGCCGGCACGACCGGCTGTTCCCGCTGGCCTTCCAGCAACGTGTCGTGAGCGAGCGCCTCGGACAAGCGCCAGACATCATCAACACCGGACACCTGCCCGCACTAGCGCGACCAGATGAGCTGGTCACCTGGCTCGAAGCACAGCGACACCACGTCACCGACGTGAGCCCGTGATCGAACGCACGACAGTCGAGACCGGCCATCACTCCCGAAGAGGGTTCCACTGCCGATCCCTGAGATGAACAAGACCGCGACCGACTGATGCGTTGGCACGCGACCGGTCGGGGACCCTGCTCGGCGCCCCGTTCACCGTCGCCACCGCCGAGCCGCCCAGGTAACCGGCTGGCATCAGACGGTCAAGCGCCGCGCGGTCCGCCCCACTGGTCACTGCGCCGCCTTGAAGGACACCTCCTAAACCTTTCGCGGTCCTGGTGCGTCTGAGTGGCGTGGACCGTCGATGAACGAGGAGCTGGACGCGTTCTGCCGGCGCGAGCACCCCCGCCTGGTCGGTGCGCTGACCCTGCACTGCGGTGACCGCTGGGTCGCCGCCGAGCTGGCCCAGGAGGCGCTGGCCCGGGTCTGCGCCGACTGGCCTCGGGTCAGTCGGATGCAGGCCCCCGGCGCCTGGGTCCACCGGGTCGCGATGAACCTGTGCACCTCGCACTTTCGTCGTCGCACCGCCGAGCGGGCCGCCCGCGCCCGATACCAGGCCCGCCAGGTCCCGACGTCCCGGCTGAGCCGGCCGAGGCGCTGGCCGTACGGCGAGCGATCGGCGCCCTTCCCGTCCGACAGCGCACTGCGCTGGTGCTGCGCTACTACTCCGACCTCACGATTGAGCAGACCGCCGACGCCATGAACGTCGCCCCCGGCACCGTCAAGTCCCTCGCCCACCAAGCCCTGGCCACGCTGCGCGCCAGCGCCGGCCTCACCGACAGCCCACCACTCGACTCTGGGGAGCCCTCCCGTGCCTGACCTGTCCCACCTGCTCACCCAGGGCGCCGGCACACCGGTCGCCACGCTCGATCTTTCTGCCGTACGGGCCCGGTCACGACAGCGCCGACGCCGCCACCGGGCCGGCCTAGCCGCCCTCGTGCTGGTGCCGGTCCTGCTCGGCGGCGCCGGCGTTGCCGCCCTGCAAGACCGCGGGCAGCAGACCCTGGTCCCGGCCGCCGAGGTCGCCGAGGTCGCCGACGGCGAGTCCCTCGGGCTGCTGCTCTCGGTGAGCGACGACGACCAACCGGTCCTGACCTGGCAGCCGTTGAGCCCGTGCACCATGCAGCGCGAACGCGGCAGAGAGCGCTCCTGCGTTCCGTCGGCAGATCTACCGCCCCAGACCGGGCAGGTGTCGGCGCCGTTGGGTGACCTGGGCCCTCGACTGGTTGTGCCTTCGTTCGACCAACCCGTCGAGGCGAAGCCGGTCGACGTGCTGCGCGGCTACCTGGCCGACCCGGAACTCCCGCCCCGGGTGCACCTCACGATCGCCAGGGGACAGGTCGTTGCTCTGAACTACCGCGAAGTCGCGACCTTCTCAGGGATGAGCCGCCTCGGCTCATCCCCGGACGGGGTCTACGACGCAGACCTCGTCCAGTTCTTAGACCAGTGGGGCCCGGCCGATGGAGGCCCCGGGCTGATCTGGGACCCGCTCCGGCCGTGCGGCCCTGGTGAACCAGTCGCTCCGGAGACCGTGTGCCGCGATGTCCAGGGCGCCCCACACATCGCCCCGCTCGCCGGCTCGCCCGACGTCGCGCTCACCGCTCCCGGCGAAGGGCAGGGGGCGGAACTGCTGCGCACCTACCTGGCCGACCCGAGCAAGGCCAGGCGCGTCCAGATCACGGTCGCTGGCGGCGAGGTCGTTCGCGTCAACGACGCACCACCGGCCACGCCGGACCCGCCGCGCTAACGGCTGTACCCGACCTCCGCCGCTCCGGCACGCAGAACACTCCGGATACGGCGTCACGCGGGGCTCCGCGCTCGTCGCCGCCCCTACTGAGGTACACGGACGGTGATCAGCCGTTGGCTGTCATCGGATCGGCGGCTTGGTGCCGTGGGACAGGAGTCGGGGGATGGGTCGCGCGCTGACACGCAACCGTTCGCGGCCCACCGTTGCGGGACGCGTGCACCGCAGGTCAACCTTGCGTGAACCCGAGCGCCCATGACGAGATGAGGGCTGATGAGGACCTTGCTGGAACCCAAGTGGCGCGTCACACTTGATGCGGTCGCGACGGCCGCGTCAGCCGGGGTTCTCCTGACACTTGCGTCACTTCCAGCGGCCGCCGACGTCTCACCAGACGCACCCGGCCAGATGCAGGTCATGGACCACGAGCCTGGTCCTGACGGTCTTCACCGGGAGAACGGCAAGCTCGTCGGCCCCGTCTCCAGCGGTGAGCCGGTCTCTGAGGTGACCAACGAGGACAGCGTCACCAGGACGACCTATGCGAACGGCTCGTACTGGGAGCAATGGCCCATGATCGAAGTACTGCCTGGCGAGACTGCCGGAAGGCCTGGACGGTAGTTCCGCGAACGGCGGGTTATTCGGTTGCCGGCCCTGCATGACGGCGAGCAGGCGTGGCTTTCGCTCGGACGGGAGGCCTCGTGCAGAGCAGGGCAGACCGTGACAGCGGGCTCGTGAGGCCTCCCGTGTCGTCCCAAGGTTAATCAGTTCGGCGGGTCGCCGAGGCGTTCCCGGGCGCCCTCGGAGCGGTAATCGTCGTTGTAGATGAAGGGCGGGAGACC
This sequence comes from Mycobacteriales bacterium, assembly GCA_038236005.1. Lineage (GTDB taxonomy): Bacteria > Actinomycetota > Actinomycetes > Mycobacteriales > SCTD01 > CANKBT01. The sequence continues at coordinate 2,044 of JBBSTI010000170.1, read as the reverse complement.
GCTGCTGGCGGCAACAGCGACCGTGCGGTTCGGCCGTGGGTCGTCGGCCGGGGCAGGCCCCTGCAGGAAGCACTGCGCCGCGGGTGTGTCCGCGGGCGGCTGGGCCCACGCGAGCGGCAGGTCGGGCAGCGCGCCGCGGATGATGCCGACGTTCATCGGGTTGTAGAAGTTGTCTTCGTAGAAGCTGTAGGTGGCGGTAAGGCCCAGGGTCGTCGCGGCCGCGTCGCACAGGGTCTGCGCGTCGGTGATGGCTGCGCTCTGCCTGGCCGCGAACGCGTCGGACTGCGACCGGCTCGGCACGTCCCTGCCGGGGGCGTAGCCGACGTTGATCACTTTGCGCTCGCCGACCGGCGCGGTGAGCGGCACCTGTGTGGTCTCGCTGCGACCGCTGGCAAGACAGACCTCGACCGGCGGGGTCAGCGGCACGGGCTCGCGGGGCGCCAACACCACTCGAACCTCGGCGGCGGTCTCCTGGACGCTGGCGTAGGCCCCGTTACCGCCCTCGGCGCAGGTGCTCGACGCTCCCGACCATTCCAGGCTCAGAGAGCTGTCTTTCTCGGTCCAGACGCTGATCGTGGCTGCCTCCGACGAGCCGTAGGTGAGTGCGAGGCAGGGAGCTGTGCGGTCGAAGGTCCAGGCGCCGTCGGTCCACTTCAAGGTGATGACCTGGTCGATCCCTACAGGACCGTGGCGGTGGCCGTAGGTGACGGCGTCCTGGCTCGAGGTCATCCGCACCCAGTCCTGCTTCGGCGGAAAGAAGCTGGCCTGGATACCGGTCTCGAGGACCTGCCGCAGCGCCACTGCTTCGGGGGTGTCGGCGGTTTCCGCGCCCGGTGTTGCGGCCAGGACCAACGGCGACGCGTCCGTCCCGCAGGCGGTCGGCTCGACCCCGTTCACCGCGAGCGTCGCGAACGGCAGTCCGGGCTGCCCGGGCCGGGTCAGCGCGTCCGCGCCGGCCGGGTCTGAGGCCAGCACCTCGGTGCGGTCCTGGCCAGGTAGGGCCTGCCAAGCCCCGACGCCCGCCGTGCCGGCGACGAGCAGCACCACGACCGCAGCGCCCAGCCCTCGCCGGCGGGCGCGGCCGCGGGCCTGATGCTCGAGGCGAGCGAGGTCCACGGGTGGGACGTGGGCCCGGTCAGCGAGGGCGACAAGGTCTTCGTGCAGCTCGTCGGTCACGGCACGGCTCCGTTCATCAGGGTCCGCAGGCCGGCCAGCCCGCGCGAGGTCAACGACTTCACGGTGCCGACCGAGCAGCCGAGCAGCTCGGCCGTCTGCGCCTCGCTGCGGTCTTCGTAGTGCCGCAGCACGACCGCGGCCCGCTGCCTTGCCGGCAGTGCCTGCAAGGCCCGCGCAAGCATGTCTCGGTCGGCGACTGCGTCGTAGGCGGAAGCCACCTCGGCAGGCTCAGGAAGGACCTGCGCGGGGCGTTCCCGCCACCAGCTGCGTCGCTGCGAGGCAAGGAAAGCGTTGAGCAGGATCGTGCGGACGTAGGCCTCGGGCGCCCCGGCCCGCCTGACTGCTCGCCAGCCCACGATCACCTTCACCAAGGTCTCCTGCACCAGGTCCTGCGCGGCTGCGTCGCTGCCGGTCAGCAGGTAGCCGGCGCGGATCAGAGCGGGCTGCTGGGCCCGGATGAAGGCCTCCCGCTCGTCCACACCCTCATGATGCGCTGGACCCCGCGAAAGGTTGCCGCCAGCAACCTGGGCGTCTCAGATGCCGAACGACGACCGGGGCGCCAGAGCGGACTCATCAGGTCGTGGGCGGCGCCGGCTGCGGCGTCCCGCATAGGTCTGAGATACGGGACGCCGGCTGGCCGGTCAGTCGACGGTCGCAGGCACCGCAACAGCCGAGGACGTGACACGACCCCGGCTGATTACCCGGTAGACCGTGGAGCGGCCGACACCGAACAGGTCCGCGAGCTCGCCCGGGCTCAGCTCGCCGGCCTGCGACATAGCGAGCAGGTGCGCGGTCTGGCGCGGGTTGAGCTTGGACGGCCTGCCGTTCAGCCGGCCCTTGGCCTTCGCGATCTGCATGCCCTCCTTGG
>JBBSTI010000169.1:0-6394 GCA_038236005.1 Mycobacteriales bacterium | reverse complement strand
GGCGCCCCGGGCGGCGGCGGGCCGTGCGGCTGCCCGTTCGGGCCCGGGAGCGTCCCGGCCGGCGGTCTCGGTTCTGGCGTCGAGCTGATCGTGCACGTCCCGATGGCCACCGCCCTCGGGCTGTCCGGTCATCCCGGGGAGATCCTCGGGCACGGACCCGTCAGCGCCGGCATGATCCGACGACTGCTGCCCGACGCCACCCTGCGACGCCTGCTCGTCGACGCCCAGACCGGCCAGCCCCTGCACCTGGACCCCGCAGCCGTCACCCCCAGAACCCGCGACCCCAGAACCCGGGACCCCAGAACCGTCGACCCGTCGGCTCCGCGCGCCCGCCGCCAGCAACGACCCGGCCCACCTGACCCACCCGACGCAACCGGCCCACCCGACGAGCCCAACGACCGGCACGAGGAACCGCACGGCTCGGCCGACGACGGCGCGACCGGCCAGCACGAGGATCCGCACGACCCAGCCGACGACCTGAGCGGCCAACCCGGTCGCGCGGACGTCGCGCACCACCCCACCGGGCCCACCGGGCCCACCGAGCCCCCGGGTGCACCCGGCGCCATGCCCCCGGACCCCGCTCGGCAGGTGCTGCTGGGCTGGCTCGGCCTGCACCCAGACCCAGACCAGGCCGCAGGCCCGGACCCAGACCCCGCCCAGACGGCAACCGTGCACCCCCGCAGCCCGACGCCGGGCTCCGGCGGTGCACAGAACAACGAGCCAACCGAGCCGGCCGAGCCGACCGGGCCGACCGGGCCGACCGGGCCAACCGGGCCAACCGGGCCAACCGGTCCGACCGGGCCAACCAAGCCGACGGTGCTGGCCGGCGCCCCCGGCTCGGCCCTGCGGCCGGTCGTGCCCGGCAGCAGCCTGGGCGGGGCGAGCAGCCCGACCACGGTGCCGGCAAGGGTGACCGTGCCGGCCGACAGCGTGGACGGGGTGGGCAGCTCGACCACGCCGGCCGGGCCGCTGCCGGGCGAGGTGTGGCTGCTCGACCCGCCCCAGGCCCGGCACGACCCGACCCTCGGGCTGGCCCGGTTCCTACGCATCCGGGACCCGCTGTGCACCGGACCCGGCTGCAGCATGCCCGCGAGCCGCTGCGACCTGGACCACGAGAAGCCCTACCGCACCGGCACGGGCGACGACAGCGGGACCAGCACCAGGACGAGCATGAGTGTCGGCACGAGCACAGGGACCGGGGGCACCGCGGACGCGAGCGGCGCTGAGCAGCAGGGCGGCCTCACGACCGCGGCCAACCTCAGCCCGAAGAGCCGACGGTGCCACCGCGCCAAGACCCCGCACGCCAGCAACCCCCGGCCCTGGACCTCGACGCGCAGCGCCGACGGCAGCACCACCTGGACCAGCCCGCTCGGCCGCACCCACACCCGACCCGGCTACTGGAACCCGCCGCCGACCGACCTGCCCGCCACGACCAGGACTCTCACGACAGGGGTCGAGCAGGGCGCGATCACGGCGCCGGACCACGATCCGATCATGGACCGGCCGGACTGCCCCGGGCAGCGGCCACCATCCGCGCTGAGCCTGCGGGAGCAGCTCGACCAGGACCTCCAGCAGCCGGCCGACCGTGCCAGCAGCACCGCCCGCGGACGGCAGGCAGCCGCACGCGCCACCAGCACCACCGCCACCGCCCTGCCCGCCGGGCCCGCCGGGCACGGAGACGTCTGGCAGACGCGCACCCTCACCCCGACCGAGCAGCAGACCCGCGATCCGAACCTCCGGGACGACCCGCCGCCGTTCTGAGACAGTCGTCGTCGCAGCCGACAGCTGTACGGCAGGCGCCGTGTCCCGCTTCGCTACGACCTGAGCGAGGGGGAGCGATGGCTCACGGGAGCAAGATCGCTACCGGCCGGTCCGAACCGGCCGAACGCACCTGCCGGTCACCGAGTGCGGCGTCAAGGGTGAACGGGACCTGGGCCTGCGCCTGTGCGCCGTCGCAGCCGCTCTTCGTGGGGCCCTCACCCCGGGCCTTCAGCTCGACGAGCAAGGGTGTCTGCAGGGTGACGGTCAGCTCGTCAGGCGGCGGCGAGCAGACGCCATACCCGACGGTGGCCACTCCGGTCGAGCTGCCGCTCGAGATCTCCACGGCGATGACGGCGTAGTCGTCCGGCCCCGTCCCGCAGGCGACCAGACCAGCGATCGCCAGCACCACTGCTACCCGTGCGACCAGCCAGCGCATGAGCCCTTCCCACCGCAGCTCAACGGCCCGTTCAGGGCACTGCTGCCTTGACGACATCCTGGCGCCCTCGGTTCCGCAGACCCGTGTCAGCCGGGCAGCTGCGCCACGGCCTCCACCACCACGGGGTCGTCGGGGGCGGTCATCGGACGGAACCGGGCGCGCACCTCGCCGTCCGCGGCGATCAGCCACTTCTCGAAGTTCCACTGCACGTCGCCGGCCGCGCCCTCGGCATCCGGGACGGCGGTCAGCGCGTCGAACAGAGGCGAGCGGACCTCACCGTCGGCCGTGTTCACGCAGGTCTTGGCCAGCATCGGGAAGCTCACCCCATAGGTCGCGCTGCAGAACTCGGCGATCTCCTCGGCCGAGCCCGGCTCCTGGCCGCCGAACTGGTTGCACGGGACGCCGACCACGGTGAGGCCGGCGGTCCCAGAAAGCGCTTCGAGCTGGGTGTATTGCGGGGTGAGGCCGCACTTGCTGGCCACGTTCACGAGCAGCAGCGCGCCGCCGTCCGCCAGCTCGCCGAGGGTGGTCGCGTCACCGCTGAGCGTGGTCAGCGGCAGGGTCATCAGGTCGGTCATGCGGCGACGCTAACCCGCGACGCAGCACGTGCGGGCGCAGCGCGTCATAGCCGCGGACCGGTCGCGCGGGCACCGGCTTGAGCAACCAGGCGGGATCTTCCCAGAGCACGGCGCAGACCCCGAGGTCGACCAGGACCGTGCCAGGCCGGGCCTCGCCGGTCAGCCGGCTGGCGAGGTTGACCGGCGAGCCGAAGACGTCGCCGAGCCGCAGCACGACCTCCCCGTACGCGAGACCGACCCGTACGTCCGGCAACGCCTTCTCGTCCTCATGCGCCTCGACGCAGCCGAGCGCGATCTCCGCAGCCGAGGCCACGTCCGGAGCCACGAACATCACCTCGTCGCCGAGGGTCTTGACGACCCGCCCACCGCACTGCCCGACCCGGAGCGAGGTCTCACGCTCGAACCGTTCGAGCACGTCGGACAGCTGATCGCTGCGCCACCCGCGCGTCAACCGGGTGTAATCGACCAGGTCGACGAAGCCGACGGTCGTTTCCGGCAGCCCCCGCTCTCCGGCCGTCCCGAGCGACCGCGCGGTCGCGGCCGCGAGCTGTCGACGCCAGACCTGCACCACCAGGCTCTCGAGCCGCGGCAGCACCTGGTCCGCCCGGTGCCGGATGGCGTCCAGGGCCTGTGCGTGCGACAGACCCGCGTCCAGCGGGCGGGCCGCGTCGACCTGGGCCTCCGCCAGCCGGGACAACGACTGGCCCATCGTGCGGGCCAGGACCAGCAGCGTCGCCTCGTCCATCAGTCCGGAGGCCAGGATCTCCCGGCAGGTGGTGAGCGCCTCGGCGTCCCGCTCGGTGAACGCGCGCACCTCCGCGGCGACCGTCGGGAAGCCGAGAGCGCGCCAGATCTCCCGGGCCGCGGGCTCGGGCATGCCGCCACGGTCACTGACCTGCTCGCGGGTCAGTGACCGTGGCGCGCCGAGGATGCGTTCCTCGAGGTCGGCCCGGTCGTCGCTCATGCGGGCGGTCTCAGGTGCGTGACGTCACCGGCGGCGTACGCGACCCCGTCCACGACCAGGCGCCCGTCGTCGTCGACCGTCTCGGCCGTGCCCTCGACGATTCGGTCGCCGGGCAGCTGGAGCGAGACCCGCGAGCCGATCGTGCCGCACAGCGCCCGATAGCTCATCGGCGAGCGCTCGACCAGCACGGCGTCCAGGTTGCGCAGCAGGGCGCGGAGCAGGGTGTCGCGGTCCAGGGTGGTCGCGCCGGACAGCAGCAGCGACGTCCCGCCCGCGGCGCCCGGGGCGGCCGGTGGCAGCTCGTCGGCCCGGGTCGAGACGTTGAGGCCGATGCCGAGGACGACCTTCTCCCCCACCCGCTCGGCCAGCAGCCCGGCGATCTTGCGGCCGCCGACCAGCACGTCGTTGGGCCACTTCAGGAACGCCTCCAGGCCGGCGGTGTCGCGCAGCGTCCGTGCGACGGCGACACCGGCCCAGAGCGTGACCCACGGCGAGGGCTCCGCGAGCAGCGCGCTGACCGTCAGCCCGGCCCGGGGCGGGGACGTCCAGACCCGGTCGAGGCGGCCACGGCCGGCGGTCTGCTCCTCGGCCACGACGACCAGACCCTCGGGCTCCTCGGCCCGGGCGGCCAGCACCGCGTTGGTCGAGCCGGCCTCGGCGTGCACCTCGACCCGCCAGCCGTCGGGGGCCAGGGCACGGGCCAGGGCAGGGGCGTCGAGCGGCGGTCGGTCGAGGTCTTCGTACATGCACTGCATCCTCCCCGATACCCTGCGGACGTGACTGCCGAAGCCCTGCCCCAGAACGAGCTGGACGTCCACACGACCGAGGGCAAGCTCGCCGAGCTGCGCCGTCGCCGAGACGAGTCGCTGCACGCCGGCTCCGAGGCGGCGCTCGAGAAGCGGCGCAAGGCCGGGAAGAAGACCGCCCGCGAACGGATCGAGCAGCTGCTGGACGAGGGCAGCTTCGTCGAGACCGACGCGCTCGCCCGCCATCGCGGTCGCGACTTCGGGATGGAGGCGAACCGCCCGACCGGCGACGGCGTCATCACCGGCCACGGCACGGTCGACGGGCGCCCCGTGATCGTGTTCAGCCAGGACGGCGCGGTCTTCGGCGGCGCGCTCGGCGAGGTCTACGGCGAGAAGATCCGCAAGGTGATGGACCTGGCGCTGAAGACCGGCGCCCCGATCGTCGGGATCAACGAGGGCAGCGGCGCGCGGATCCAGGAAGGGATCATGGGCCTCGCGCTGTACGGCGACATCTTCTACCGCAACGTGATGGCCTCCGGCGTCGTCCCGCAGATCAGCCTCATCCTGGGTTCCTGCGCAGGTGGGCATGTCTATTCGCCGGCGCTGACCGACTTCACGCTGATGGTCGACCAGACCTCGCACATGTTCATCACCGGGCCGGAAGTCATCAAGACCGTGACCGGCGAGGAGGTGACGCTCGAAGACCTCGGCGGCGCGCGTACGCACAACTCCAAGAGCGGCGTCGCGCACTTCATGAGCGACGACGAGGACGAGGCCCTCGAGCTGACCAAGGACCTGCTGGGCTACCTGCCGTCCAACAACCTGTCCGAGCCGCCGTCCTTCGACGGGATCGACGCGCTGGACGAGGAGCCGCTGGACGCTCTCGATACTTTCATCCCGGACAGCAACAACGCGCCGTACGACATGCACACCGTCATCGAGGCGGTGCTGGACGACGGCGAGTTCCTCGAGGTCCAGCAGCTGTGGGCGCCGGCGATCCTGGTCGGCTTCGGCCGGGTGGAGGGTCGCAGCGTCGGCGTCGTCGCGAACCAGCCGATGCAGTTCGCGGGCACGCTGGACATCGACGCCTCCGAGAAGGCCGCGCGCTTCGTCCGCACCTGCGACGCGTTCGGCATCCCGATCGTTACCTTCTGCGACGTGCCGGGCTTCCTGCCGGGCGTCGGCCAGGAGCACGCCGGCATCATCCGGCGCGGCGCCAAGCTGCTCTACGCCTACTCCGAGGCGACCGTCCCGAAGGTCACGGTCATCACCCGCAAGGCGTACGGCGGCGCGTACGTCGTGATGGGCTCCAAGCACCTGGGCGCCGACGTCAACCTGGCCTGGCCGACCGCCCAGGTTGCCGTCGTCGGCGCGCAGGGCGCGGTCAACATCATCCGACGCAAGGAGATCGCCGCGTCCGACGACCCGGAGGCGACCCGGGCGGAGTTCATCCAGCAGTACGAAGACACCTTCGCCACCCCGTATCTCGCCGCTGAGCGCGGCTTCGTGGACGCGGTCATCGAGCCGTCCCAGACCCGGGCCGAGGTCGCCAAGGCGTTGCGGCTGCTGCGCGGCAAGCGGCAGACGCTGCCGGCCAAGAAGCACGGAAACATCCCCCTGTGAGCGAGGGCTGTGCGCGGTGCGCCGCGACGAGGGACCGGATGCGCCGCGTGCTGCACGAGCGAGCCCACAGGATGTCGCTGTGAGCGAGCCGGTCCAGCCGCTGCTCCGCGTGGTCCGTGGCAACCCGACGGCGGAAGAGCTGGCTGCCCTCGTCGGCGTCGTGGCCGTCCGCGGGTCAGGCGGGGCTCCCGCCCCAAAGCCGGCGCCGTCGCTCTGGTCCCGCCCGCAGCTGCGCGGCTCGGTCCAACCCGGCCCGGGCGCCTGGCGTGCCAGCGGCCTGCCGGGC
>JBBSTI010000168.1:0-6584 GCA_038236005.1 Mycobacteriales bacterium | reverse complement strand
GATCGCCTCCACCGGGCAGACCGGTTCGCAGGCCCCGCAGTCCACGCACTCGTCGGGATGGATGTAGAGCGAGCGCCCACCCTCGTAGATGCAGTCGACAGGACACTCCTCGATGCAGGCCTTGTCCTTGACATCCACGCAAGGCTCAGCGATCACGTACGTCACAGCGAGGCTCCTTCTGGTTCCGAGGTGCTTTCAGGGTCGTTCGCCAAGGTCAACGACGGGCGATCGCCTTGCCGCACGGTGGACGGTGCGCCCCCCGAGCGGTTCTGGAGCCTGCGGTGGATCGACGCGGCGACCCGGGAGGCCTGGGTCTTGGCCAGCTCGGCCTTCTCCCCCGAGAACTGTGCGTCGACGTTCGCCGTCCAGAGCTCGAGCCAGCGGTCGAAGTGGTCTCCGGTCAGGCGCACCTTCGCGTCGAGGTCGACGTGCACCCCGAACGCGTTACGGTGGTAGACCCCGGCGCGAAACAGCACGGTCTCCCAGAAGTCGCACATGATCGGCAGGTGCCGATCGAGGTCGAGGTGGGCGACGTCGGTGAAGATCGGCCCGATCAGGTCGTCCTGGAAGGCCGACCGGTAAAAGGTCGTGACCAGCTCGGCGACGTCGGCGCGGTCCTGGATGTCTCGCAGCATGGTCACACCGTACCTTGAGAGGACGCTGATAGTTTTTATCTATGCATCAGACGCCGACTCCTGCTTCTCCCGGCCGGACCTCGTCCGCGGCCGTCGACCGGGTCGCTGACGCGTTCGGCGTCGCCTGCGTCGTCGCGGGCGGTCTTGTTGCTGCTGTCACCGGCCCGTTGGCCCTCACCCAGGGCAGCTGGCTCGCGGCCTACCTCGTGCTGGTCTGCGGGGTCGGGCTGTGCGTGCTGAGCCGGCAGGACGCCCTGGTCCGCGCGACATCTCGCGAGAGAGCGCACCCGTGGGTGCGACCCACGGCCTGGACCGTCGGCAACACGCTCGTCGTCCTCGGCGTGCTGGCCTCGCGTCCCCTGGTGACCGACGCTGGGGGCGCGCTGCTGCTCGGGGGGCTGGTCCTGGCCGCGTCCGAGACGCGCGGCGCGGGGCGGCGCGGTCCTGCGGTGGTCGTGCGGGTCGTCTACGGGATCCTCGCGACGAGCGTGCCGATCGGCCTCACCCTGGCGCATCTGAGGTCGTAAGAGCCGCCAGGCGACTGTGTGGTCAGCGTTCCCCTGTTCCAAGGACGCCGGTGCGGTAAATTCTTCTCATGACGGAGCTCGAGGCTCAGCAGCACGTCGCGCTCTCGGTCGCGTCGCGTCGACGCCTGCTGGCCGTCCTGAGGTCGGCAGGGCAACCGATGGACGCGGCCGACCTGGCGGCGGCGATCGGCATGCACGTGACGACGCTTCGGTTCCACCTGGGCGTGCTCGAGGACGCGGGGCTCGTCGGGCGCCGCGTCGAGCGCTCGGGCCGCCCCGGTCGTCCACGCCAGCTCTACTCGGCGGTCACCGCTGAGGGCGACAGCGGGAGCCACCTGCTGGCGGAGGTCCTGACCGGCGCCCTGGCCGCCGACCCGGAGACCGGGTCTGACTGGTCCGAGCGGGCCGGCCGGAAGTGGGCGGACGACCTGCACCTCGCGACGCCGCCCGACGATGAACCGCCTACGTCCTGGGAGGGCGCGACGAATCAGGTGGGCCGACTGTTCGACCAGCTGGGCTTCGCCCCCCAGCTGGTCACGGAACCGGACCGTATGGAGATCGAGCTGCACGCCTGCCCGTTCCGGGACCTGGCGGGCACCGCGCCTCAGATCGTCTGCACCGTCCACCTGGGCCTGCTGCGGGGAGCCCTGTCTCGGCTCGGCGTGGAGTCTGCGGGTCGGGCGACCCTGACACCTTTTGTCGGCCCGGAGCTGTGCGTCGCTTCCGTCCCCCGTCACTGACGTTCGTCGGCAACCGCGAGCTGGAGGCGTCGGGGTCGGGTCTCCCGGTTGACAGATACCCCTAGGGGTATCTAGGCTAGGTCATGGACATCCCCCAGGGCGAGCTGGCTGACGTCGTCAGAAGGCTGAACCGCGTGCAGGGCCAGATCGGCGGCATCGTGAAGATGATCGAGGACGGCCGCGACTGCGCGGCTGTCGTGACCCAGCTCGCGGCGGCGACCAAGGCGCTCAACAAGGCCAGCTTTGCCGTGGTGGGCACCGGAATGCGCTATTGCTCGGTCCACTCCGACGAGGCGACCCGCGACCTGGACCTGCAGGAGCTGGAGAAGTTGCTGCTGTCGCTGGCCTGAACCGGTCGTCGCGGCAGGCCCGTCGCGTACCCCTACCCCGTACCGTACTCCCTACGACAAGGAGCACAGCATGCAGATCGACATCATCGAGACGAAGAGTCTTGGCGACCGCAGCTATCTGGTGAGCGCCGACGGGGTCGGGGTCGTGATCGACCCCCAGCGCGACATCGACCGCGTCCAGGCGCTGGCGGCCGACCGCGGCGTCACGATCACGCACGTGCTGGAGACGCACCTGCACAACGACTACGTCAGCGGCGGGCTCGAGCTGTCCCGGGTAACCGGCGCGACATACGTCGTGCCGGCCGGGGACACGGTCGCCTACGCGCGCACACCGGCCGCGGACGGCGACGTCCTGGTCGCCGGTCCGATGCGCTGGCGGGTGATGCACACCCCCGGACACACCCACCACCACGTCGCCTACGTGCTCGCGGACGACCAGGGCGCCGTGCAGGCAGTCTTCACCGGCGGCTCGATGCTCTTCGGCGCGCCCGGGCGCACCGACCTGCTAGGGCCCGAGGACACCCCCGCGCTCACCCGGGCTCAGTTCCGCTCGGTGCGTCGGCTGGCCGACCAGGTGCCCGCAGACGCGGCGGTGCTCCCGACGCACGGGTTCGGCAGCTTCTGCTCGGCCACCCCGACCAGCGGCGACTCTTCCACGGTCGGGGAGCAGGCCGCGGTCAACCCGGCGCTGACCCAGGACGAGCAGGCCTTCGTCGACACGTTGATCGCCGGGCTGAACGCCTACCCGGCCTACTACGTGCACATGGGTCCGCTCAACGCGGCCGGCCCGGAGCCGGTGAACCTGTCGGCACCGCGCGTCGTCGATGCCGAGGAGCTGGCGACACGACTCTCGGCCGGTGAGTGGGTCGTGGACCTACGTTCGCGCACGGCGTTCGCGCACAGCCACCTGCCCGGGGCGCTGAACGTCGAGCTGGGTGACAGCTTCGTGACCTACCTGGGCTGGCTCTACGACTGGGACGCGCCGCTGACCCTGATCGGCGCGTCTGCCGACCAGGTGGCGGGCGCCCGCCGTGAGCTGGTCCGCATCGGCGTCGACCGGCTCGCCGGAGCGGCCGTGGGCAGTCCGGAAGAGCTGTCTCGCGGGGAGCGGCTCGGCTCCCATCCGGTCACCGACTTCGCCGGCCTGGCCGACCGGCTCAGCGCCGACAGCCGCACGCACGTGCTCGACGCCCGACGCGACGACGAGCGCGCAGGCGGCGGCGTCAGGGGCTCCCAGCACGTCCCGCTCCACGAGCTGTCCGCCCGGCTCGACGAGGTGCCGGCCGGCGAGGTCTGGGTCTACTGCGGCTCGGGTTACCGCGCGGCGATCGCCGCCTCGATCCTGGCTCGCGCCGGCCGACACCCGGTCCTGGTCGACGGGGGCTACGGCGACCCCGACACCGGATCGGCCGCTCACGGGCTGCACGCCGAGCCCGTGGAGGCCTGACCGTGTGCCGGGCCGTCACCTGCCGGACCTGCGAAAAGGCCACCTGGACCGGGTGCGGACAGCACGTCGACCAGGTCATGCGGGGCATTCCGGCAGCCGGGCGCTGCCCCGGTCACGACCCCGGATCAGGAGCACCCGCGCAGGGTTGGCTTCGGCGGCTGTTTCACGGCTCGTGACCGCGCACGACCCCCGTCAGGCTTGCTGATCGTCTCCGCTCAGTCCCGGACACCCCGCGGGACGCTCATCAGCGGTTAATCTGTTTTACGTTCGTACAGAATCCCCGCTGTCGATGATGCGCGGCTTCCGGGACCTCACCGGGGCCGAGGTCGCGCAGGGCTACGGCGCGACCGAGCCCACGCCGCTCGTCGCCCGGAACCTGGTCGAGCCGAGCATCCGGGCGCGATTGACCGACGACGAGCTGTTCGAGCAGAAGCGCAACCAGGGCTATGTCATCCCCGGCGTGGACGTGCGGCTGGTCGACGTGGAAGGACGCGAGGCGCCGTGGGACGGCGTCGCGCAGGGCGAGGTCTGGCTGCGGGGCCCGTGGATCACCACGAGCTATCACGGCAGGTCGGAGCAGGACTCCGCCGACCGGTTCGAGGACGGCTGGTGGCGATCCGGCGACGTCGGCACCATCGACACCGACGGTTACCTCAAGCTGACCGACCGGCTCAAGGATGTGATCAAGAGCGGCGGCGAGTGGATCTCCTCGATCGACATGGAGAACCTGCTGGTGAGCCACCCCAAGATCGTCGAGGCGGCTGTGGTCGGGATCCAGCATCCGCAGTGGCAGGAGCAACCGTTCGTGCTGATCGTCCCGAAGCCGGGCCAGGAGGTCACCCTGAAGGAGGTCCAGGCGCACCTGTCCTCGGCCTTCGCCAAGTGGCAGCTGCCGGAGATGCTCGAGGTGGTCATCGAGCTGCCGAAGACCAGCGTCGGCAAGCTCAACAAGAAGGCCATCCGCGCCAACTATGCCGACGTGTATGGCGGGGCGCACGCCCACGAGTGATGTCCGTACGCCTCTTTCTTCGACCTGATCAGGAGCGACGCAAGATTCTGGACGACTACCGATCCCCGTGGACGAACGAGGAGATGGACGACCTCCGCGACCTCTCCCGCACCTTCCTGGCTAAGAAGGCGCTACCCCACCAGGAGCGCTGGGCGGAGCAGCAGATGGTCGACCGTGACTTCTGGAACCAGGCCGGCTCGGCGGGTCTGCTGTGCCTGTCGATCCCGGAGGAGTATGGCGGCGGCGGCGCCACCTTCGCCCACGAGGCCGTGCTGATGGTCGAGCAGGCGCTGTCCGGCGACGACGCCTGGGCCAACACCGTGCACCTGATCGTGGCGCACTACCTCGCGGCCTGCGGCACCGAGGAGCAGAAGAAGGCGTGGCTACCCGGGATGGCGTCCGGGGAGCTGATCGGGGCGATCGCGATGGCCGAGCCCGGGACCGGCTCGGACCTGCAGTCGATCCGCACCCGCGCGGTCCGCGACGGCGACGACTACGTGATCAACGGCTCGAAGACCTTCATCTCCAACGGGACGCACTGCGACCTGCTGATCATCGTCGCCCGCACCGGCGAGCAGGACGGTGGCAAGGGGTTGTCCCTGATCGTCGCCGAGACCAAGGACCTGCCCGGGTTCGAGCGTGGTCAGGTGCTGAAGAAGATCGGCATGCACGGTCAGGACACCCGTGAGCTGGCGTTCGTCGACATGCGCGTTCCGGCCGCGAACGTTCTCGGTGGTGCCGAGGGTGCCGGCTTCCTCCAGCTCATGGTCCAGCTGCCGCTGGAGCGGCTCGCGATCGCCGTCACCGGAGCCGCAGCGTGCGAGGCCGCCGTACGAGAAGCGACCTCGTACGCCAAGGAGCGTGAGGCGTTCGGCAAGAACCTGCTGTCGTTCCAGAACACCCGCTTCGTGCTCGCCGAGTGCGCCGCCACGCGATGGCCGCCCGCACGCTCGTCGACTATTGCATCGGGCTGTTCCTCGACGGACAGCTCGACGCTGCCACGGCCTCGCTCGCCAAGTTCTGGGCCACCGACATGCAGGTCAAGGTCGTGGACCGGTGCCTGCAGATCTTCGGCGGCTACGGCTACATGACCGAGTATCTCGACGGAACCTCAAGCCCGCCGAGGTGGGTCTGATGGTGGGTCGGCTTCGCACGCGTTCGTCCGGGTGCAGGGCGCCGCGCCCAGGACCAGCAACCATGCTGCGTCCGCAGGCCTGGACCTACGCCCGGACGCCGGTGCACGGGCCTGGATCCCCGGGACGCGAGGCGGCCCGGGTTCTCGGAGAACGTCGCCGGGGAGCCTTCGCACCGAACCCTCCCCCTGGTCCCGCTGCCGGTCGGACAGCTGGAGGCCCGAGGGAGTCAGCCGGTCCGGGTCTGACACATCGTCGGTGCGCCCGCGTGGTCGGAGTTAAACGCGCACTCGAGACACGAACAACGTGCCTGTTCTCCCCCGAGGTCGTAGCAGGTTCACCTTGCCACGCCGACGGCCGTGGACGTGTGTGCGGTCCCCACCTGTCTCGGGCTACCAGGACGGTGCTGCTTTCGTCGCCGCAGGACGTCTACCGGTAACAACCAAAGCACGTGCACCTCAGCGCTATCAGAGAGGTCTGACATTTATTCGCCGTCACGGTGCTTTCGGGTTGCGCCCGTGGCGTAATATTTCTGCTGCAATCCTAGGCTGTCTGCGGTATTGTTCTGGCATGTCGTTGACCGATTCTCCGGACCTGGCCGTGGTGTTGTCGCACACGGTTGATGGTTTGTTGTCGGAGGTGTCTTCTGTTCTTGATCCGCAGGTGGCGTTGGTGCGGGCTGCGCGGCTGCTGGCTGAGGTGGAGCGGTTGTCTGCGGTGGCGGCGGTGGCGGTGGCGGATGT
>JBBSTI010000167.1:0-6672 GCA_038236005.1 Mycobacteriales bacterium | reverse complement strand
CGCGCTCTGGGAGTGCTCGCTGTTCGAGGAGCACGACTTCACCGACATCAAGATCTCGGTGAAGCACAACGACCCGGTGATCATGGTCGAGGCCTACCGGCAGCTGTCAGCGGCGTGCGACTACCCGCTGCACATCGGTGTCACCGAGGCCGGTCCGGCGTTCCAGGGCACGATCAAGTCCGCCGTCGCGTTCGGGGCGCTGCTGGCCGAGGGGATCGGCGACACGATCCGGGTCTCGCTGTCCGCCCCGCCGGTGGAGGAGGTCAAGGTCGGCATCGCGATCCTGGAGTCCCTCAACCTCAAGCAGCGCGGCCTGGAGATCGTGTCCTGCCCCTCCTGCGGGCGCGCCCAGGTCGACGTCTACACCCTGGCCGACCAGGTCACCGCCGGGCTCGAGGGCATCACGATCCCGCTGCGGGTGGCCGTCATGGGCTGCGTCGTCAACGGTCCGGGCGAGGCCCGCGAGGCCGACCTCGGGGTCGCGTCCGGCAACGGCAAGGGGCAGATCTTCGTCAAGGGCGAGGTCATCAAGACCGTGCCCGAGAGCCAGATCGTCGAGACCCTCGTGGAGGAGGCCTTGCGCATCGCCGCGGCCTACGACGGCCCGTCCGGCGCACCCGCGGTCGCCGCCGGCTGAGCTCTGGACGGGTGATGCGGGGCGGACCGCGCCAGGGCATGCCGGGCGGACGCTAGCCTTCACCGGGTGCTGCGCACCTCCTCGACGCGGCTGCTGGACGCTCGGGACGACGCTGACGTCCGTCGGTTGCTCAGCATCGACCCCGTGATGGACGTCTTCGTGGCCAGCCGCGTGCAGGCCGGGGGCGTGACCGAGCAGTCGCTGGGCGCTCAGCTGTGGGGCTTCGGGCCCCGCGGTCGGCTTGCCTCGCTCTGCTACGCCGGCGCCAACCTGGTCCCGGTGCAGGCCACCCCCGACGCCGTACGCGCCTTCGCCGATCGGGCCCGTCGTCAAGGCCGGCGGTGCAGCTCGATCGTCGGCGAGGCGGCGGTCGTCGAGCAGCTGTGGCACCTGCTCGCCCCGGCGTGGGGGAGCGCCCGTGACTTTCGCCCCGACCAACCGCTGCTCGCCGCCGACGGTCCGCTCACCGCGACAGCCGACCACCGCGTACGCCGGGTCCGGGCTGACGAGCTGGACGTCCTGATGCCGGCCTGCGTCGCGATGTTCACCGAGGAGGTCGGGGTGAGCCCGACGGCCGGCGACGGCGGTCGCGCCTACCGGCGGCGGGTCGGCGAGCTGGTCAAGCAGGGCCGGTCGTACGCCATCATCGAAGACCGTCAGGTGCTGTTCAAGGCAGAGATCGGCGCCGCCAGCCGCACCGTCTGCCAGGTCCAGGGGGTCTGGGTCGAGCCGTCGCTGCGCGGCACCGGGCTCGGCACCGCCGGGATGGCCGCCGTGCTCGCGCTGGCCCGGGCCGAGATCGCGCCGATCGTCAGCCTGTATGTGAACGCCTTCAACGCCCCGGCCCGCAAGGCGTACGAGCGCGTCGGCTTCCGTCAGGTGGGCACCTGCGCGAGCGTGCTGTTCTAGACCTGCGATACTGCCCGGATGACGCTGCAGATCAAGCCAGGCACCACGTGGGACGAGGTCTACGCACGGGCGATGAGCGCTGCGCCGGAGGCCTTCGACGCCGACCGGATCAACAACCTCGCCGGTGGTGAGTGGAAACCGATCGGCGATCCGGGCGAGCACGTCACCCCGGTCGACGGCACGCCGATCCAGGGTCCGCCGCGGGTGAGCCACGACGAGGCGGCGAGCGCGGTGGCCTACGCCAAGACCGAGCACGACGCCTGGGGGCGGGTGAGTCTGGACGACCGTCGCGCGAAGGTCGCCGAGGCCGTGACCTCGATGCGTGAGCACCGCGACACCCTTGCCCAGCTGCTGGTCTGGGAGATCGGCAAGCCGTGGCGCCTGGCCTGCGCCGACGTCGACCGCGCGCTGGACGGCGTCGACTGGTACGGCGAGCAGATCGAGCGGCAGCTCGCCGGCCGCACCCCGCTGCCCGGGCCGGTCAGCAACATCGCGTCGTGGAACTACCCGATGAGCGTGCAGGTCCACGCCGAGCTGGTGCAGTGTCTGGCCGGCAACGGCGTCGTCGCCAAGACCCCTTCGCAGGGCGGCTTCCACACCCTCACGCTCGCGCACGCGCTGATGAAGCGGGCAGGACTGCCGGTGACGCTGCTGTCCGGCGTCGGCAGCCAGCTCGGCGACGTGCTCATCTCCAGCCCAGAGATTGGCGCGCTGGCCTTCGTCGGCGGTCGCACGAACGGCCGGAAGGCCGCCACCACCCTCGCTGACACCGGCAAGCGGCACCTGCTCGAGCAGGAAGGCCTCAACACCTGGGGCGTCTGGGACTTCAGCGACTGGGACGGCCTCGCCGCGCACCTGAAGAAGGGCTTCGAGTACGCGAAGCAGCGCTGCACCGCCTACCCCCGCTACGTCGTGCAGCGCGAGCTGTTCCCGGAGTTCCTAGAGGCCTACCTGCCGGTCGTGGACAGCCTGCGCTGGGGCCACCCGCTGGCTGTCGAGTCACCCGACGACGACTTGCCCGAGCTGGACTTCGGGCCGGTCATCCACGCCAACAAGGCGGCTGAGCTGCGCGCCGCGTACGACGAGGCGGTCGCCGGCGGCGGCATCCCGCTCAAGCGCCGCAACCCGGCCGACGGGCGCTATCTGGAAGGCCAGGACGTCAGCGCGTACGTCGCCCCGGCCTGCGTGCTGGACCCGCCGAACAGCTGGTCGCTGCGGCACTCCGAGCCCTTCGGGCCGCTCGACTCGATCGTGCTGGTCGACTCCGAGGCCGAGCTGCTCGCCGCGATGAACGCCTCCAACGGGTCGCTGGTCGCCTCGGTCGCGACCGACGACGCCGACTTCGGATCGCGGATCGCCGAGGAGCTGCAGGCTTTCAAGGTCGGGATCAACAAGCCGCGCTCGCGGGGGGACCGCGACGAGGTCTTCGGCGGCCGCGGCGCGTCGTGGAAGGGCGCGTTCGTGGGTGGTGACCTGCTCGTGCAGGCGGTCACCGAGGGCGAGGGACAGATCTACGGCAACTTCCCGTCGTACTCGCTCTATCCCGCTACCTGACTCAGCGGCGCCAGGGGGGTGGCTGGCCGCCCAGCCACCAGCCCAGCGCCCCGGTGATGCGCGGCAGCACGAGGAACACCATCACCGGGGTCAGGCAGAGGGTGGCAACCAGGGTGCGGAGCAGCACCGAGAGCCCGGTGAGGTGCGGGAGCAGCAGGTAGCCGGCGAGCAGGCTGGTCGGGAAGAACCCCAGCCAGATCGTCACAGCCTGCTTCCAGCGGGGCGGGGCCGGCGGCGGGGCCTGGCCGGCAGGCTCGGCCGCGAACCACCCCTCCAGCCCGGTGCGTCGCGACGACGCGGTGTCCTCCACCAGGTGCTCGGCGTCAGCGAGCCAGCGCTCCCGCTCGGGGGATCGTTCCCAACGTTGCAGCGCCTGGGCATCGGTGAAGCGGTAGAGCGCGTGCCAGCTCTCGTCCTCTCGGGTGGGTTGCAGCCAGCCCGAGCCCAGGAAGCCGGGGAACACCTGCACCAGAGCGGTGCCCTCGCTCAACCAGCCGGAAAGGTCGGCGTGCGTTCCCGGCCGGGCGCGGCGCGAGGTCGTCACGGTGATCGGGGCGCTGGTCACCCCTCCATCGTCAGCCCTCGTGGCTCCCCTCCACCCACCTGGTGAGCAGGCTCACCAGGTGGGCTCACGAGCACCGTTGCGGCCCGGGTTCCGGCCGGGGTCCAGAGCCCGAGGCGCGGTGCGTGGCAGGCTCGTACCCGCGCCTGGGTCAGGCCGTCGTCGAGGAGGTGGAGCCGGTGCTGCGCGTACGCCTGCTCCTGCTCGCGATGCTCGGCCTGACCGCGCTCGTCCTCGGCGCAGGACCGGCCCAGGCCCAGAACCCCTGCCCGGGCGGGGGCGGGATCATCGGCCCGGGCAGCCCTGCGCTCGCGGACGCGGTGGGGCGCGCGCAGAGCACCCTCGACGCGACCGTCGTGGCCGCCGACTTCGGCACCGTCCCCAGCAACGGCCTGGACGCCGAGGTGCAGCGCCTGATCAACGACTGCCCGTCGCTGCAGAGCCCGTTCGGCGGCCGCGCGGACCGGCTGCTGGTCGTCGCGGTCGGCACCGATGCCCAGGGCGATCTCCTGGGTGCTTACTTCGGTCCCGACCTCACCGGCAAGCTCAGCCCGAGGCTCAACGACATCCAGGATGCGGTGGACGCCAGGCTGCTGGCCAAGGACCGCGCGGGTGCGCTCGCGGCCGGGCTCGACGCTGCGGTAGATGCGCAGACCGCGGCCGGGCCGGGCAAGGCGCTCGGTCTCGGCCTGGCCGGGCTCGCAGGCGTGGGCATCCTCGGAGCCGGGGGTCTCGCCGCGGCGAAGGCGCGACGGCGCGCGAAGGAACGCGACGCCGCGCGGGCGCAGGCGCAGCAGGCCCGCGAGCAGGCGTCGGTCTCCTTCGTCGCGCTCGGCGAGGAGCGCGACCGGGCGCTGCTCGGGGTCGACGCGATGCTCGTCGGGATCGACGAGAGCTCGACCGACGACGACCCGCTGCGGGCCGTACGGGCGGACGTTGACGCTTCGACCGAGGCCGCCTTGACCGCGTGGACCCAGGCCGCGCAGCAGGAGCAGGTGCACCCGCAGGAGGCGGAGACGAGCGAGGAGGCTGAGGCGGTCACCCGGCACTGGCAGCAGCTCGGCGAGCAGCTCGAGGCCGCCCGCGGTGCACTGGTCCCGGTGACGGACCGGGTCACCGCGCTGGAGACCCTGGTCGCCGGGCTGCCGGGCGACCTGCAGGCGCAGGACGAACGGACGCAGCAGCTGGCCGTACGCCTGAAGGAGCGCGCCGGTCAGGGGTGGCAGGTCGACGGGCTGCAGACCCGCCTGCGCACCGCGGGCTCAGGGCTGCAGCGGGCGCGGACGGCGCAGGCGAGCCGGCGTCCGGTGACCGCCGGGGACCTGCGCGACGAAGCGGTGACCGCCCTGGACGCCATCGAGGGCGAGGCGGACGGGCTCGACGAGCGTCGTGCGGCGGTGCTGGCCCGGGCCGACGCGATCGAGGCCGCGCTGCCCGAGGCGAGGCAGCGCGCGGCCGCTGCCCTCAGCTCTCTCGCTCAGACGGTGGCCGCGTTCCCGGCCGACGACGTGACCGATCTTGCGGCCGTGCCGGGTCATCTGTCCCGGCTGCAGCAGCAGGCGGTCCGCGCCGTCGCTGACGTGCGGGCGCAGGCGGGGATGAAGACCCAGGACTTCGCCGGCGCGGAGGTCGCGGCCGGTGCGGGGGAGCAGGTGCTCGCCCGGGTCTCGGAGCTGTGCGCACAGGTGCGCGAGCGCGCGGACCGGCTCGGTTCGCTCCGTGCGGGTCTGCCCGACGCGGTGCAGGGCGCCCTGGACCAGGGCGAGAGCCTGCTCGCCCGGCTCGCCCAGAACGGGGTCGACGTGCCGGCTGAGCTGACCTGCGACGTGCGCGAGGAGCTGCCTCGCGTACGGGCTCTGCAGGGTGCTCTGGTGCGTACGACCAAGCAGGGCGGGGTCGGTCTGCTGGGGCTGGTCGGGCGGCTGCAAGAAAGCGTCGCGCAGCTGGACGCGACCGAGGCTGACCTGACCGAGTCGACCGCGCAGGCCGAGGCGTTGCGCCAGGAGGCGCGGGACGCGGTCGAACGGGCACGGCGGTCGGTCCTGGCCGCCGAGCAGACGGTCGGGGCCGGTGACGGGATGTTCCGGGAGGTCGTCGGCGATGCCTCCCGGTCCGCTGTCGCCCGGGGCCGCGAGCTTTACACCCAGGCGCAGGTGGCCCTGCCGGACGTGCTGCTGGTCGGCCAGGCGCACCGGGCGCAGGACGTGACCCGGACGGCTCGGCAGGCCGCGGCCGAGGCCGACCGTGGCCGGCAGACGGCCGAGGAAGACCTGCAGCGCGAGCAGGAACGCCGGGCGCAGGCGACCCGGCGACGCAGCTACGGCTATGGCTACGGCGGCGGAGGCTTCTCCGGCGGTGGCTTCGGCGGTGGCCGGTCCCGGGGGGGCGGCTTCGGAGGTGGCCGGTCCGGCGGCGGCGGCGGGAGCCGGCGCTCAGGTGGTGGCGGGGGCAGCCGTCGTGGCTGACGCAGCCCAGGGACGCCGATCGCGACAAGGGCCTACCTCGCGCACCCTGTCGCGCCCGGGCACAACACCGTCGCCCTTGCACGGCCTCCGCACCTAGGCTCGGACCTCCCCCGGCAACCCGTGATGAAGGAGGAGCCCGTGCTCCGCATGTCGACCCTGTTCCTGCGCACCCTGCGCGAGGACCCGGCGGACGCGGAGGTGCCGAGCCACCGCCTCTTGGTCCGGGCCGGCTACGTGCGTCGGGTCGCCCCGGGGATCTACAGCTGGCTGCCGCTCGGGCTCAAGGTGCTCGCCCGGGTGGAGCAGATCGTGCGCGAGGAGATGGACGCGATCGGCGCGCAGGAGGTGCACTTCCCCGCCTTGCTCCCGCGCGAGCCCTACGAGACGACCGGGCGCTGGACCGAGTACGGCGACGGGCTGTTCCGGCTCAAGGACAGAAAGGGCGACGACTACCTGCTCGGGCCTACCCACGAGGAGCTGTTCACCCTGATGGTCAAGGGGATGTACTCCTCGTACAAGGACCTGCCCGTCAGCCTCTACCAGAT
>JBBSTI010000166.1:0-6705 GCA_038236005.1 Mycobacteriales bacterium | reverse complement strand
GGAACGCAAGGCTCGCGAGGATGGCCGCCTTGGCCGCGGCGTCGAAGCCCTCGATGTCGGCGGTCGGGTCGGCCTCGGCGTAACCGAGCGCGGTGGCCTCGTCGAGGGCCTCGGCGAAGCCGGCGCCGGTCTCGTCCATCCGGGTGAGCATGAAGTTGGTGGTGCCGTTGACGATCCCGAGCACGCGGCGCACGTCGTCACCGACCAGCGACTCGCGCAACGGGCGCAGCAGCGGGATCGCGCCGGCGACGGCGGCCTCGTAGTAGAGGTCTGCGCCGCCGGCGACGGACGCCTCGTGCAGCGTCGCGCCGTCCTGAGCGAGCAGCGCCTTGTTGGCCGTCACGACGCCCTTGCCGGCCTTCAGCGCTGACGTGAGCAGAGCGCGGGCAGGCTCGATCCCTCCGACCACCTCGACCACCACGTCGACGTCGTCGCGGGCGACGAGCGCAGCCGCGTCGGAGGTGAACAGCGCATCGTCGACGGGCAGGTCACGCTGCTTGCCCGGTCGGCGCACGGCGATGCCGACCAGCTCGAGCCGTCCGCCGACGCGCGCGGCGAGGTCGTCGGCGTTGTCGTGCAGCAGCCGTACGACCTCCGCGCCGACGGTGCCGCAGCCGAGCAGGGCGACGCGGACGGGCCGTCCGGGCGTGCTCATACGACCTGGACGTCGTCGTGGACGGTGCTGGTGCAGCACGAGCAGGTCGGCTGCGGCGGCGCCGCGTCCCGAGCCCGGCGCACGCCGAGGACCAGAAGCACGGCGACCACCAGCACGTACGCCAGACCGATCCACACCCCGCCCACCTTCATCAGGACGCCACCGACCGCCGCGAGCACGGCGACGAGGGCGAGGACGAACAGGGCCTGCAGACGGGACGTCATGACGTGACCTTCCTGCGCCGCATGACCGCACGGACGCGAGAACAGGGGACGAGGAACACGGTCGGGGACAGGGCCAGGGGACCGAACGGGCGACCCGCCGGCCGTCGGACGGTCATCGGGCGTCCAGGGCGAGCAGGTCGTCCTCGGTCTCACGACGCACCAGCACCCTGGAGGCACCGTCCTTGACGGCGACGACCGGCGGGCGCGGGACGTGGTTGTAGTTGCTGGCCATCGACCGGTGGTAGGCACCGCTCGCCGGCAGGGCAACCAGGTCTCCTGGCGCGAGGTCGACCGGGAGCGCCACGTCGTGGGCCACGATGTCACCGCTCTCGCAGTGCTTGCCGCACAGAGTCACGGTCGCCGTCTCGGTCGCCGGCGCGCGGGAGGCGAGGACCGCGGTGTAGCGAGCGTCGTAGAGCGCGGTGCGGATGTTGTCGCTCATCCCACCGTCGACGCTGACGTAGGTGCGCAGCCCTGCGAGCTGCTTGACCGTGCCGACCTCGTACAGCGTGACGGTCGTCGGCCCGGCGATCGCCCGGCCTGGCTCGACGGCCAGGCGCGGCTCGGCGAGGCCGGCGGCGGCGCACTCCTTCGCGACGATCTCGCGCATCCCGGCGGCATATTCCGTGACGTCCATCGGGTCGTCGGCGCTGGTGTAGGCGATCCCCTGGCCACCGCCCAGGTCCAGCTCGGCAAGCTCGAGCCCACGGCTGGTCTTGAGCTCGGCGAGCAGCCCGATCATGCGGTGCGCCGCCAGCGAGAAGCCGCGGGTGTCGAAGATGTGGGAGCCGATGTGGCAGTGCAGCCCGACCAGCTCGAGCGAGGACTCGGCGAGCACCCGATCGACCGCCTCGATCGCAGCGCCGGACGCGAGCGAGAAACCGAACTTCTGGTCCTCCTGGCCGGTCATCACGTATTCGTGCGTGTGCGCCTCCACGCCGGGGGTGACGCGCACCAGCACCCGCTGCCGCACCCCGGCGTCAGCGGCCACCTTCGCGAGCCGCTCGAGCTCGACGAAGCTGTCCAGCACGATCCGACCGACACCGACGCTGACCGCACGCTCCAGCTCGCGCATCGACTTGTTGTTGCCGTGGAAGAGCAGCCGGTCGGCCGGGAAGTCCGCCGCCAGCGCGACGGCCAGCTCGCCGCCGGTGCAGACGTCCAGCGACAGCCCGGCCGCCGCGACCCAGCGTGCGAGCTCGACGCACCGGAACGCCTTGCCGGCGTAGTAGACGTCGGCGCCCTGGAACGCGTCACGCCAGACGGTCAGGCGCGCCTGGAAGTCGTCCTCGTCCAGGACGTAGGACGGCGTCCCGTGCTCGGCGGCCAGCGCGTTCACGTCGACGCCGCCGAGGGTGAGCACGCCGTCGGTGCGGCCAGCCGTGCGCGGCCAGATCACCGGGTCGAGGTCGGTGCTCACATGCGCTCCGGAGCGCTGACCCCGAGCAGGCCGAGGCCGTTCTCGAGCACGGTCCGGGTGGCCTGCCAGAGCATCAGACGGGGCGCCGCCGTGGGGGCGACCGCCTCGTCCCCCTTGGGCAGCACCGGGCAGTCGTCCCAGAACCGCTGCGCGGCCTTCGCGACGGACTCCTCCAGGAACCGCGCGACCCGGTGCGGCTCGCGCAGCTCGGCGGCGGTCGCGACCACCGAGGGATACTCCGCGAGCGCGAGCATCAGGTCGTTCTCGCGCGGGTGCGACAACAGGCTGAGGTCGCCGCCGTCCGGCCCGATCCCGAGCTGGGCCGCGTTGCGCAGGACCGAGGCGGCGCGGGTCGCGGCGTACTGCACGTAGAACAGCGGGTTCTCCGCCTTCTGCAGCGTGATCTCGGCGATGTCCAGGGTGAGCGGGCTGTCGACCGGGTAGCGGCACAGCGCATAGCGCACCGCGTCGACGCCGGCGAGGTCGACAAACTCCTCCAGCGTCACGAGGGCGCCGGCTCGTTTGCTCAGCTTGACCTCGACCCCGTGGCGGAGGATCTTCACCAGCTGGCCGATCGGCACCTCGATGGCGGTGAGCGGGTCACCGGCGCAGGCGGCGATGGCCTTGAGCCGACCGACGTAGCCGTGATGGTCGGCGCCGAGCAGGTAGATGCAGACGTCGAAGCCACGAGCACGCTTGTCGACGTAGTAGGCGGTGTCGGAGGCGAAGTAGGTCAGGGCACCGTCGCTCTTGCGCAGCACCCGGTCCTTGTCATCCCCGAAGTCGGTGGTCCGCAGCCAGAGCGCGCCGTCCGCCTCGTAGACGTGACCCTGCTCGGTCAGCCGCTGGAACGCCCGCTCGACCCCGCCGGAGGCGTGCAGCGCACGCTCGGAGGACCAGGCGTCGAAGTGTGTGCGCAGGTGCGCGAGCACCCGCTTCTGGTCGGCCAGCTGCAACGCATAACCCGCCTCGCGGAACGCCGTGGTCCGCTCGGGCTCCGCCAGCTCGAGGATCCCCGGGCTCTCAGCGACGACCTGCTTCGCCAGCGGGACGACGTAGTCCCCCTGGTAGCCCCCCTCAGGCACCTCGCCACCGGTCGCCCGAGCCAGCAGAGACGCGCCGAAAGCGTCCATCTGCACGCCGAGGTCGTTGATGTAGAACTCGCGGGTCACCGCTGCGCCGGCAGCCTCCAGGACCCGTGCGATGGCGTCACCGACAGCCGCCCACCGCGCGTGCCCCAGATGCAGCGGACCGGTCGGGTTGGCCGAGATGAACTCGACGTCGATGCTCGTGCCGGCCAGGGTGGTGCCCGTGCCGTAGGCAGCGCCCGCCGTCAGCACCGCGGTCACCGTTGCGGTGAGCGCGTCCGCACCGAGCCGGACGTTGAGAAACCCCGGTCCGGCGATGTCCACCGCGTCGATCCCGGCGACCTCGCTGAGCCGGGCGGCGATCACGTCCGCCACGGCACGCGGCGGACGACCGGCTCCCTTGGCCAGGGTGAGCGCCACGTTGGTGGCGTAGTCGCCGTGCTCCCGGTTGCGCGGGCGCTCGACGGAGACGACGTCCGGGACGGCGACGGTCAGCTCGCCGGCGTCCACCGCGGCCTGCACCACCGCCCGGACAGCGGTCGACAGCTCTTCCGGGGTCACTGGGCCAGGCTATCGCTCCTCGACCACCCGGTTGCCAACCTCGTCCGCCCACCCGGCAGGCTCGTGTGCCCACGCCCTCGGTAGAGGCGTGGCTGCTAACGTCGGCACCTGCCCAGAGCCCCCGTAGCTCAGGGGATAGAGCGGCGCCCTCCGGAGGCGTAGGCGCAGGTTCGAATCCTGCCGGGGGCACCCGCTGCCCCCCTGCGTCGACCGAGCCGGAAGGGGCACCGGTCACCGAAGCAGTTCGGCCTAGCCACGCTCAGGCGACGCGAGCAGACCAGGCGGACGTCCTGGTCGGCGTGCATCAGGGCAGGACTTCGCAAGGCCACCCGCGTACAGCGAGGCCCATGACCGGCCTCGCTGTCTTTGGTATGTTCCCGGCCGGGGATGGAGCTCCCCGTTGACCGCCGCAACCGCGGCTGATGGCTCCTGTCGGTTCACACGACGGGAGCACACGTGGCCGATCCGCCGCCCGGGCCCGACCTGACGCACGACGTCCCGCAGCCGGGGCGCCGACGGGCAACGCAGACCGGTGGTTCCGGCGCACCGGGCGGGCGCCGGGGATGGAACGCGCACCCAGAGCTGCCGCTGGACCCGGACCCAGCCCGCACCGGGTCGGCAGCGACCTGTCGCGGGGCTCACCCGGTGCACCGGCAGCCGCGGATGATGCTGCTGGTGCTGGCCGGCGCGGCGTTGGGGACCCCTGCTCGGTACGCCCTGTCGGTCATGCTGCCGACCCGGACCGGGTCCTGGCCGGTCGGCACTCTCACCGCAAACCTGCTCGGCGCGTTCCTGCTCGGCGTGCTGCTGGAGGGCCTGGCACGCCGCGGACGTGACACCGGCTACCGGCGGTTGCTGCGCCTGACGCTCGGGACCGGGTTCCTCGGTGCGTTCACGACCTACAGCACGTTGGCGGTCGAGACCGACCTGCTGGTGCGGGCGCACCGGCCCGGTCTGGCCGCCGCTTACGCCGGCGCAAGCCTGTTCGCCGGGTTGCTGGCCACCACCGCCGGCATCTGGCTCGCGGCGGCGCACCACCGCCGACGCCAGGGCCCGACGGCCCCAGCCGGGCCCGGGGCCACCGTCGGGAGCTCCGACCCGGCCGACGGCCGGGAGCGTCCGGCATGATCGTGCTGCTGCTCTCGCTCGCCGGGGCCGTCGGGGCGCTGTGCCGGCTGGTCCTCGACGGCGCGATCCGTAGCCAGCTCGGCACGAGGTTCCCGTACGGCACGATGGTGATCAACGTCAGCGGGTCGTTGCTCCTCGGCGTGCTCACCGGGCTGGTGCTGTTCCACGGAGCCCCCGGGCCGGTCCAGACCGTGCTGGGCACCGGGTTCTGCGGCGGCTACACCACGTTCAGCTCAGCGAGCTTCGAGACCGTCCGGCTGGTTCAGGAGCGCCGGGTCGTCGCGGCGTTGCTCAACGGCGCCGGGATGCTGCTGCTCACGTTGCTCGCCGCCGCCGCCGGCCTGGCCTTGGCCAGCATCTGAGCTTTGCGCGGCCGTGGACCGACCGTTCGTCACCAGGCCTGACGTCACCCTGCCGACGGCGCGGCGCTCTCCGTCAGAGGGTGAGGACGAGCTTTCCTCGCACGTGACCCTCTTCCTGAAGCCGGTGAGCGTCGGCCGCCTGGTCGAGCGGGAACGTCCGCTGCACCTCGACCCGGACGGTGCCGTCGGCGACCAGCCGGGCGAGGGCAGCGAGCTGGGTGCTGTCGGGCTGCACGAAGCAGTAGACGCCACCGACCTTGCCGATCGCCTCCGGGTCGACGTTGGAGGCGGTGCGTGCCGGGTCCTTGGCGAGCGCGGCGGACTGCGCTATCGAGTCGCCGCCGATGTAGTCCACCGCGGCATCGATCCCGCCCGGGACCAGGGCCCGGACGGCGTCGACGAGCCCGTCGCCATACAGCACAGGCTCGGCGCCCAGCGAGCGCAGGAAGTCGTGGTTGCTCTCCGACGCCGTGCCGAGCACCCGTGCCCCGCGGGCCACGGCGAGCTGCACCGCCAGGTGACCGACCCCGCCCGAGGCGGCGTGGACCAGGACGGTGTCGCCGTCGCCGACGCGCACGGCGTCCAGAGACTGCAGCGCGGTGAGCCCGGCGAGCGGCAGCGCACCGGCCGCCTCCCACCCGAGCGCGGCTGGCTTGAGCGCCAGGTGCCGCAGCGAGGCCGACACCAGCTCGGCGTACGTCCCGTCAGACACGACGTCCTTGCGCACGTAGCCGAGGACCTCGTCCCCGACCGCGAGGTCACGCACGGCCGGACCGACCTGCTCGACGACCCCGGCGACGTCCCAGCCGGGCACCAGCGGCAGGACGTGCGGGAACGCCCCCTGCAGGTATCCCTCACGGATCTTCCAGTCGACCGGGTTCACCCCCGCGGCCTTGACGCGCACCAGGACGACGTCGGGGCCGACGAGCGGGTCAGGCTGCTCGCCGACCGTCAGGACGTCGGGACCGCCGAAGGACTCTTGAAAGACAGCTCTCATGCCCCCCTCAGCGCTGGACGCGCCCCGACTGTTCCTGGCCGCACCGCCTTCGGAGCCTTGGTGATCTTGAGGCCGAGTCCCCCTCCAAGATCTGTGAGGGTGTCGTTGTGCGCCGTCTGGTTGAAGGCGTCAGGTTGGTGCTCGGTGTTCGTGGTGTGACTCTTCCAAGATCTGGCCGGCTTGCCGTGCCTTGTTGGTGACCTGTCCGCTGCGGGTACCGGCACCGGCCTGCCCACCTTGCTGACCTGATCAGGAGCCTGTCCGCTCGGT
>JBBSTI010000165.1:0-6813 GCA_038236005.1 Mycobacteriales bacterium | reverse complement strand
CGGTGAACCCCGTCCCCAGCGTCACGGTGCCGATGTCGGACCACCCCTCACCGGCCGCGTCAGCAGCGAGGTCGTCGAGCCGGGCGTCTCGAAGGCTCGACGCACGGCGGGCCCGGGGATCCATGACCGTGTCCTCGGCACGCCGGAGATGATCCTGGACCGCCAGGCCGGGTCATCTTCTCTGCGGTGAACGGGCTTCGGCCGGCGTGATGGCCCTAGGCTCGGCACCTGGCGCGGTTGGCGGAACAGGCAGACGCAACGGCTTTAGGTGCCGTCGCCTTCGGGCGTGGGGGTTCGACTCCCCCACCGCGCACCGCCGCTGATCGCTGACCCAGCGCACCCGGGGTGCGTCTGGACGCTCAGCTCGTGAGCGCCGCAGCCAGCAGCGGAGCCAGGGCACGCAGCGCACGACCACGGTGACTGATGGCGTCCTTCTCCTCGCCAGAGAGCTCTGCCGCCGAACGGTCGAGCCCGTCGGGCAGCAGCACCGGGTCGTAGCCGAACCCGCCGGTGCCACGGCCCTCCCGCAGCACGGTCCCGCGCAGCTCGCCCCGGACCACGTCCGAGGCGCCCGAGGGCAGGGCGTACGCCGCCGCGCAGACGAACCCACCGCCCCGACGCTCGTCCGGCACGTCGATCAGCTGGGCCAACAGCAGGGCGACGTTGGCGGCGTCCTGACCGTGCTGCCCCGCCCAGCGGGCGGACAGGATCCCCGGCATCCCGTTGAGCGCGTCGACAGCCAGGCCGCTGTCGTCGGCCACGGCCGGCAGACCGGTGGCGGAGACCGCCTCGCGGGCCTTGGCGAGCGCGTTGCCCTCGAACGTCGGCGCGGTCTCGGGCCCGGGCTCGTACGGGGCGACCTCGTCAAGGCTCAGCAGGTCGATGCCGTACGGCAGCAGGATCCGGCGGAACTCCTCCACCTTGCCGGCGTTGCGGGTGGCCAGGACGACCCTCGGCGGGGTGACGGGAGCCGTCACGCCCGGCGCGGGCGCAGCGGCGAGGCGAGCGCCTCGGCCTGCAGATCCGCCAGCCGGGTGATCCCACCGAGCGCGAGGTCGAGCAGGCTGTCGAGCTCGGCCCGGGAGAACGGCGCGCCCTCGGCGGTGCCCTGTACCTCGATGATCTCGCCGGTCCCAGTGGCGACCACGTTCATGTCGGTGTCGGCCTTGACGTCCTCGACGTATTCGAGGTCCAGCCGCGGTTCGCCGTCGACGATGCCGACGCTGACCGCGGCGAGCGGACGCACGACCGCCTCGGGCTTGCCGAGCACCGCGCACGCGTCGGTGAGCGCGACGACGGCTCCGGTGATCGCTGCCGTACGGGTGCCGCCGTCCGCCTGGAGCACGTCGCAGTCGATCTGGATGGTGTTCTCGCCGAGCTTCGACAGGTCGATCGCGGCCCGCAGCGAACGACCGACGAGACGGCTGATCTCCTGCGTACGCCCGCCGAGCTTGCCCTTGACCGACTCCCGCCCGCTGCGGGTGTGCGTGGCGCGCGGCAGCATCGCGTACTCCCCGGTCACCCAGCCGAGGCCCGATCCCTTGCGCCAGCGGGGTACGCCTTCCTCCGCGCTGGCAGCGATCAGCACTCGGGTAGCGCCGAACTCGACCAGGCAGGAGCCCTCCGCGTGGTCGAGCCACCCCCGGGTCAGGGTGACGTCACGCAGCTGGTCGGGGGCACGGTCGTGCGGTCGCGTCATGCCCGAGAGGCTAGCGAGCCTCAGGCGACGGGATTCTTGCGCAGGGCGCGATCCTCGCTGCGCCGCACCTCGAGCCGTCCGGCCGACTCGCGCACCTCGTAGACCGGCTGCGGCCGGGTTGCCGGGCCCTGCTCGACCGAACCGTCGACCAGCGAGAACCGAGACCCGTGCCAGGGGCAGACCAGGCAGCCGTCCTCGACGTCACCGTCCGACAGCGGCGCGCCGCGGTGCGTGCACCGGTCGGCGAGCGCCCGGACGTGCCAGCCCTCGCGCACCAGCACGACCGGGACGCCGTCGGCGTGGACGGCCAGCGGCTTGGTCGTGAGGTCGTCGGAGGACGCGACGTCGGTCCAGCCCGACGGCCCGGCCTGGAAGGCGGTGGTGTCGACGCCGACCCCGTAGGCGTAGGACAGGTGACCGCCTAACCATCCGCCGACCGCCATGAGGGCCGATCCGGCGGCCGCGAGCGCGGCACCGCTGCCGCCGTCGCGACGCGACTTCCAGGACGCCAGGTAGAGCCCGACCCCCACGGCGTTCGTCGTGCTGTGAACGATCCCGACCCGTTTCTCGAGCCCGCCGGTCTCGGCCCAGTCCGACCAGCCGGCCGCGATCGTGGGCAGCGCGGTCACGAGCCCCGCCGCGAGCGTGACCCGTGCGGCGCGCGGCTCACCCGCGACGTCCAGCACCGAGGTCGTCGTCAGCAGCCCGATCGCGGCCGTGGCCAGCGACGGGTGCACCGGGTGCCCCAGCTGGGTGCCGGACAGGGTGTCCTTGACCGGCCCCTCTGGGATCTTCTTCATCAGCGGTCCGAGCAGGTCGGCCACCTTCCCTACGAGGGCGGTGCCGGCAGATGCCTCGACGACGCGTTCGAGCAGGTCAGCGGTGCGGGTCATGGCTGGCCTCTCCCCCGGTTGCCCCCGGCCACACCCGGCCCTGCGACGTCACACCGCTCAGACGTCGTACGAGAGCCCGCACCCTGCGACGTCGACCGGCCCGGCGAAGCTCGCGCGCGCCTCGGCGAGCAGCGTCTGCGGGTCGTGGAACGGCAGCACGTGGATCAGCAGCAGCCGCTGCGCTCCCGCCGACGTCGCGTGCTCGCCGGCTTCGGTCCCGGTCAGGTGCACGCCGTCGGGCGGGGTCGGCACCGACGGCCACGACGCCTCGCAGAGCAGCAGGTCGCAGCCCCGGGCCAGGTCGGTGAGCGCGTCGCAGGTCGCCGTGTCGGAGGAGTAGACGAGCGTCCGACCGCCCGCCGCGAGCCGCACGCCGTGCGACTCGACCGGGTGGCGCATCAGGGCCGTCGTGACCGTGAACGGGCCGAGGACCCGCTCCCCGGGTGGCACCTCCCGGAAGTCGAACACCTCGAGCAGGCCGTCCGTCGGCGGCACCTCGTACGCCGAGGCGATCCGTGCCCGCAGCCCGACCGGGCCGTAGACCGGCACCGGCGCTCGCAGCCCGGCCGGGTGGTAGCGCCGCGCGTAGGACCACGGCACCAGGTCGAGGCAGTGGTCGCCGTGCACGTGGCTGACGTAGACCGCGTCGACCTGGTCGAGATCGACGTGCTGCTGCAGCGGCCCGAGCGCCCCGTTGCCGAGGTCGACGACCAGCCGATAGCCGTCGTGCTCCACCAGGTAGCCCGAGCACGGGGAGCTGGCGCCGGGGAAGGTGCCGGAGCACCCGAGGACGGTCAGTCTCACGCCGCGACCGCGACGTCGAGCTCGGGCAGGAACCGGCGGCCGAGCCGGGCGAAGTCCTCGGCCGACCCGGTCGCGGTCCAGCGATGCGCCGGGGGCGGCCCGTCGCGCAGCAGGTCGCGCTCGGACAGCAGCCGGTAGACGTCTTTCGCCGTCTCCTCCGCGCTGCTGACCAGCGTGACCCGCTCCCCGAGCACCAGCGAGATCATCCCGGTCAGCAGCGGGTAGTGCGTGCAACCGAGCACGACGGTGTCCACGTCGGCCCCGGTCAGCGGCTCGAGATAATGCGTGGCCAGCTGCAGCAGCTGTCGTCCGGTGGTGACGCCACGCTCGACGAAGTCGACGAACCGCGGGCAGGCTGCGGGCGTCAGCGTGACCTGAGGGGCAGCGACGAACGCGTCCTCGTACGCCCGGCTGTCGATCGTGACCTGGGTGCCGAGCAGCCCGACCCGGCCGGTCCGGGTGACCTGCACCGCCCGGCGCACCGCCGGGTGGATCACCTCCAGCACCGGCACGTCGTAGCGCTCCCGGGCGTCCCGCAGGCAGGCGCTGCTCGCGCTGTTGCACGCGATCACCAGCGCCTTGACCCCGGCGTCGACGAGCCCGTCCATCGCCCTGAGCGCATGCTCGCGCACCTGCGCGATCGGCAACGGACCGTACGGGCCGTGCGCCGTGTCCCCCAGGTAGTGCAGCCGCTCACCGGGCAGCTGGTCGAGCAGGGAGCGCGCGACCGTCAGGCCGCCGACACCGGAGTCGAAGACCCCGATCGCCGCGTCCGCCCCCGGGCTGCCCATAGAAGGGCATCCTACGTGCGCCGCGTGATCGTTCGTCGGCGGTCAGGCGACCTGATGGCCGCTCGGGTCAAGAACGTGGTCGTCGAGCTTCTGCCCGATCCGAGCGAGATCGACCGCCATGCCGGACACCCGATCCTCGACCCGGCCCAACCGGTCCTCGACCCGACCCAGCCGGGCGTCCACCTGATCGAACCGGGCGTCGACCTGGTCGAACCGGGCGTCGACCTGGTCGAACCGCCCGTCTACCTGGGCGAACCGCCCGTCCATGCCGTCCAGACGGGCCACGATCGAGCCGAACTGAGAACCCATCTTGACGAACAGCGCCGCGAGACCCAGCACTGACGTCGCGATGCTGATGACGAGCAGCGCGGTCTGCAGGGGCATGCGATCACCGTACGCGTCGACCCACCGCCCCGGCGGAGTTGTCCACCGGGCTGCTCAGGCCCAGAGCTGGCCCTCCAGCGCGTCCTCGGCCTCGGCGAGCGTTCCGGCGTACGCACCGGTGGAGAGGTATTTCCAGCCGCCGTCGCAGACGATGAACGCGATGTCAGCACGCTCTCCGCGCTCGACGCACTTGGCGGCCTCGCCCATCGCGGCGTGCAGGATCGCGCCCGTCGAGATGCCGGCGAAGATGCCCTCTTCCTCGACCAGCTGGCGGGTGCGGCGCAGCGCCTCCCGGGGCCCGACCGAGAACCGGGAGGACAGGACCGACGCGTCGTACAGCTCGGGGACAAAGCCCTCGTCGATGTTGCGCAGCCCGTAGACCAGCTCGCCGTAGCGCGGCTCGGCGGCGATGATCCGCACGTCGCTCTTCTGCTCGCGCAGGTAACGACCGGCCCCCATCAACGTGCCGGTGGTGCCGAGCCCGGCGATGAAGTGGGTCAGCGACGGCAGGTCCTCGAGCAGCTCCGGCCCGGTCGTCTCGTAGTGGGACAGGGCGTTGGCCGGGTTGCCGTACTGGTAGAGCATCACCCAGTCCGGGTTCTGCGCCGCGAGGTCTTTCGCGACCGCGACCGCCTGGTTGGAGCCGCCGGCTGCCGGTGAGGAGACGATCTCCGCGCCGTACATCTGCAGCAGCTGCCGACGCTCGGCCGAGGTGTTCTCCGGCATCACGCAGACCAGCCGGTAGCCGCGCTGGCGGCACACCATCGCCAGCGAGATGCCGGTGTTGCCCGACGTCGGCTCGAGCACCGTGACGCCCGGCCGCAGCAGGCCTTCCTTCTCGGCCTGCGCGATCATGTAGAGCGCCGGCCGGTCCTTGACCGAACCGGTCGGGTTGTCCTGCTCGAGCTTGGCCCACAGCCGCACGTCGGCAGACGGGGACAGCCGGGGAAGACCGACGAGCGGCGTACGCCCGACGGAGTCGATCAGGGAGTCGTATCTCAACCGCCGGCTCCACCTGCAACCGCGGGCAGCACGGTCACCGCGTCGCCGTCCTTGAGCGGGGTCTCGAGCCCACCGAGGAAGCGGACGTCCTCGTCGTTGACGTAGACGTTCACGAACCGGTGGAGGTTGCCCTCCTCGGTCACGAGCCGACCGCGCAGACCGCTGTGCCGGGCGTCCAGGTCGGTGAGCAGCGTGGCGAGCGAGTCGCCGGAACCCTCGACCTGCTTGGCCCCGTCGGTGTATGTACGCAGGATCGTCGGGATCCGGACCTCGATGGCCATGGCGGCGGTGCCTCTCGTCGGGTGTGCCTGTCTCTGGTGGAACAGGGTCTCTGATGGAACAGGTCGGGGTCGCGCCCGCATTCCGGGTCAGTCGGTGACGTGCACGTCTTCCTCGGTGATCGTGCCGTCCTCGGCGATCGTGAAGGAACGCACCTCGTCGGTCGCGTCCCGGGTCGAGACCAGCAGCCAGTGAGCGCCGGGCGTGTTCGCCGACCACCGGACGTCGGTGGGCGACGGGTAGGCCTCGGTCATCGTGTGCGAGTGGTAGACGACGACCAGCTCCTCGTCCCGGTCGTCCATCTCCCGCCAGACCCGCAGCTGCTCGGCGGGCTCGAAGGTGAAGCCGGTCGGGGACCGCTCGGCGTTGGTCATCTCCACCAGGCGCCTGGCGACCCCGTCGACGCCGGTGACGATCCCGCAGCACTCGTCGGGATGGTCACGACGGGCGTGCGCCAGCACGCGGTCCCGCATCTCACGGGGAAGACTCAGCACGGACCGAGAGGCTAGGTGCAATCCGGTGATCGATGGGCATGGCCTGTGGCGCAAGCACCGACAACCCCACGGGAGAAACACGTGAGCCAGCCCAGCAACGAGATCAAGAACAAGCAGGTCATCGACTGGACCGACCTCGGCAAGGAGATGTGGTCCTACCTCACCGGCAAGGAGGCGGCGATCGACTACTCCTTCAAGGACATGACGATCGAGGTCCCGCGCGACACCGGACCGGACGCGCCGCGCGCCACCTGGAAGCTCGACGGCACGTTGCGCATCACGACGTCCGACAAGGACGCCTCCGGCGCCTCGGGTTCCTGACCGTGGCGACCCAGGTGCAAGGGTCGCTGACGTTTTCGGTGGCGGGTCCCGGCGGGCAGACCGCCGGGACCGTCGAAGGCCGCGGTCCTCGGGTCGTGGTCCACGCCGAGGACCCGGTGGCCGCCTGGGACGCCGCGCTCGGCTCG
>JBBSTI010000164.1:0-6816 GCA_038236005.1 Mycobacteriales bacterium | reverse complement strand
GAGGCTGTCCGCCCCGGATCGGTCCGGCAGCGCCGCCCGCCCCCCACAGTGAACAAGCGGTCACAACGCTCGTAAGCCCCACCTCTGAGACGTCCCGCTTGTCGAACCCCTATTGAGACAACCCCAGGTCAGCGGTGGTGCCCGAAGGCCACGGCCGGCCGAGCTTCTCATATACCTATGTCACTGCTCCGTCGCAAAATGGCGCCCTGACTGGGACGCCAGCGACTTTCACCGCCGGGCGGCGGAACGTTGCGCCAGCCGCCGGTCGGTGCGCTCGCCGGGCGCCCAGCTGGTCGCGACGGCGACGGCGACGCCGACCCGGGCGAGCAGCTCCTGGACCTGGTCGTAGGCGGCCTGCTGGGCCGGGGACGCCTGCGGCCCGGACGAGCACCGCTCGGGCACGGCCGGCTACCTGCCCGTGGTGGTGCGCTTGACCGTCGGGGTCCCGGCGGTTGGGACGCGGGCAAGCCCGGTCCGGTTTCCCCGGCCTGTCTGACCGATAGAGCGCCACGACGGCACCTGATCCTGCGTGACCATTGTTCGACGCCAGCCGAAGACCGACACGTGTACGCACCAGACTGCGCGGCACGAGCACGGGACCCGGGCCCGGTATGTCTTTGACCGGTGCCGCTGTACGGCCTGCCGCCGCGCCAACACAGAAGCTGCGAACGAGCGGAGCCGTCTTATGGCGTATGGACGGTGGGACGGGCTCGTCGACGCGGGGCCTGCTCGCCAGCACGTTCAACAGCTCCGCGACCAGGGGCTGAGCCTGCCCGCCATCGCTCGACTGGCCGGCGTGAGCCTCGGGGCGGTGAACGCGCTCGTCTATCCCACGGCGGGCCGCGGGCGGTCCGCGCATCTTCGCGGCGTGACCAGCCGCCGGCTGCTCGAGGTCACCTTTGCTTGCCAACACCTGCCCGACGGTCACCGCCTCGGTGCCGGTGACGCTCAGGCGACGCTGCGGGACCTGCTGGCCGCCGGGCACACGTTCGCCGACCTGGCGGTCGCCACTGGGCTGAGCGCCAGCACCCTGCGTCGGGTCCTGCAGGCCCGGACGGTCACTGCGGCCACCGACCGGCGGCTGCGAGCTGCGCACGCGCTCAGCCCCGCCTGTCGAGCCCGAACCAAGCCTGTAAGCGTCAGTCCTCAGGCTCGGGAGCCGCAGCCCCGGCGACCCCGTCCTCACGAGGTTGATGACGTCGTCGTCGCACGGGCCATGGAGGGCGAACGCCCAGTGCTCACCGTTGCCGAGCGGCGCGAGGCCGTCCGTCGCCTCACCGCCGGTGGCTGCTCGGCCCCTGAGATCGCCCGCCGTCTGGGCGTCTGCGGGCGCACCGTCACCAGGGCCAGAACCGCCTTGTGCACACCAGGCTCCGCGGCTCATCCCAGGTGCTGAGACCGGCGTACGCGGCGGCAAGAGCACCTCGGAACTGCGCTACCCCGAGCGTGCACCGAGCTCAGGTCACCGGCCTTGGGGCACCCACCTCCAGCGACAGCGTCCGGTGGGGCATCGCGCGGGCTGGCGGGTGTTCCGGCTCGCGCCGTGCAGGGTCCGGGCGGCATGGTCGTGCGGCAGGGCGCGAACGGTGACGCGGCTCAGGACCTCGGGGACGTCGTTGCCGGCCAGCGCGACTCGGTCCAGTGCGGCGGCGAGCGCCGGGTAGTGCGGGTCCTGGAGCAGCCGCGGGTCGATCGCCTCGACGGTCGCCGCCCAACGCCGACCAGCGAGGGTCTCCGGTACAGCGCCGTCGTCAGGCCGTCCTCGACTGGTCGCGCCGACCCGCTTGCCGAGCAGCTCGGCGAGCGGCGGTCCTTCCCCTCGGACCCTGTTGGCGTCCGGGTGGGCGACCG
The DNA here is from genome assembly GCA_038236005.1 of Mycobacteriales bacterium. GTDB lineage: Bacteria > Actinomycetota > Actinomycetes > Mycobacteriales > SCTD01 > CANKBT01. Next base: position 4,965 of record JBBSTI010000164.1, on the reverse strand, counting down.
CTTCGACCGCCAGTCGGGCGCCGGTCGTCACCTCGGGCAGCGCGCGGTAGGCGGTGAGCAGCTCGCGGCACTCCGTAGTTCGTAGCGGGGTCCACCGGCTGAGCTGTTGTTCTAGCGGCCGGTCGGTCGCGGTCAGCGTCATCCGCCGGGGCGAGCCGTACACCGCTCCCTGCACGGCCAGGACAGGGATGAGCGCGGCCTGCTCCTCCCCCACCTCCTGGATGGCGGCCAGCGCAGACCGGACGGCCTGCAGGGTCGGCCCGGGCCCGGCTGCGCCGTGGATCTGTCCGGGCCGGGACCAGGTGGCGCGGGCGTGGGCAAAGTCCGCGACCGCGGCGTGCAAGCCGGTCATGGCGGCGGCCAGATCGGGGTCGCGCACCGTGCCTCCGGTCATCAGCGGTGCCCAGCTGGCGTGCGCGTTGTTCCAGGCGAGCCCGGCACGGCGGACGCGGTCGAGCGCGTCGGCGCTTTCCCCGTACGGGTCACGCCTCGCGGCCGGCTTGAGGACTGCGGCCGCGACGGCGAGCAACCGGCCGGCGCCGTTGGCGATGTGTTGCAGGTCGAGTCGGTTCGGCGCCGGCCGGCGGGATGCCTCTAGGGCGGCCTGCTGCCAGGTGTGTACGGCGGTCTCGAGCCGGCCCACCGGACCTTCGGTGGCGCCATGGGCCGGGGCGGGCGCCGTGGCGTCGGCGAGCGTGGCCGGCGGTGTGGGCTCGGCGAGACTGGCGGGGAGCGCTTGTCGCCAGCGGACCGCGGCCAGCGCGCCGGCCACGACCGTGTCGAGCAGCTGCGGGTGCGGCGTGACCGTCGTGGTGACCAGGTGCGCGGTCTGCAGCAGGCGACGGCCGACGTAGGTCTGGTCGCTGTCGCCCAGCTCGGCGTCCAGATGGCTGCGGTCGCGGCCGGCGAGCAGGTCCGCCGCCCCGGACAGCAGATCAGCGGCACGCAGCAGGTGCGGCTCGGCGCCGGGGACCGACCCCGCAAGCGCCGGCCGCGTCGTGCCAGGCAGCGATGTCGGAGATGGCGGCGACGGACTCTGCCGAGTCAGTACGGCGGTGATGCGGTCGCCGGCGCGCTCGAACCGGGGCCAGGCCGCTGCCACGGCCGCCGGGTCGATGCCTGGTCCGTTCCCGGCCCGCTCGTGCAGCCAGGTGAGCTCGGTCCGGGCCAGCTCGACGAGCTCGGCGGCGGTGGTCGGGCCGGTCACGCCAGCATCCCGGGCCGTCCGGCCAGCGCCGTGTCGCAGTCGGCGAGCAGCGAAGCAAGCCGCGCGGTCACGTCGATGAGGTCGTCGAGCGGCAGGTCGACGTCGGGTACGAGCCGTCCGGCCTCCACGAGCGCGGCCCGTACCGCCGTGCTCGGGTCCGGGTGCTCCGGGGCGACCACGGGCCCGCTCAGCCGGTCGGCAAACCCGCCTTCGGCCAGCTCGAGGTCGAACGTCAGGTCGGCCCAGGCCGACAGCAACGGCTCGGTGTCGGCGCGGGCGCGGGCCGCGGCCAGAAACACCGCCGCTTTCAGGTGCGCGGCGATGCGGCTCAGACGGGTGTCGGGTGCTGTGACGGGTGCGGTCATGACGGGACGCTCCTTGGCTTGGACGTACGTGAAGTGCAGGCCCGTCACGACGACCTTGGCCAGCGGTCGGCGGGATCTGTGGACGTTGTGGACAACGCCCGCCACTTACGTCGAGGGGTGCAGGGTCCGGGAAGGCGGGTCCCCGTGCGCAGGGTGCGTCCGGCCCCCGACAGCCCGCCGGCAGAGGACGACCATGAGCAGACCTCGAGCCCGGTTGACCAGCCTGCTGCGCCTGGTCCTCGCGCTTCCCTCAGTATTGGGCGGGACCGCCGTGGCCCTCGTGGCCTCCGGGGGGTTCGGCCGGGCCGAGCCGATCGCGTTGGTCAGTTGGTTGGCCGTCGCGCCGGTGCTGCTCACCCGACCCGGCGAACGCCTCGCCGTACGTCGTTGGCTGCGCTTTCAGGCCCTACCGGCACCTGAGCACGACCGACTGCGTCCGGTGCTCGACCTTGCTCTGGACCGGTGCGGCATTCCCGTAGACGCGGTCGATCTCTACCTCACGCCGGGCAAGCGGGTCAACGCCTTCTCGGCCGGGCGGCGATCGATGGCCCTCACCCGCGGGCTCCTCACAGAAGTTCTGGCAGGCCGACTACCCGACGCGCTCCTGCACGCCGTTCTCCTGCACGAGCTTGGCCACCTCGCCAACGGCCACCGCCGGTACGCCCTGGCCACCGGCTGGCTCTCAGCACCCGGCCGGCCGGTCGTCTGGCTCGCTCGCGTCCTGGTGTCAGTGCTGCTGCGCGGTCGCGTTCTCAGCCGCCTGCGCTACCTGGCGGCGATCGCCGTCGGCCTAGCCGGGCTGGTGCGCGCCGCAGCGGCGGGTGACTGGACCACCATGGCCATCGTCGCCGCGCTTGGCTTCGCCGCCGTCACCGCTTCCGTGCTGCGGCCCTGGGTTAGCCGGCACGACGAGTTGGCAGCTGACCGGTACGCTGCCCTGCATGGTGCAGGGCCAACATTGGCTTTGGCCCTGGTCCTGGGCGCGGGCGAGAAGCCGCAAATTCGGGTTCATGAACGGTTGGCTAGCCATCCGACGCCAGAGCACCGGCAGCGGCTCCTCCGTGACATGAGCTCCGGTCCGGATCCCAGTCCGAGTCCGAGTCCACCTAATCCACGGGCCATGATCATCCGTTAGGCCCGCGGCCTAACATCGGCGGAGCTACCCGGTGCAGTCCGGAGCTACCCGGAGCAGTCCGGTGCTGGTGATCTGCGCTAACGTCAAACGTGCAGGTCAGCGGGGTTGCTCGCGGCGGGTTCAAGTCCCCCCTCGGACACATTTATATACGTTCTGAACTGCAGGTTCCTCGTCGTGTATCAAGTGGGCCGGATTGGCTGACACCGCGATCGCTCAGGTCAGCAGCGAGGCTCGGCTCAGGCTCTTTCGCTGACGCGCCTCGACGCCGTGACCGATGACGACTGCGAACGGTGCGGGGGAGGACGCCGCCATCTCGACGTGGTGCTTCTTGGCCCCGGCCGGCTGGACGAGGCGACCTGGCCAACAAGCTGGCCGCATGAACGGCGGCGTCCCTCGGCGACAGGTTCGAGAAACTATCTAGCGACCTATATACTCCTCGCTGTGAGCATCGACCTGGCCAGGCCCTTACCCATCACCGAAGCGAGCCGTCGCGGGGTGTCCCGACTCGTCGCGGACGCCGAGGGAGGGCAGGCGACCATCCTGCGACGGCACTCCGAGCCTGTCGCGGCTGTTATCGGCTATCAGGAGCTGCTGCGGCTGCAAGCCCTGGAGCGTGACCTGGTCGACGTTGCCCTGGTCCTGGCCCGGGCGGCCACCGATGACGGTCAGCGAACGTCCCTCGACGAGGTCATCGAAGGGTTCGGCTACACCCGGGGCCAGCTCGAGGCGATGGACGAGCCCCGGTAGCGATGCCCCCGAAAAAGCGCCCGGATGCGCCCTTGCCCGGGGGACAGCCTCTCGGCCGCGCCGGGGTCAGGCTGACCGCGCCTGCCCGGGAGGACCTGGCCCGGCTCGACGGCTCACCGTTGGTCTGGGCCCTGAAGAAGATGCTGCTGCTCGAGACCGACCCGCGCGCCGGCCAACCGCTGCTCGGCAGCCTCATCGGCTACCGCAAGCTGGTCGTCGGCAACCGGGACTGGCGCATCGTCTGGCGAGCGACCATCGACGAACGCGGCGCCCGCAGCATCGAGATCGCAGAGGTATGGGCTGTCGGAGCCCGCTCCGACAGCGACGTCTACCTCGAGATGACCCGACGCGTCGAAGCGCTCGGCGACTCTCCGGTACGCCATTCCCTGTCCGCCGTCATCGACGATCTCGGCAGACGCGCCAAGGGCCTGACCGCACAACCCCCGGACCAGGTTCCCCTCGGTCCGGAACAATGGCTGGTCGACCGCCTCGTCCACACCGCCGGGCTCAACCTCGCGGACGTCCTTGCCATGACCAGCGAGCAGGCCGTCGACGCCTGGACCGCCCACATCACCCGGCAGCCGTGACGACGCCCGCACACCGGCCCTCTCCCATCTTTGATGCTTTCGCGTGACGCCAAGCCCGGCGTCCTTGGTGCGGCGCGACCGAAGGACCTTTGGAACGGCCAGAACGCGCGCCCAAGGTCAAGAGAGGCCGCCCGCGACGAGGGCCCTCGACTGAGGCATGGCCGGAACGCCACCCCACGTCGAGACCGCGTGCGCTGCATCCTGCGGGCACATCGCCCGAGACATCGCTGAGCTCACGGCACTCCGCTACGGCGACATCCCGCCCGTCGCCTTCAGCCGGGTTGGTGCCGAGCGCGGTGGGCTCCCCCGATTTTCTTGATCATCCGTGAGGCCCGCGGCCCAACATCGGCGGGGCAACCCGGTGCAGTCCGGAGCTACCCGGAGCAGCCCGGTGCTGGTAGCTGCGCTAACGTCGAACGTGCAGGTCAGCGGGGTTGCTCGCGGCGGGTTCAAGTCCCCCAAGGACACACGTAAGTACGTATTGAACTGCGACAACGCGACGGCTTGGTCGTTGGTTCGTCCGACGACCCCTGTCACCGATGCACTCGATTGATCTTCCCTGCCAAGGGCAGCGCGGTTGGGACTGGACACATCTGTGCGCGCGGCTCGGGGAAGGCGCGCGCACGGGTCAACGCCGACGCCGTCCTCGCGATCAGTCATGGACCTTCATCGGCTCGGTTCTGGGCACCTCCGGCGAAGCTGCCCGGTAGCGCTATGGCAGCAGGCAGCAGGCCTGAGCGCACCTCTCGCAGGCATTCCAGGCCGCCATCGACGCGACCCCCATGCGAGCCAGGACAGGGCGGTTTCAAGCGGTGAGTGCGTCACGCGGCTGTTGTCGACAATAGCTGGTCGAGTCTTTCCGCGGGGGTTTGATATTCGTGTCGTCTTCTCGGTCTGCCGTTGAGCTGGACGGCGACGGTGTCG
>JBBSTI010000163.1:0-6870 GCA_038236005.1 Mycobacteriales bacterium | reverse complement strand
GTCGCGCCGCCAGACGGTGTCCTTAGGTGTCGTCCCGACCTCGGGCCGGTCGATCCCGGTCACGTACTTCACGCCGTTGCGTGCTCTTGACAGGTTGCGCCCGACGTCGCGGCGCACCCTGTTCACGAGATCGGCCGGGTCGGTCGTCAGCGCCATCAGGGCCTCCTGCAGGGGTGGTGGTGAGGGCAGCGCGCCGTCGGGAGTCGTCGAGCTGCTTGATGCTGCGGTCTAGGGCGGCGACCTGTTCGCGCAGCCGAGTGACGTCGCTGGCGGCCGGCAGGTTGACCCGGTGCAGCGCCTGGCGGGTGCTGCGCTCGACCTGACGGGACAGTGACGCCCGCGCACCGATCAGCAGGCCCGCGACGTCGGCGAACCGGTCGGTCTGCACCGCCGACTCGAGCCGGCTGCCGACCGGGCGCTCGACGGCGTCGTACGCCTTTCTCCACAGCGGCTTTCCCATGACTGAACCGTAGCCTGTGAGCCGGGTCACCCACCACCAGGAGGGGGGCGGCACGTGGACGGAGGAGTTCTGATGACGCTGGTCAAGATCGGTCACGGCGTCACGGCGACCCGGCTGCACGTCGTCCGGGAGGGCCGCGGCGAGCCACTGCTGTGGATCACCGGGCTCGGGATCAGCAGCGAGATCTTCAGCCCCGTGATCGGGCGGTACGCCGAGGACCACGACTGCATCCGCTATGACAACCGCGGCGCGGGCCGCTCCCCCGCACCCTGGCGGGCGACGTCGATCCCGGAGCTGGCGCTCGACGCCGTCCGCCTGCTCGACGCGCTCGAGATCGACAGCGCCCACGTGTACGGCCTGTCGATGGGCGGGATGGTGGCGCAGGAGCTGGCGCTGCGCTTCCCCGACCGGGTGCGGGCACTCGTGCTGGGCGGCACCACGCACGGCGGGCCGTGGTCGGTGCTGCCCTCGCCGCGGATCGCGGCAGCCCTGACCAGCATCGGTGCCCCGGCGCGGCTGCGGGCAGAGCTGGTCGCGCGAGCGCTGTTCACGCCAGGCTTCCGGGCTCGAGAGCCGGCTCTGACGCGCCACTACCTCGGGCTGCTCGGCCAGCACCCGGGTTCGGCCCGCGGCAAGCTCAGCCACCTGACGGCCGCCTCCTTCCACGACACCCGCGCCCGGCTGGGACGCATCACCGCCCCGACGCTGGTGCTGCACGGCGCGCAGGACGCGCTGACCCCGCCGGCGAACGCCCGCCAGCTGACCCGGGCGATCCCGGGCGCGCGCCTGGAGCTCGTGCCGGACGCGGGGCACCTCTACCTGCTGGAGCGGCCCGACCTGTCTCACCGGTTGTTCGCCGACTGGCTCGCCTCGGTCAGCCCGGTGCCTGCCGGGCCCGCAAGGAGCGGGCTGGTCGCCCGCACTGAGACCCTGGCGCGATCCCTGGCCGAGCAGGCAGGCATGCTGCGCAGACCACGCCAGGACGAGCACCAGGAGGAATGACGCATGGACGCCGAACAGGTGCGCCGACAGCTGACGACCCCGCTAGGGGCGCCGGCCTACCCGCCGGGCGGGCCCTACCGCTTCACCGACCGCGAGTATCTCAACATCACCTACCGCACCGACCCCGAGGCGCTGGCGCGGATCGTGCCGGAGCCGCTCGTCGTCGTCGACCCGCTGGTGCGCTTCGAGGTCATGCGCATGCCGGACGTGACCGGGCTCGGGTCGTTCCTGGAGTGCGGTCAGGTGATCCGGGTCGAGCACGAGGGTGAGCCGGCCGACTACCTGCACTGCATGTACGTCGACTCGCTCGCCTCGATCGCGAGCGGCCGCGAGATCAGTGCGTTCCCGAAGAAGCTCGGTGCGCCGGCGCTGTCCGTCGAGAGCGAGACGCTGGTCGGCACGCTCGACTACGGCTCGATCCGGGTCGCGACCGCGACGATGGGCTACAAGCACCACGAGCTGAGCGAGGAAGACGCGCGGGCCGAGATCGGGGCTCCGACGTACGGGCTGAAGCTCTTGCCCGGCTTCGACCGCAAGCCCCGGATCTGCGAGCTGGTGCGCAGCCAGATCACCCAGATGACGATCAAGGGCGCGTGGAGCGGGCCGGCGCGGCTGCAGCTGTTCGAGCACGTCAGCGCGCCGCTCGCCGACCTGCCGGTGCGCGAGATCGTGTCGGCCACCCACATCCTCACCGACCTCGTGCTGGGGCGACCGGCCCTGGTGCACGACTACCTGGAGGGCTCATGAGCGAGGTTCTGTACGAGGTCGACGGCCACGTCGCGACGCTGACCCTGAACCGTCCCGAGGCGCGCAACTCGGTGAACCCCGAGCTCACGACGGCGCTGGCCGCGGCGATGGACCGGATGGAGGCCGACGACGACGTGTGGGTCGGCATCCTGACCGGGACCGGCGCGACCTTCTGCGCCGGCGCCGACCTGAAGTCGCTCGGCGCGGGACGGTCCGCGGAGCTGGCGACGCCGGTCGGCGGATTTGCGGGATTCGTGCGCTATCCCCGTACCAAGCCGATGATCGCCGCCGTGCGCGGTTTCGCGCTCGCCGGCGGCACCGAGCTGGCGCTGTCCTGCGACCTGATCGTCGCCGGCACCGACGTCGCCTTCGGGCTGCCCGAGGTGACGCGCGGGATCGTCGCGGCCGCCGGCGGGCTCTTCCGGCTGCCGCGGGTGATCGGGTCGGCCCGGGCGATCGAGCTGATCCTCACCGCCGACCGGCTCGGGGTGGAGGAGGCCCACCGGCTCGGGATGGTCAACCACGTGGTCGAGCCGGATGAGGTGCTCCCCCGGGCCCGAGAGCTGGCTGCGCGGATCTGCGCAAACGCTCCGCTAGCGGTGCGTGAGAGCCTCGCGATCGCGCGCGACGCGCTGCGGATCGACGACGACGAGGCGTGGCGGCGCAGCACCGAGGCGATGGTCCGGGCCCGCGACAGCGACGACGCCCGCGAAGGCGTGACGGCGTTCATCGAGAAGCGTCCGCCGGTGTGGACCGGCCGCTGACCGGGCTGGGTTGCCGCGGCGCGTGGGACCTCGTGCCGGCGGCGAGGACAACGTGTGCCGGCGCATGTGGTCAGCCCCGGCGCGTCGCCCTTGCTCAGCCTTGCGCGTCCCGGGCCGCGTCGCGGGCGGCGATGACCGCAAGCTGGGCAGCGTCGCGATCGGCGCTGCGCTGCTCGAAAGAACGGTCGGCGAAGCGCGCCTCGGTGCCGGCCGAGATCTGCTCCACCACCTCCGGGGTCAGCTCGGGGCTGCCGAGGTCGGCCCAGCGCCTGACCATGCCTGGGCCGAGGTGCTCGAGCAGGTGCCGGATCCCGCCGGGGCCGCCGCCGAGGTGATAGCTCTCGAACGGTCCGGCGGTCGCCCACCGCACCCCGACCGACTCGGTCACCACCCGGTCGAGCTCCTCGGCCGTGACGACGCCCGACAGCACCAGGTGCACCGCCTCCTGGAAGATTGCCGACTGCAGCCGGTTCGCGACGAAGCCGCCGATCTCCTTCTGCAGGACCACCGGCGCCTTGCCCAGCGAGGCGTAGAACGCGACCGCCGCATCCACGGTCTCGGCAGGCGTACGCGGACCGGGAACCACCTCGACCAGCGGCACGACGTGCGGCGGGTTGAACGGATGACCGACCACGACCCGGCCGGGATCGACCATGTCGACGCTCATCTCGCTGGGCATGATCCCCGACGTCGACGACAGCAGCAGCGCGTCGGGCGGGCAGGCTTCCTCGATCCGCACGAACAGCTCCCGCTTGAGCTTGCGGCGTTCCGGGCCGTTCTCCTGCACGACGTCGGCGCCGGTCACCGCCTCCTCCAGCGAGGCCGACACGGTCACCCGTTTCGCCCAGTCGCCGGGCAGCACGTTGGCCAGCTCCGCGAGGCCTGCGCTCACGACCTCGGCGAGGTCCTCGCGCGGGTCGGTGATCCGTACGTCGTGGCCGTGTGCGGCGAACAGCCCGGCCCATGACAGCCCGATCGTCCCGGCCCCCACGACAGCGATGATCATGGGTGCACCAGGGTGCGTACGGGCTGGTTCTGCTCGGACATGGTTCTCCTCGACGTCGGACCGGTGGGCTAAGGCAAGTGTGCCTCTCGCCTCTGCCCGGCCAGCGCCCGACCCGGCCCCATGATCAGAACGAGAACGCGTCGCGACGCGCCGTCGTGTCTCGACGGTCAGTCGCGGTTGATCATGTGTGGGCTCGGCGGGCTTGCGGGGCGCTACCTAGACGCGGGTGGTGGCGGCCGTCCGGTTGACGTGCGGGCTGCCGCCGAGCCGGTGCGGGTCGGGCAGTCGCCGACGGCGCCGCAGGTGCACCAGGACCAGCACGCTGGCCAGCGCCGCGTACACGCACCACAGCGACGCGAACGCCTGTGTGTAGAGCACGCCGACGACGGTCAGGCCGACCAGGTTGAGCACGCCGAAGGCGACGATCGAGCGGTAGCCGGACAGCAGCGCCGGGCCGATCACGGCCACGACGTAGAGCACCGCCCACAGCGGGGCCGCCGACAGGTCGACGCTGTAGCCGAGCGCATGGTCGAGCCGGGTCACCTCGATCGGGCCGTCGAGCACGGCGTACGCCAGGACGGACGCGACGACCGCGCCCAGCACGACGAACGGTGCCACCCTGGCGCGGGCCCCACGGGGCTCGAGCAGGACGATCGAGATCGGCACGAGCAGCGGCAGCAGGGGCAGGGCGATGAGCACGTACGCCAGCGCGGCCGTCGACTGCACCCAGCCCGGGACCCGCCCGTCGAGCCCGAGCCAGACGAACACCTCGATCAGCTGGTGCAGGCAGAACACGGTGGGAAGCAGGGCGAACGGCAGCTCGCGACGGGTGCGCACCTCCCGCAGTGCGAGAGCCGCGACCGGCACGAGCACGGCGCCCGCGACCAGGTCGGCCTGCAGGGAGAAGCACACGCCCGCACTCTCCTCCCCGCGTGTGGGCCCGTCCAGGACCCACTCGCGCTAGACGTCCAGGACGCCGTCGTGCGCCTGGCTCGCCGGCGGCAGGTTCCGGGTGTCGAGGTCCTCCATCAGCTGGATGTCCGCGTGCTGCGGCGGGTCGGGTCGGGCCAGCTCGTCGAACAATCGCCGCAGAGCTCGGCACCGAGGTGCTCCAGCGTCCAGCCGTCGAGGTCGACCTGCACGAGCAGGCCCTGCGCGTCAGTGCTCAGGGCCCGCACCGGCCGGTCGACGAACACGCTCGCGCAGGCCCCGTCGGCAGCCACCCGCAGCAGCCGGTCCGTGCCGCCGCCTCCGGCGGGGTGCGGGTCGGGGCCGTCGACGAGCTCCTGCCGGCGTGGTTCGGGACCGCACCAGACGACGTCCGGCCCGCAGGCCGCGAGCAGCAGCCCACCGGTCCAGGCGGTCGTCGTCACACCGTCGACGCCGACGCGGACGAGCGGTCCGGACGACTGCTGCTGGGTCCAGAGCCCGGAACCGTCGGAGCACACCCGGGGAGCCGGCCACGGCTCGATGCGGAGCGCCGGCGGCAGCTCCGGCCACGAGACCAGGCGTCGCACCGTGCCGTCCGGGTCCAGGATCGCCGCCACCGGCTGAAAGGCGTCGAGCACCCACAGCCCGGAGGGCAGGTCCAGCACCCGGTTCGGCCGCAGCGCTCGCACCTCATCAGCATGGCTGCGGGTCGGTCGAGGATGTGTCTGCGGGCATGCGACGTTGCGACGGGGTTCGCGTCGACGACTGCTGAGTCCGGTCCGCGCACGAGGCGGACCTGCAAGGATCGCCGTCTCACCCGCGGAACGACGAGGAGGGTCTTGATGGACGCCCTCTTCATGGTGAGCATGATCCTGCTGATTGCACAGGTCAGCGCCGCCCAGTGACTGACGCTCACGGCGTCAGCGCGGCACGATGCTCAGGCGATGATCGTCACCAGCCGGACCCCGGCCGTGCCGACGTGACGATCTGGCCGTCCGTGGTGGCCCCGGTGACCGCCAGGCTGACCCGCTCGCCGATGAGATCGGCGCCCGATCAGCCGCCGCTGCGCCTTACCGCACGGGGCCTGGCCTGGTCACGCATCCGGCTTGACCCGCCGACGTTCCGCAGGCCAGGCTGCCGCATGAGTGCTGAGCAGACCAACGAGCTGGACGCACGCTGGCTGAACGAGCTGTGGGGCGGTAGCCCGGGCGCGGCCGAGGGCAAGCTGAGTTTCTTCGGCAACGACCTCCCGCACGCCGTCGACGGACGCTTCGTCGAATACTGGCCCGCCTCCTCGTCGGGCTCCTGATGACGGCGGACGGTTCGTTGGCGCGCAAGATCAACCACTTGTTCGCGACCGTCCACCCGACCGACCGCGGGCCGTACAGCCCGGAAGAGGTCGCGAGGGCGATCAACGAACGGGACGAGGGCGGGGTCTCGCCCGCCTACCTCTACCTGCTGCGCAAAGGCCAGCGCGACAACCCGACCAAGCGGCATCTGGAGCTGCTCGGTGGGTTCTTCGGCGTGCCGCCGAGCTATTTCTTCGACGACCAGACGTCACGACGTCTGGAGGACGAGCTGGTGCTCGTCGCGGCGCTGCGAGACGAGCAGGTCCGCGCGCTGACCGCACGGGTCGCCGGCCTGTCCCCGGCGAGCCTCGTCGGGCTGGCAGCCATGGCTGACACGCTGCGCGCGGCTGAGGCGCGCTCGCGGTGACCGCCCGAGCGCGCGTGCTGCCGACAGGCGGCCCGGTTCTGGGACGAGTGGATGGCCGAGGAGCTGCCGTTCCGCGACGCGGACCGGCCGAGGAGCTGCCGTTGCGCGACGCGGACCGGCCGGAGAGCGACGTTTACGACCGCTTCCGCGGCCGACTCATGTTCCCGATCTGCAACGATGTCGGGGAGGTGATCGCCTTCAGCGGGCGCATCCTAACGAGCGACACTGAGACCGCGAAATATCTC